>NZ_JBSFTS010000004.1:0-313129 GCF_053591375.1 Streptomyces sp. NPDC003034
TCCGCCGGGCCCTGCAGGACATCCTCGCCGACAACCCCACCCGGGTCAGCCACCAGCAGAACGCGGAAATGACCCACCTGGCCCGGCCTGGCCGGGCCCGCGCCGTCCGCACCGTCCGGGCCGTCACGCGCCGGATCAGGCGGCCTCGACGCGCTTCTTCAGGCCCGCCAGGGCGCGGTCGATGATGACCTTCTCGGCCTTGCGCTTGATCATGCCGAGCATCGGGATCTTGACGTCCACGGTCAGCTGGTAGGTGACCTCGGTGCACTTGCCGCCGTCCACGGGCGTCAGCCGGTAGGAGCCGTCCAGCTGGCGCAGCATCTGCGACTTGTCCAGGGTCCAGCTGACCTCGTCCGCGCCCTTCCAGGTGTAGCTCAGCGTGTGGTCGTCCTTGATCGCGCCCGCGTCGAGGAGCAGCCTGACCTTCTCCGCGCGGCCCTCGGCGTCGGCGGCCAGCACCTCGGCCTCCTTCACCTCGCCGGTCCACTCGGGGTAGCGGGCGAAGTCGGCGATCACGGCCATCACGTCCGCCGGCGCAGCGTCGATCATGATGCTTGAGCTGGTGTGTTCCGCCATCGCGGTCGCTCCTCCGGAGAGTGTTCGAGGAAGTGTGCGGCCTCCGGCCGCCGCTCGAAGGCTACCGTGCGTGCGGAGCTCACCACTCCAGGGCCCAGGGCCTCCCCGTCGCCGCGAAATGCCCGACGTTCACGCATTCCGTCGCGCCGATGCGCATCCGCCGGGCCAGCGGCTGGTGGACGTGCCCGAAGAGGGCGTACCGGGGGCGGGTGCGGCGGATGGCGGCCAGCAGGGCCTCGCTCCCGCGCTCGAAACGGCGGGCGACCGTGTCGTAGCAGAGCTCCGGCACCTCCGGCGGGATGTGGGAGCAGAGCACGTCCACCTCGCCCAGCGCCTCCACCTTGGCGGCGTACTCCTCCACGTCCACCTCGTACGGCGTCCGCATCGGCGAGGGCAGGCCGCCGCCGACGAAGCCGAAGACCCGGCCGCCGATCTCCGCCCGCTGCCCGTCGAGCACGGTCAGGCCGGGGCGGTCGGCGTACTCGGGCCACAGCCCGGGGATGTCGACGTTGCCGTAGGTGGCGTACGTGGGGGTCGGGAAGGCGGCGAACATCTCCGCGTACTGGCGGCGCACGGCCTCCTCGGTCAGCCGTTCCCGGTCCAGCCCGGCCCACAGCCGCCGGCCCAGGGCCCGGGCCTCCTCGAAGCGGCGCGCGGTGCGCAGTTCGACGATCCGGTCGGCGTTCTCGACGCCGAACAGGTCGGGGAAGATGCCGCGCGAGTGGTCGGCGTAGTCGAGGTAGAGGATGAGGTCACCGAGGCAGATCAGCGCGTCGGCGCCCTCCCCCGCCCGGGCGAGGGCCTCGCTGTTGCCGTGCACGTCGCTCACGACGTGCACCCGGGTACCCCTCTTCGCGCCACGCGTGCTGCCAGCCATGCGATCACCCTAGGGAAGTCCGCGGACGGCGGGTAGAGGGGGTTGGGGAGGGGCCGGACCTGCGGTTACTACCGGGTCGTCAACGGGGTCGACTACTGTCGGCACCGTATGGCCGCGTCACTGTGACGCACGGAACATCTGGCCGGTTCCCTCTATCGGGAACCCACTACCGGTGGGTAACGTCCGGTCGGTCCACATGGTGGCGATGGCGCCCAGAGGAGCAGCAGTCTTGCGCGAGTTCAGCCTTCCGGCCCTGTACGAGGTCCCTTCGGACGGGAATCTGACGGATCTCATCCGCCGCAACGCCGCTCAGCATCCCGACACCGCCGTCATGAGCCGCAAGGCCGACGGCCGGTGGCAGGACGTGACGGCGACTGAGTTCCTCGCCGAGGTCCGGGCCGTGGCCAAGGGCCTGATGGCTGCCGGCATCCGTCCCGGCGACCGCGTCGCCCTGATCTCCCGCACCCGCTACGAGTGGGTGCTGATCGACTTCGCGATCTGGAGCGCGGGCGGCATCACCGTCCCCGTGTACGAGACCAGCTCGCCCGAGCAGGTCCAGTGGATCCTCGGCGACTCCGGCGCCGTCGCCGCCATCGTGGAGAGCCCCGGCCACAGCGGGACCGTCGCCGCCCTGCGCGACCAACTGCCCGAGCTGCGCGAGGTCTGGGAGATCGAGGGCGGCGCCCTCGACGCGCTGAGGACCGCCGGCGCCGGCATCACCGACGCCGAGGTGGACGAGCGCAGCACCCTGACGAACGCCGACGACCCGGCCACCATCGTCTACACCTCGGGCACCACCGGCCGCCCCAAGGGCTGTGTGCTGACCCATCGCAACTTCTTCGCCGAGTGCGGCAACGCCGTGGCGCGCCTGAGCCCGCTGTTCAAGACCGGCGAGTGCTCGGTGCTGCTCTTCCTGCCGGCCGCGCACGTCTTCGGGCGCCTGGTGGAGGTCGCGGCCGTACTGGCGCCGATCCGCCTGGGCTGCGTACCGGACATCAAGAACCTCACCGAGGAGCTGTCCTCCTTCCGGCCCACGCTGATCCTCGGCGTGCCGCGCGTCTTCGAGAAGGTCTACAACTCGGCGCGCGCCAAGGCCCAGGCGGACGGCAAAGGCCGGATCTTCGACGCCGCCGCGGAGACGGCGATCGCGTACAGCCGAGCGCTGGACGCCCCCCGCGGCCCGTCCCTCGGGCTCAAGCTGAAGCACAAGGTCTTCTCCAAGCTCGTCTACAGCAAGCTCCACGCCGTCCTCGGCGGGCGCGGCGAGTACGCGATCTCCGGCGGCGCCCCGCTGGGCGAGCGGCTCGGCCACTTCTTCCGCGGCATCGGCTTCACCGTGCTGGAGGGCTACGGCCTGACTGAGTCCTGCGCGGCCACGACCTTCAACCCGTGGGACAAGCAGAAGATCGGTACGGTCGGCCAGCCCATGCCGGGCTCCGTGGTGCGCATCGCGGACGACGGCGAGGTGCTGCTGCACGGCGAGCAGATCTTCCAGGGGTACTGGAAGAACGAGACGGCGACCGCCGACGCGCTGACCGACGGCTGGTTCCACACCGGGGACGTCGGCACCCTCGACGAGGACGGCTACCTGACGATCACCGGGCGCAAGAAGGAGCTCATCGTCACCGCGGGCGGCAAGAACGTGGCGCCCGCCGTGATCGAGGACCGGATCCGGGCGCACGCGCTGGTCGCGGAGTGCATGGTGGTGGGCGACGGACGGCCGTTCGTGGCCGCGCTGGTCACCATCGACGAGGAGTTCCTCGGCCGCTGGGCCGCGGAGAACGGCAAGCCGGCCGGTGTGACGGCGGCGGAGCTGCGGGAGGACGCGCAGCTGGTGGCCGCCGTGCAGAGGGCCGTGGACGACGGCAACGCGGCGGTGTCGAAGGCGGAGTCGGTGCGCAAGTTCCGCATCCTGCCGGCCCAGTTCACAGAGGAGTCGGGGCACATCACCCCGTCGCTGAAGCTGAAGCGCAACGTGGTGGCGAAGGACTTCGCGGACGAGATCGAGGCCCTGTACCGCGGCTGACCCCGCGCGCCCCCCGGCCCCGCCCGGACCCGGACGCACCCCGCCCGGACCCGGACGCATCCCGCCCGGACCCGGACGCATCCCGCCCGGACCCGGACGCACCCCGCCCGGACCGGGACGCACCCGGCGGGGCTGAGACGCAGCCCCGCCGGCGCTTGAGGCGAAACGCGCAGCCCCGCCGGCGCTTGAGGCGAAACGCGCAGCCCCGCCGGCGCTTGAAGCGAAACGCGCAGCCCCGCCGGCGCTTGAAGCGAAACGCGCAGCCCCGCCGGCGCTTGAAGCGAAACGCGCAGCCCCGCCGGCGCTTGAGGCGGGAGGCTCGGCCCCCGGCTACAGCAGCTCGCGCAGCCGTTCCGCGAGGAGGTCCCAGCGCCAGCGTTCCTCCACCCACGCCCGGCCGCGCTCGCCCATCCGCGCCCGCAGTTCCGGATCCAGCAGCAGCGTGCTGATACGGTCCGCCGCCTCCTCTGGGGAGCCGCCCCGGACGACCCAGCCCGTCTCACCGTCCAGCACCGCGTCCGGCGCCCCGCCCGAGTCACCGGCGAGCACCGGCAGGCCCGTCGCCGAAGCCTCCAGGTAGACGATGCCGAGGCCTTCCACGTCCAGACCGCCCCGCCGGGTCCGGCACGGCATCGCGAAGACGTCCCCCGCGCCGTAGTGCGCGGGCAGCTCCTCCCACGGGACCGATCCGGTGAACACCACCGACCCCGCCACCCCCGTGGCGGCGGCCAGCGCCCGCAGGTCCGCCTCGTACGGCCCGCCTCCCACGATCAGCAGCACCGCGTCCGGCACGGCCGCCAGGATCCGCGGCATCGACCGGATCAGCGTGTCCTGGCCCTTGCGCGGGACGAGGCGCGAGACGCAGACGACCACCGGCCGGTCGGTCAGCCCGAGCCGCGCCCGGACCTCCGCGCCGCCCGACTCGGGGTGGAAGGTCTTCTCGTCCACGCCCGGGGGCAGCTGCACCATCCGCGCCGCCGCCCCTTCCGTCAGCGCCGAGGCGATCCGGGAGCGGGTGTACTCCCCCAGGTAGGTCAGGGTGTCCGTGCCCTCGCCGATCCGCCGCAGCAGCTGCCGCGCGGCCGGCAGCTGGGCCCACCCCGCCTCGTGCCCGTGGGTGGTCGCCACCAGCCGCCGCGCGCCCGCCCGCCGCAGCGCCGGGCCCATCAGGCCGAGCGGGGCCGCGGCGCCGAACCACACGGACTCGCAGCCGTGTTCGCGCAGCAGCTCCACCGCCCGCCGCGTCACGCGCGGCGTCGGCAGCAGCATCGTCGTACGGTCGCGCACGACCTGGAACGGCTGCTCGGCGTCGAAGTCGGCGGTGGCCTCGCGGCCCTCCGCGCTGTGCTTCCAGGTGGAGGCGTAGACGACGACCCGGTCGGGGTCCAGCCTCAACGCCATGTTGTGCAGGAAGGCCTGGATGCCGCCCGGTCGCGGCGGGAAGTCGTTGGTCACGATCAGCGTCTTGTGCATGGCCTGCCGACAGTACCGGAAGCCGCCGCGCCGTACGGTGCTCACCGCAGCTCGCCGCGCAGCTCCTCCTGCCAGGCCTTCGTCAGCTCCGCCGGGCCGGTCCCGAGGACGTCTTCGAGGGCGGTCTCCAGCGGCTCCCGGCCCGCCCGCTCGTACAGCCCGACCAGCGCCTCGTCGCCCCACCGCCGGGCGATCAGCCGGCAGGCCAGCCACGCGCCCTCGTACGCCCGGGCCACCGCCTCGGGGTCACCGCCGAAGGAGAAGGCCTCGGCCCCGGGGAGCGCGCCCGGCACCTCTCCGCGCCGCACCGCGCGCGCCAGCGCCGGGGCGGCCTCGGCGGGGGCATCGGGGGCGGCCCGGTACGCCGCCCAGTCCGCGAAGCCTTCGGAGAGCCACAGCGGGGTCGTGGCGGAGGTCGCCGTCCGGGTGGCCACGTGGGTGACCTCGTGGGTGAGGACGAACCGCCGGCCCGCCTCGCCCAGCTCTGCGTACCCCTCGGGGTTGATCACCACCCGGTCGGCCGGGGCGGGGCCCGCGCCCACGCGTCCCGTGGTGACGGCGGCCAGTCCCCGGTAGGCGTCGGCCGGCCTGCCCAGCAGCTGCGCCATCCGGTCCAGGGACCCGGGGACCAGCACCACCACCCGGCCCGCCCACGGCCGGGGCCAGGCCGCGCTCGCCGCGGGGACCGCCCGGTCGGCCTCGGCGGCGATCCCGGCCAGGGTCTCGGCGCCGGCGGCGCCCAGGACCAGGGAGTGCGCGCCCCGGACGACGGCCACCGGTCCCTGGTCCCACAGCTGCGGCGGCGCGCCGGGCGCGGGCCGGTCGGCCCGGACCTGCCAGGTCCCGCCGTCCCCCTCCTCCAGTTCGAGTTCGCGCTGCGAGCCGTCGGGGGCCGCGTCGTGGCCGGCGAGCCGGTAGCGCAGCGCGGCCCGTACGAAGGCCCGTACGCCCTCGCGCCGCACCGAGGCGACCTCGTACGCCCAGTCCTCCAGGGGGATCCCGGAGAGCCGTTCGGGCGGCTGCCGCGACCAGGCGGCCACGGCCCGGCGGATGTCCTGCTCGGTGGCGTCGCGCGGGGGCGCCGGCGCACCGCATCCGGCCAGCAGGAGGCAGAGCAGGAGCAGCAGGACGCGGACGGCGCGACGGCCTGCGGCACCTCGACCCGGAAACATCAGCCGATCGTACGCACCGGCCGGACGGGCGCCGGACCCTGCGGCGCTACGGAGCCCGGCCGGGCCCCGATCGGGTCAGGGCCGGGTCACCGAGGACACCGGCATCATCCCGACCGGGTCGTAGCGGACCCGGGCGCCCGGGTACGGCGCGTGCACCACCTGGCCGTTGCCGACGTACATGCCGACGTGGCTGGCGTCCGAGCGGTACGTCACCAGGTCGCCGGGCCGCGCCTGCGACAGGGGCACCTGCCGCCCGGCGTGCCGCTGGGCCTGCGAGGTGCGCGGCAGGGAGACGCCGGCCTGCCGGTACGACCACACCATCAGCCCCGAGCAGTCGAAGCCGGAGGGGCCCGTGGAGCCCCACACGTAGGGGCGTCCGACCGCGGCCCGGGCCGCCATCACGGCGGCAGCGGCGCGGCCAGAGACGGCTCCCGCGGCGGCGGGGTCGGGCAGGCCCTCGGGGCGTTCCCCGGCGCGTGAGGGGCGCTCGAAGGCGGCCCGCTCCTCGGACGGCATGGCGTTGAGCAGGCGCCGGGCGGCGGCGAGCTTCGCCGTGACGGAGCGCTTGTGCCGGGCCACGTCGGCGCGCAGGGCGTCGAGTTCGGCGAGTTTGCGGGCCGCGTCCTGCCGCTGGTGGGCGAGTCGGCGCTGTTCCTCCCGCAGTTCGCCCAGCTGCCGGGCCTGGCGGTCGGTGAGCCGCTCCAGGACGGCGGCCCGGTCCAGGTAGTCATCCGGGTCCTCGGACAGCATCAGTCCGACGGTGGGGTCGATGCCGCCGCTGCGGTACTGGGCTCCGGCGTAGGTGCCGAGGATGCCGCGCATGGTGTTGATGCGGTCCTGGCCGCGAGCCACCGCGTCCTGGGCCCGGCTGACCTCGGCGCGCAGCCGGTCGGCCTTCTCGCCCGCCTCGTTGAAGCGCTCGGTGGCCTGCTCGGCCTCCTCGAAGAGCCGGTCGACCTGGGTGCGGCTGCTGCCGGGCGGCTCCTGCGGCAGGCCGGGGGCCGCGTTCGCGGGCAGGCCCGTCATGGCGACCGCCGCGGTGGCCGCGGCGGCGGTGAGGACGGTGACCTTCGTGTTCCGTTCGGGGCCGCTGGGCCCGGGCCGGCGATGGGACGCCACGTGAAACCGCTCCCTTGCGCTGTGCGGGCCCCGGGTCCGCCCCCCGTGGACGGCCGTGGGCCGGGTCCGCGCTGGCAGACAGTAGCCGCGCGACCGGGCACCGGCCAACGACCGCCGTGGGCACGCACAGTGACGCCCCGCAGGAGACGCAGGTCACCGGCGGGGCGTGCGGTCAGTACGCCGCCTGCGAATTCGCCCGGATGGGCGGTGTGCGGTGCGCACTTCCGCGAGGCGGGGGCGGCGGGGGCGTGGCCTGGAGCTGGGGCGGCGCGGCTCAGACGCGGACGCCGAACATGAACGGCATGTTGTCCATGGACTCGTACTTGACGCCGCCGCGCGGGTTGGCGGCGTGCAGCGTCATGTTGTTGCCCGCGTACAGGCCGACGTGGTGCAGGTCGTCGTAGAAGAAGACGAGGTCGCCTGGCTGGAGTTGGCTGCGGCTGATGCGTGTGCCGTCGTTGGCCTGCGTGTAGGTGGTGCGGGTGAGGGAGACACCGGCCTGCTTGTACGCCCACTGGGTCAAGCCCGAGCAGTCGAAGGCGCTGGGGCCCTCGGCGCCGGAGATGTACGCGCTGCCGACCTTGGTCTTGGCGGCGTTGAGGGCGGCGCCGGCCCGGCCCGAGGCCTGCACGTTGCCGAGTTCGACGCGCGTGCTGTCGCTGCGGCTGGCGCGCGTCTCCTCGTCCTTGATCGCCGCCCGCTCCTGCGCGGTGAGGCTGTTGAGCAGGGCCTGTGCCTGCGCGAGCTTGTCCGCCGAGACCTTCTTCTTCTCGCCGAGCTCCTTGCGGGTGGCGTCGAGGTCGGCGAGCTTGCCGGCGGCCTCCTGGCGCTGCTGGGCGAGGCTGCGCTGCTTGTCCTGGATCTTCTGGACCGCCTCGACCTGCTTGCCGCTCAAGTGCTCCAGCGTGGAGGCCTTGTCGAGGTAGCTGTCGGGGTCGGCGGAGAGGAAGAGGGCCAGGGACTGGTCGATGCCGCCGCTGCGGTACTGGGCGCTCGCCATGGAACCGAGCGTGCTGCGCAGTTCGTTGAGGTCGCCCTGGCCGCGTGCGACCTGGTCCTGGAGCTGCCCGATCTCCTTTTCGAGCTTCTCCTGGCGCTCCTTGGCCCCGTTGAACTTCTCGGTGGCCTGTTCGGCCTCCTCGTAGAGGGCGTCGACCTGGGACTTGACCTCGTCCTTGCTCGGCTTCGCCGGAGCGGCGGAGGCACCCTGGGAGGAAAGGGCGACGGCTGCGGCCGCGGTGGCGGTCAGCACGGTCACACGAGCACGGTTCGGCTGCTTGGGTCGACGGTGGGACGCCACGAAGGCGAGCTCCTTCTTCCTCTTGCCGCCGAAGGACGCAACTCGGCAGCGCCTTCGCTGTCACCCCGAATGGGTGATCTACCGCACGAAGGTTTGAACAGACCCTAGTGACCCCGCCGTGATCACTTCAAATCCTGTAAGGCAAAAACTCCGTCCCCGACCAGGTTCTTTACCTACAGCGCACGCTGTGTGCCGGGCACTTGACGGTACGTTCCCTGAACGCACCGCCAATTCCGGCATACCGCCGAGGAGTTTACGAAACGCGCGAAAGCCGCTTCAGCAACAAAGCGGACGCGACGGGCCGTGCCCCGGCCTTGGCCACCCCGTCGGCGACCTCCCGGTCCGTGGAGACGACGACCACCGGGCGGCCGGGCGGCTCGGCGCGCACCAACTGGCGGATCAGTTCGTCCGCCGTCACCCCCGCCTTGGAGAACAGCACCCGCACCCCGCGCGGCGGCGCGAGCAGCACCGGGGCTGCCAGTTCGGCCCCGTCGAAGACACAAGTCATCTCCGCGCCCGTCTGCGCGGCCAGCATGGACAGCCCGCCCAGCAGCCGCAGCCGCTGCTTCTCCAGCGGCATCGTCGGATAACCGGTCTTGGTCACGTTGTAGCCGTCGACCACCAGATGCGCCTGGGGCAGCGCCAACAGCTGGTCCAGCAGCGCCGGATCGGTCTCCGACAGGGCGCGCGCCGCGATGTCCTTCGGCATCATCCGGCCGGGCTCCACCGCTTCCACGGTGTCCGCGGGGCGGGTGGAGACGGGCGGCAGCGCCAGCTCGCGGCGCAGCCCCGCCGCCGCGTCGAGCACGGTGTCCAGCAGCAGCCGCAGCCGCATGTCCTCGATGCTGCGGCCCTCGCGGGTGGCCCGGCGCGAGGTCTCCAGCGCCGTCTCCACCTCCGCCAGCCGCGACTTGAGCCGCCGGGTCTCGCTCTCGGCGGCGGCCACGCGCGCGGCCGCCTCCCCGCGGATCCCGTCGATCTCGGCGTTCACCCTGCGCAGGGCCGCCTCGCCGCGCTTGACGTCGCTCAGCGCGCTGCGCAGCTTGCGGTGAAGCGATTCCGCTTCCTTGCGGGCCGCGTCGAGCTCGACGCGCACCTGCTCACCGCCGGTGCGCTGCTGTTCCCGTACGTGGGCCAGCTCCTCGCGCAGCCGCTCCAGCTCGCGCCGGGTCTCCTCGCCCACCCGCTCGGCGTCGGCGCGCTGGGCCTCCTCGCCCGCGGCGGCCACCAGCTTGACCCAGCCGACGGGCCGCAGGACGTACGCGGCGGCCGCCACGTCCAGGGGGTCGGCGGCGGCGGGCGGGACACCGGACTCCAGGGCCCCGGCGAGATCCGCCTGCGCCTCGCGCACCTTCTCAGCGACCCTGCCGCGGAACACGGCGTCGGTCTCGACGGCCGCGGCCATGGCGTTGCCGGCGAACTTCGCGCGCCGCGTCGGGGTGAAGCGGGCGTACTGGCGCAGCGGCGCCGGAAGATCCGCGACCGTCAGTCCGCCGAAGGCGTCCGAGACCAGTGCGACGACCCGGCGCCGCACGCCTTCCGGCAGCGGGCGGTCGAGCACCTCGGCGGCGTCGCCGGCCGCGTCGGCCGGCTCAGCGCCGCTTGCTGGCTCCACAATCCGTCACCCCTACCGTGATCTTCCTGTGGGCGCGCCTCCGTCAGGAGTCCGCGCCCGGCCTGTCCACGAGCTCGATCTGGTCCACCGCGTTGCACCACCGGCAGCGGACCGACTCGATGGTCTCATTGACCACCTCGCGCTCCTCGACCTTGGGCTCCCCGGCGAGGTCCAGGTGTACGTATTCCACGACCTTCGACGAACGGGTGACGTCGAAACGCGTGAGGTTGCCGCACAGGGTGCAGCGCCACCGAGTGGTGTCGGTCGGCAGGGGAACCGTCATCAGGCCGCTCTCTCCTTCGTAGCTGATTCAATTAAAGCCGCCCGCGGGCCGGACCGTCCGCGTCCGGCCGGGCGCGCGGAGGCCGGGAGCGCGGACGGCCGTGCGCGGATGGCCCTGCTGGCGTAAGGCCGTCCAGGGGCGCATACCCGCCTGTCGGGCCGCTCACGTCGGTCCGCGGACCGCAGCTCGTAACCCTACGGCCTGCCACCGCTCCCGGCGGGCGCTGTTGAGTCATGCTCTGTCGCATGATCGTAAGGTGGCGGGCGGTACGCGAGGCTGCCCGGGGACCGGTGGTCACCCACGCGCTGATCGCCGGCTGCGCAGTCGTGTTCCTCCTGGGCCCGGCGTCGGGGCTCGACCCGGCCTACGGGACGGGCGACGAGCTGCTGGCCGCCGGGACGGCGTACTTCCGGCGCTGGGGCGTGATCCCGGCCGAGCTCTTCACCGGCGGCGTCCGCGCCCTGCTGACGCCGCTGACCGCCCTGTTCGTCCACGGCAGCTGGCCGCACCTGCTCGGCAACATGCTCTTCCTGCACGTCTTCGGCCGGATGACGGAGCAGCGGATGGGCCGCGCGGCGTTCCTCGCCTTCTACGTCTGTACGGGCTACCTGGCCCTGGCCGTGTACGCGGCGGCCAACGCGGGGTCCTCGCAGACGCTGGTCGGGGCGTCCGGGGCCATCTCCGCGGTGCTGGGCGCCTTCCTGTGCCTGCTGCCGCGCGCCCGGGTGACGAGCCTGTTCCCGTTCCTGTTCTTCCTGCCGCTGCGCTTTCCCGCGTGGATCGTGCTGTTGTTCTGGTTCGCCCTCCAAGGAGTGGCGGCGCACCGCGCCGAGAGCGGTCCGGGGGTCGCCTATCTGGCCCACCTGGTGGGCTTCTCGCTCGGCTTCCTGTACGCGGGGGTGCGCTACCGGCGTGGGACTAGAGTGAGGCGACCAGCGACGGCCACCGAGGGAGACAGCCAGCCGTGATCACCGCGATCGTGCTCATCAAGACCAGTGTGGACCGCATCCCCGAGATCGCCGAGTCCATCGCCGCGCTGGACAGCGTCAGCGAGGTCTACTCCGTCACGGGTACGTACGACCTGATCGCGCTGGTCCGCGTGGCCCGCCACGAGAACCTGGCGGACATCATCCCGGGCCGGATCAGCAAGATCCCGGGCGTCGAGGCGACGGACACGCACGTGGCGTTCCGTACGTACTCCCAGCACGACCTGGAGGCGGCCTTCGCGATCGGTCTCGACGCGTAGCGGCTCATAGCGGGGGCAGCGCCTCTCCCGACCGGGCGGGGCGGCCCTCTCCGAGCCAGAACAGGTATCCGCGCAGGTAGTCCGCGAGGCCGCCGTCGATGTGGGCGACGTAATCGCGGGCCCCTGAAGCAGCCTCGCGCTCGTCCTCCCGCTCCGAGACGGACCATTTCCGGTCCAGGGCCACGGCCCACTCGCGCACGCGGCCGTGCTCGCTCCACCACTGACGGACCAGCTCAGGGGTCCAGTGTGCGTCGCCGTTGCACTGGTAGCCCACCATCGGGTCCTGGGACGCGGCAGCGATGACCCGGTACGTCTCCTCGGCGTCGCGGGGCTGTCGATAGACGAACTCCTGGCCCGAATCGTCGTCGTAGAGCACCTGGGCAGGCGCGACCTCCCGCCCCACCCAGCAGGTGTCGGTCCCCGCGCCGTAGAACGGCCCCGGCACATTGCGCCAGTCGCGCTCCGTCCACGCGTCCGGCCATTCGCCCCACGGCGGGGCGTACGCCGGCACCCACTGCGCATGACCCGGCAGCGGTTCGCCGACGACGCAGGCTCGGACGGTCGGCATCGGGTCCCAGTACCTCATGATCCGCAGCCTGTCACACGGCCGGGACGCAGCGGCCCTCTTCCGTGCGGTACTGCCACTTCGCGCCCTCCGCGACGAGCTCCTTCACCGCGCGGACGAACCGCTCCACGTGCTCGTCCGGGGTGCCGGCGCCGAAGCTGACCCGGATCGCGTTGAGGGACCGCTCGCCCGGCGCCGCCTCGGGGGCCCCGCACTCGCCCTGGGCCTGCGGCTCGCTGCCCAGCAGCGTGCGCACCAGCGGGTGCGCGCAGAACAGCCCGTCGCGCACGCCGATCCCGTACTCCGCGGACAGCGCCGCCGCGAAGTGGGAGCTGTTCCAGCCGTCCACCACGAAGGAGATGACCCCGACCCGCAGCGCGTCGTCGCCGAACAGGGACAGCACCCGCACCTGCGGGACCTCCGCCAGGCCCGCCCGGACCGTGGCGATGAGCCGCCGCTCCCGCGCGAGCAGGTTCTCGAAGCCCGCCTCGGTCAGGGCGCGGCAGGCGGAGGCGATCGAGTAGACGCCGATGACGTTCGGGGAGCCGGCCTCGTGGCGGGCGGCCGTGGTGTGCCACTCGACGTCCACGCCGCCGTCCTCGCGGCGGGCCACCGTCCGCGAGGCGCCGCCGCCCGCCAGGTACGGCTCGCCCTCCCGCAGCCAGTCCGCCCGGCCGGCCAGGACGCCCGAGCCGAAGGGTGCGTAGAGCTTGTGTCCGGAGAAGGCGACCCAGTCCACGTCCAGGTGCCGCACGGAGACGGGGTGGTGCGGGGCCAGCTGGGCGGCGTCGAGCACGATGCGGGCGCCGTGGGCGTGTGCGGCGGCGGCGAGTTCCTTCACCGGCCACAGTTCACCGGTGACGTTGGACGCGCCCGTGACGCAGACCAGCGCCGGCCCCTTGGGGTCTCCCCAGCTCGAAGAGCCAGGGGACGGCTCCCGGCCGGCGAGGGCCCGCTCCAGGATGGCGACGGCCTCGTCCGCGGTCCGGGGGGCGTTGAGGTACGTGACCTGGGCGTCCGTCCACGGCAGCAGCGAGGCGTGGTGCTCGGTCTCGAAGACGAAGACCTGGCAGCCGGCCGGCAGCACGGCGGCGAGCAGGTTCAGCGAGTCGGTGGTGGAGCGGGTGAAGACGACCTGGTCGCCGGGGCGGCAGTCGAGGAACTCGGCCACCGTGGCCCGGCTCTGCTCGAAGAGGTCGGTGGAGAGCTGGGAGAGGTAGCCGGCGCCGCGGTGCACGCTGCCGTAGTACGGGGCGTAGGCGGCGACGTCGTCCCAGACGCGCTGCAGGGCGGGGGCGCTCGCCGCGTAGTCGAGGGCGGCGTAGGTGAGTTCGCCGCCGGTGACGAGGGGGACGGTGACGTCGCGGCCGAGGACGGGCAGCGGCTCGGTACAGGCGGCCTCGGCGGTGGCGGTGGCGGCGGTGTTCAGGGATGCGGACAGCACAGCGGACATGGCGGTATCTCCCGGCAGGCAGGGGTGAATGGCTTCGGTGTGCCCGTACGCGGCGGGGCGACGGCCGGACGGCCGTGCGGCGGGTACGGGGAGCCCCGGACGGGAGGGGTGCACGAAGTGGCCCTGGTCCGGGGGTGGAAGAAGGGGCGAGTCGCCCTATCGCATTCGCTTGCTCACGGAAAACGCTCCTCGAAAAGACCAGGACCCCTGGTATCGAGGGATCCGCGCTTGCCGTAGACCTCACTGCCTACGACCCGGTCATCACCCGGGGCACCCCGCCACGGAAGGAGGGTTGCCGGACAGCAAGCCGGGGCCTGAACGCTGTCACTCGTGACCTGGTCAGCATCCTGCCACAAGATCCGCCCACGGCAAGACCCCGGTCCGAATGGCGGACCGGGGCCTTGGCCCAAAAGGGCTTGCGCGTGGCCTACGCGTTGCTCGCGGCCACCCAGCGTTCCAGCGCGGCACGGGCGGAACCGGAGTCGATCGCCTCCGCCGCCCGGGCGATGCCCGCCGCGATCTGCTCCTCCAGCGTGCCCGCGCCCGGGTCCAGGGCCACCAGCGCCGCGGCCGCGTTCAGCAGGACCGCCTCGCGGACCGGTCCCCGCTCGCCCGACAGCAGGCGGCGGGCGACGTCCGCGTTGTACGAGGCGTCCGCGCCGCGCAGCTCCGCCACGTCCACCAGGGAGATGCCCACGTCGCGCGGGTCGAAGGCCTGCTCCTCCACCCGGCCCTCGCGCACCCACCACACCCGCGACGTGGCCGTGGTCGTCAGCTCGTCGAGGCCGTCGTCGCCCCGGAACACCAGGGCGGAGGAACCGCGTTCGGCGAGCACGCCCGCCACGATCGGGGCCATCCGGGCGTCGGCCACACCCGTGGCCTGCGCCCGTACGCGCGCCGGATTGGTCAGCGGGCCGAGGAAGTTGAAGGTGGTGCGGATGCCGAGCTCCTTGCGGGCCGCGGCCACATGGCGCAGCGCCGGGTGGAACTTCACCGCGAAGCAGAAGGTGATGCCGGCCCGCTCGGCCACTTCCGCCACCCGCGCCGGGGTGAGGTCGAGGTTGACGCCGAGCTTCTCCAGGACGTCCGAGGCCCCGCTCGCGGAGGACGCGGCCCGGTTGCCGTGCTTGACCACCTTGGCGCCCGTACCGGCGACCACGATGGCCGACATCGTGGAGATGTTCACCGTTTTGGCGCCGTCGCCGCCGGTGCCGACGATGTCCACCGTCCGGCCCGGTACCTCGATCAGGTTGGCGTGCTCGTACATGGCGCGTACCAGGCCGTTGATCTCGGCGACCGTCTCCCCCTTCGCCCGCAGGGCGACGGCGAAGCCGGCGATCTGGGCGTCGGTGGCTTCCCCGCGCATGATCCGGTCCATGGCCCAGGCCGTGTCGTCGGCGCGCAGGTCCTCTCCGCTGAGCAGGGCGTCCAGTACGCCCGGCCAGCCGCGGGCCGCCACGCTGTCGCCGCCTGCCGGGGTCACCACGTTCATGGTCCGCTCCTGCTGCTGGTCAAGGATTCCACGTCGAATGGGAAGGGCTTCAGCCTATCCAGCCCCGGAGACGGCAAAGAGCCCCGTCCAGACACTGGACGGGGCTCTCGCCGTGGCGACACCAGGACTGACCGAAATCAGTCCCTCATGCGGTCATGCGGTCATGCGGTCCTACCGGCACGCGGTGGGAGATCAGTGGTGGCCGTGGCCGCTCTGGATCTCCTTGTACTCCTCCACCGTGGGCTTCTGGATCTGGTTGTCCTCGGCGTAGAAGCCCTTGCTGAGCTTGGCGCGCATCTTCTCGCCGAGCTTGGGCTTGCGCACCACGCCGTTCTCGTCGACCGTCGGGCCGAGCTCGACGGGCCGGTACTGCTCGTGCGAGGTCAGCTTGTGCAGCTGGCCCTGCGGGAGCGGCTCGTGGACCTCGACGAACTCACCGTGCGGCAGACGCTTGATGATGCCGGTCTCGCGACCGTGCAGCACCTTGTCCCGGTCCCGGCGCTGGAGGCCGAGGCAGATCCGCTTGGTGATGATGAAGGCGAGGATCGGTACGACGAAGAAGCCGATCCGGACGAACCAGGTGATCGCGTTGATCGAGAGGTGGAAGTACTGCGCGAACATGTCGTTTCCACCGCCGATCAGGAGCACCGCGTACTCCGCGATCCAGGCGACACCGAAGGCGGTGCGGGTCGGGGCGTTGCGCGGGCGGTCCAGGATGTGGTGCTCGCGCTTGTCCCCGGTGACCCAGGCCTCGATGAAGGGCCAGAGCGCGATGGCGCCCAGCACCAGCGGGAACAGCAGCAGCGGGATGAACACGCCCAGGACGAGCGTGTGGCCCCACAGGTTGATCTCCCAGCCGGGCATGGCCCGGATCAGGCCTTCCGGCATACCCATGTACCAGTCGGGCTGCGCGCCGGTGGACACGTGGTCCGGGCGGTACGGGCCGAGGGCCCAGACCGGGTTGATCGAGGCGATCGCCGAGATGGCCGCGATGACACCGAAGACCAGGAAGAAGAAGCCTCCGGCCTTGGCCATGTAGACCGGCAGCAGCGGCATGCCGACGACGTTCTTGTTCGTCCTGCCGGGGCCCGCGAACTGGGTGTGCTTGTGGTAGAAGACCAGGATCAGGTGGGCCACCAGCAGGCCCATCATGATGCCGGGCAGCAGCAGGATGTGCACCGAGTAGAACCGCGCGACGAAGTCGCCGCCCGGGAACTCCCCGCCGAACAGGAACATCGACAGGTACGTGCCGACGACCGGTACGGACAGGATCGCGCCCTGCATGAAGCGGACACCGGTACCCGAGAGCAGGTCGTCCGGCAGCGAGTAACCGGTGAAACCGGTGAACATGCCGAGGACCAGCAGCAGGAAGCCGAAGAGCCAGTTGACCTCGCGCGGCTTGCGGAAGGCGCCGGTGAAGAAGACGCGCATCATGTGCACGAACATGGCCGCGACGAAGATCAGCGCCGCCCAGTGGTGGATCTGACGGATCAGCAGGCCACCGCGGACGTCGAAGCTGATGTCCAGGGTCGAGGCGAAGGCCTCGGACATCAGGACGCCCTGCATCGGCACGTACGAGCCGTGGTAGTGGACCTCGTTCATGCTCGGGTGGAAGAAGAGCGTGAGGTACACACCCGTGAGGATGATGATGATGAAGGTGTAGAGGCAGATCTCACCCAGCATGAAGGACCAGTGGTCCGGGAAGATCTTGCGCATGTTCGCCCGGGCCAGGCTGTAGATGCCCAGCCGGCCGTCCGCCCAGTCGGCCATACGCTCGCCGGCCGGTGCTTTGCGCTGCTTGGTGTCGTTGGCAGTGCTCATCCGCGCTCCCAGAATGAGGGACCGACGGGCTCTTCGAAGTCGCCGAGCGCTTCGAGGAAGCCTTCGTCATTCACGCCGATCCGCAGCTGCGGAAGCGCGTGACCAGCGGGGCCGAAGATGACACGGGCGCCGTCGGAGAGGTCGAAGGTGGACTGGTGGCACGGGCAGAGCACGTGGTGCGTCTGCTGCTCGTACAGGCTGATCGGGCAGCCGACGTGGGTGCAGATCTTGGAGTAGGCGACGATGCCGTCGTGGGACCACTCCAGCTCCCGCTTGTCCTTGATGTCCTCCGGCTGGATCCGGACGATCATCAGGGCCGCCTTGGCGATCTGGACCTGGAAGTCGTGCTGCTCCTCTTCCAGGCCTTCCGGCATGGCGAAGGTGAGCGAACCGACGACGACGTCCTCGGGACGCAGCGGCTCCATCGTGTTCTGGTTGATGAGCAGCTTGCCCCGGGCCCAGAGGGTCTTGCGGAGCTTGTCCTCGGGCAGCGGTCCGAGATCGCGCAGGATCACGACGGCGGAGAGCGGCAGCATGGCCAGCGCGCCCAGCATCGTGTTGCGGATCAGCGGGCGGCGGCCGATGCCGGACTCGTTCGCACCGTCGGCGAAGTCCTGCAGGACCCTGGCCCGGACCTCCGGCGGAGCGGCGATCTCGTGCCGCTCGTCGGCGACCTCGACATCGGACATCAGGGTGCGGGCCCAGTGGACCGCGCCCGCGCCGATGCAGAAGAGGGCCGTGCCCAGCGTCATGCCCAGGGCGAAGTTGAGCGCGCTCACCTTCCCGATGGGGAAGATGTACACGATCTTGTCGACCGGGAGGGTCACGAAGGAGGCGATGAAGCCCACCGTGGCCAGCATCGACAGCGTGAACAGCAGCGCGACGGTGCGCTCGGAGCGCTTCGCCGCCCGCTCGTCGATGTCCTGGATCCGGGGCCGGTGGACCGGAAGGCCCGGGTCGGCGAACGGATCGTCCGCGACGGCTACGCCGCCGTGGTGCGCTTCGCCCTGCTCACTCGGCAGGAGCTTCTCTTCTGGAATGTCTTGGCTACTCATGACTTCTTGGCCTTAGCGGTGTGGGCCCCGACCCAGACGGCGACAGCGATCAGCGAGCCCAGGCCGAAGATCCAGCCGAACAGACCCTCGGAGACGGGACCGAGGCCGCCGAGCTTCAGGCCGCCCGGGTTGGTCGCCTTCTCACCGTTGACGTTCTGGATGTACGCGATGATGTCCTTCTTGGCCTGCTCCGGCATGGTGCTGTCCGGGAAGGAGGGCATGTTCTGCGGGCCGGTGAGCATGGCCTCGTAGACGTGCTTCGGCGAGACACCCTCAAGGTTGGGGGCGTACTTGCCGTTCGTCAGTGCGCCGCCCTCACCGGTGAAGTTGTGGCACTGCGCGCAGTTGTTGCGGAACAGCTCACCACCCTTGGCGATGTCGGCGCCCGCCGGGTCGTACTGCTTCTCGGTCGGCGTGATGGGGCCCGGTCCGAGGGAGGCGATGTACGCGGCCAGCTGGTCGATCTGCGCCTGCGAGTAGATGTTCGGCTTCGCCGGCACCTGGACGCCCGGCTGCTGGGCGGGCATGCGGCCCGTGCTCACCTGGAAGTCCACGGCCGCGGAGCCGACGCCGACCAGGCTGGGGCCGTCAGAGGAACCCTGACCGCCGGTACCGTGGCAGCTTGCGCAGCCCACGGCGTAGAGCTTCTTGCCCTCCTCGATGGCGAGGGACTGGGCTGTTTCGTCGGCCTGCGCCTTGCCCGCGGGGGCGAAGGCGGCGTACAGCCCCCCAGTGGCCGCCAGGGCGAAGAGTAGAACGACGACCGCCGCCAGCGGATGGCGTCGTCGTGCGGAGAGCTTTTTCACGGATTACCCCGGTGTCAGGATCTTCTGCGTCGGTGTTTCTGGATGGAGTGCCGGGACCTGCCCGGTGACGTGTTCGCTACTTGATCAGGTAGATCGTCGCGAAGAGGCCGATCCAGACGACATCGACGAAGTGCCAGTAGTAGGACACGACGATGGCCGACGTGGCCTGTTCGTGGGTGAACCTCTTGGCCGCGTACGTCCGGCCGAGGACCAGCAGGAAGGCGATGAGACCGCCCGTCACGTGCAGCCCGTGGAAGCCGGTGGTCAGGTAGAACACCGAGCCGTACGGACCGGACGAGAGGCTCATGCCCTCGTGCATGACCAGCTCGGTGTACTCGAACACCTGGCCGCCAATGAAGATCGCACCCATGACGAACGTGATGATGAACCACGTCCGGAGCTTCTTCACGTCACCGCGCTCGGCTGCGAATACGCCGAGCTGGCAGGTGAGCGAGGAGAGCACCAGGATCGTCGTGTTCGTCGCCGAGAAGGGCAGATTCAAGGCCGAAGCCTGCTCTGTCCAGTACTCGGCGCCCGTCACGGATCGCAGGGTGAAGTACATCGCGAAGAGGGCCGCGAAGAACATCAGCTCGGAACTCAACCAGATGATGGTTCCGACGCTGACGAGGTTCGGCCTGTTGACCGTCGGGTGCGCGTGCCCGGTATCTACTGTCGTTGCTGTCGCCACGACCGACATTATGTCGGTCGCTTATCCCGCCCTCACCCTGGGGGGTGCCGTTCGGAGTGTTCGGGGGGTGTGCAAGGCCCGAACGGCCCATAAGAACGGCCTCGGGCGGGTACGGGCGAGGCTGACGGAACCGATGTTGACCCGGTGCTCGGAGGAGTAGCATCCCTTCCCCTGGCCCAGCCGGGACAGTCCAAGATCATCAGCGTGATTCATGTGACACGTGGAGGAACGAAATGCGGGCGACTGCACGGGTTCTGGTCTACAGCGACGACGCGGGCACCCGGGAGCAGGTGCGGCTGGCGGCGGGGCGCAGGCCGGCCGCGGACCTGCCGCCGGTGGAGTTCCTGGAGTGCGCGACACTGCCGGCGGTCCTGAAGGAGCTGGACGAGGGCGGCATCGACGTCTGCGTGCTGGACGGCGAGGCGGCTCCCGCCGGCGGCATGGGCGTGGCCCGGCAGATCAAGGACGAGATCTTCCAATGTCCGCCGGTGCTGCTGCTGATGGGGCGCCCCCAGGACGCCTGGCTGGCCACGTGGAGCCGCGCGGACGCCGCCGTCACCCTTCCGGTGGACCCGGCGGAGTTCGCGGACGCCCTGGCGCGCCTGCTGCGGGCCCGGCTGTCGCTGGACGCCTGAGCGGCACTCCGCGGCCCCGCGGGCGGCCGTACGGCCGTCCGTGGGGCCGTCCGTGGGGCCGCCTCCGGCGCGGGGCCGGCCCCGCGGCCCGGAGCACGGCGGGCCGGGAGCCGGTACGTCAGATACGGGGCCGCAGGCGGGCCTGGTCGATCGGGCTGCGGCCGTCGTGGGTGCCCTTGAGCAGGGCGCTGCCCTCGCGCCATTCCTTCCAGTCCATGTTCCAGTCGCCGTAGCCGTTGCCGAAGGTGTCCATCTCCTCGCCGATGCTGTTGACCACCTCGACGATGTCGCCCTCGGTGATGTTCTCGTAGAACCAGGCGGCGTTGCGGGTGCTCATGCCCGTGCAGCCGTGGCTGACGTTGGCGTAGCCGTGGGAGCCGACCGACCACGGCGCGGCGTGGACGTACTCGCCGCTCCAGGTCACCCGGGTGGCGTAGTAGACGGGCAGGTCGTACCCCTCGGAACTGGCCGCGGAAATGCCCACCGTGGTGCCGCGCATCCGTACGAAGTACTCCTTGCCCAGTACCACCTTGACGCCGTTGCGGGTGGAGAAGCCGGGCTTCCCGGTCGTCACCGGAATGGTGTTGATCACTTTTCCGTTGCGCTTGAACGTCATGTAGTGCGAGGAGGCGTCGGTGATGACCTCGACCCGGTCCCCGATCTCCAGCTTCACGGGCTTGGCGGCGGCCCCGTAGAGCTCATCGGTGATCTTGATGCCCTCCAGGTTGCTCCGGACCGTGACCGTGGAGTTGGCGGGCCAGTAGGTCTTGGGCCGGAAGTGCAGCCTCTTGTCGTCCACCCAGTGCCACGCGCCCTCGGAGCCGGGCGGGGTGTGGACGACCAGGCCCCGTTCCACGATCCCGCGGGCGGCCTTGCCCTTGACGGGCTCGCTGAGCACGGCGATGAGGGGCTGGCCGACGCCGTACTTGCCCTCGTCCGGGCCGAACTCCACCTTCAGCAGGGTCTTGGCCGGGGTGGTGTCGAAAGCGAGCGTGCGCTGCCCCGGAGCGCCGCGTTCGTCCTCGGTGCTCACGGTGACCGTGTAGCGGACGCCCGCGGCCATCGGGGCGGTGCTGTGCCAGCGGTCGCCGGTGGCGGTCAGCTCGCCCGCCAGGCGGCGGCCGTGGGTGTCCACGGCGGTCACGTCGGTGATCCGGCCCTCGCCGCTCTTGGCGGTGACCTCCAGGGGCCGGTTCGGGTCCACGGGACGGCTGCCGGCGGTCTGGTTGAAGGCGACCTGGTCGCCCGCGTCGTACGGGCGGGCTGACTGCGGGGCGTCGCCGGACCCGCATGCGGTGGCGCCGGCCCCGAGGGACGCGACCAGCAGGGAGCAGCCGAGTACCGTCCAAAGACGCGGTGAGTGCTTCATGGAGCCAACGCTATGAAGATATGACAATTACGGCGCGCGGGGTGACTGCAAACGAGGGGCCCGGACTCCTCTGTCCGAGGTGTCCGGGCCCCACGCGTGTGCTGTCGCCGCCGCGGTTACTGGTTCTGGTTCTCGCCGCGGTAGTACTCGTACACCCAGCCCCACAGGCCGATCAGGATGACCGGAGCCGAGAAGTACATCAGCCACCAGCCGAAGATGACGCCCATGAAGGCGAGCGCGCCACCGATGGCCAGCGAGAGCGGCTGCCAGCTGTGCGGGGAGAAGAACCCCAGCTCGCCCGCCTCGTCGGCGACGTCGGCCTCAAGGTTGTCCTGGGCCATCTCGTCGACGCGCTTGGCCGTGAAGGCCAGGTAGTAGCCGATCATGACGCTCAGGCCGAAGGCCAGGAAGAGCGCGGTGGTACCGACGGGCTCCTTCGACCACACGCCGTACACGACGGCCATGATCAGGATGAAGAAGGCCAGCCACAGGAACATCTTG
Organism: Streptomyces sp. NPDC003034; assembly: GCF_053591375.1. Taxonomy (NCBI): domain Bacteria; kingdom Bacillati; phylum Actinomycetota; class Actinomycetes; order Kitasatosporales; family Streptomycetaceae; genus Streptomyces; species Streptomyces sp. NPDC003034. The sequence continues at coordinate 22,073 of NZ_JBSFTS010000004.1, forward strand.
CCCTGGATCTTCACTTGCCGGCCTCCTTGCCACCAGCGACGGCCTTGGCCGCCTCACTGTGGTCCTCTAGGTGATCGAGGGCCGCGATCTCCGGGTGGTGCAGGTCGAACGCCGGGGATTCGGAACGGATCCGCGGCAGGGTGAGGAAGTTGTGCCGCGGCGGCGGGCAGGACGTCGCCCACTCCAGCGAACGGCCGTAACCCCACGGGTCGTCGACCTCGATCTTCTTGCCGTACTTCGCCGTCTTCCACACGTTGTACATGAAGGGCAGCATCGACAGGCCGAGCAGGAACGAGCTGATCGTGGAGATCGTGTTCAGCGCGGTGAAACCGTCGGCGGCCAGGTAGTCCGCGTAACGGCGCGGCATGCCCTCGGCACCCAGCCAGTGCTGCACCAGGAACGTGCCGTGGAAGCCGATGAACAGCGTCCAGAAGGTGATCTTGCCGAGGCGCTCGTCCAGCATCTTGCCCGTGAACTTCGGCCACCAGAAGTGGAAGCCGGAGAACATCGCGAAGACCACGGTGCCGAAGATGACGTAGTGGAAGTGCGCGACGACGAAGTACGAGTCGGAGACGTGGAAGTCCATCGGGGGCGAGGCCAGGATGACGCCGGTCAGACCACCGAAGGTGAAGGTGATCAGGAAGCCGACGGCCCAGAGCATCGGGGTCTCGAAGGACAGCGAGCCCTTCCACATGGTGCCGATCCAGTTGAAGAACTTCACACCGGTCGGTACCGCGATCAGGAAGGTCATGAAGGAGAAGAACGGCAGCAGCACACCACCGGTGACGTACATGTGGTGGGCCCACACCGTCACGGAGAGGCCGGCGATCGCGATCGTCGCGCCGATCAGGCCGATGTAACCGAACATCGGCTTGCGGGAGAAGACCGGGATCACCTCGGAGATGATTCCGAAGAACGGCAGCGCGATGATGTACACCTCTGGGTGCCCGAAGAACCAGAAGAGGTGCTGCCACAGCAGCGCGCCACCGTTGGACGCGTCGAAGATGTGGCTGCCGAACTTGCGGTCGGACTCCAGCGCGAAGAGCGCGGCGGCCAGCACCGGGAAGGCCAGCAGGACCAGAACACCGGTCAGCAGCACGTTCCAGGTGAAGATCGGCATCCGGAACATCGTCATGCCGGGAGCGCGCATGCAGATGATCGTGGTGATGAAGTTGACCGAACCGAGGATCGTGCCGAAGCCGGAGAAGGCCAGACCCATGATCCACATGTCGCCGCCGATACCGGGCGAGCGGACCACGTCGGTCAGCGGGGAGTAGGCGAACCAGCCGAAGTCGGCGGCACCCTGCGGGGTGAGGAAGCCGCCCACCGCAATGAGCGAGCCGAAGAGGTAGAGCCAGTACGCGAACATGTTCAGCCGCGGGAACGCCACGTCGGGCGCGCCGATCTGCAGCGGCATGATCCAGTTCGCGAATCCGGCGAACAGCGGCGTCGCGAACATCAGCAGCATGATCGTGCCGTGCATCGTGAACGCCTGGTTGAACTGCTCGTTCGACATGATCTGCGTGCCCGGACGGGCCAGCTCGGCGCGCATGAACAGCGCCATGACACCGCCGATCATGAAGAACACGAACGACGTGACCAGGTACATCGTGCCGATGGTCTTGTGGTCGGTCGTGGTCAGCCACTTCACGACGGCATTGCCCGGCTGCTTGCGCCGTACCGGCAGCTCGTTCTCGTACGAGTCAGCTGCGGCGGCACCCTGGGATTCGTTGAGGATGCTCACAGTGTGTTCGTCTCCGCGTTCCGGGCCGGGTCGGTCTGCTTGATGCCGGCCGGGAGGTAGCCGGTCTGCCCCTTCTCCGCCAGCTCCTTCAGGTGCGCCCGGTACTCCTCGGGCGAGACGACCTTGACGTTGAAGAGCATCCGGGAGTGGTCGACGCCGCAGAGCTCGGCGCACTTGCCCTTGAAGACGCCCTCTTCGGTCGGGGTGACCTCGAAGACGTTGGTGTGGCCCGGGATGACGTCCTGCTTGAACAGGAAGGGCACCACCCAGAAGGAGTGGATGACGTCGTTGGACGACAGGATGAAGCGGACCTTCTCGCCCTTGGGGAGGTAGAGGGTCGGCCCGGGGTCGTTGGTGTCCGGGTCCCGGTCGCCGGGAACGCCCTTCTGGTAGACGCCCTCGGCGCCCGCCGGGAACTGCTTCGTGAAGCGGTCCGGGAGGGAGGCGAGCTCCTTGGGAACCTCGCCCGCCTTCGGAGTCGCCGCGTCACCGTCGACGTTCTCGACGTAGTTGAAGCCCCAGCTCCACTGGAAGCCGATCACGTTGATCGTGTGCGTCGGCTTGGAGGAGAGGGCGAGCAGCTTCGACTCGTCACGCGCGGTGAAGTAGAAGAGCACCGAGACGATGATGAGCGGGACCACGGTGTACAGCGCCTCTATGGGCATGTTGTACCGGGTCTGCGCGGGCACCTCGATCTTCGTCCGGCTGCGCCGGTGGAAGATGACGCTCCAGATGATCAGACCCCAGACGAGGACGCCCGTGATCAGTGCGGCCGCCCAGGACCCCTGCCACAGCGAGAGGATCCGCGGCGCCTCCTCGGTTACCGGGTCCGGCATTCCGAGGTTGGGGAAGTCTTTATATGTGTACGAGCAACCTGTGGCGGTCGCCAGGACCACGCCCGCAGTCAACGCCTGCAGCAGCTTCCGCCGCATCGGGCGCCGCGGCGAGCGGTCGGAGCCGTAGGGACTCACGTAGCGCCTTCCCGAGAGTCTCGGCCCGCGCGGCCGGCCGCGGCCGTGTTCGGGTCGGTCGCCGGCCCTGACGCAGGCAGGGGTTTGGATGTTTATGCGGACCAAACCCTACTGGACGCTATTTGGGGTCGCGCGGGGAGGGTGCCCAACGCGCCGCTACTGACCCCGAAGGGATGGATGCGCCGTCCGGGGGACGGTCCGAACGGCCCTGAATCACGCGCCCGGGAGGGCATCTGACGGCCCCTGACCTCGGGCATCGGCGTACGCCGGTTAGCGTGGCCGGATGCCGTACTTCGACGCCGCCTCCGCCGCTCCCCTGCACCCCGTGGCCCGGCAGGCCCTGCAGGCCTCCCTGGACGAGGGCTGGGCCGATCCCGCCCGGCTGTACCGGGAGGGCAGGCGCGCGCGGCTGCTGCTGGACGCGGCGCGGGAGGCCGCGGCGGAGGCGGTGGGCTGCCGCCCCGACGAGCTCGTCTTCACTCCTTCGGGCACGCACGCGGTTCACGCGGGCGTCGCGGGCGCCCTGGCGGGGCGCCGGCGCGCCGGGAACCGCCTGGTCGTATCGGCGGTCGAACACAGTTCTGTATTGCACGCGGCGGCCGCGCACGAGGCGCAGGGCGGGACGGTCGCCGAGGTCCCCGTGGACCGGTGGGGCGCGGTGACTCCCGCCGGGTACGCGGCCGCGCTGGACCCCTCGACCGCGCTCGCCTGCCTCCAGTCGGCCAACCACGAGGTGGGCACCGTGCAGCCGGTGGCGGAGGTGGCCGAGGCCTGCCGGGCGGCCGGGGTGCCGCTGCTGGTGGACGCGGCGCAGTCACTGGGCTGGGGCCCCGTGGAGGGCGCCTGGTCGGTCCTCGCCGCCAGTGCGCACAAATGGGGCGGACCGCCGGGAGTCGGACTGCTGGCCGTCCGCAAGGGGGTGCGCTTCTCGCCGCAAGGCCCGGCGGACGAACGGGAATCGGGCCGCTCCCCCGGCTTCGCCAACCTCCCCGCGATCGTGGCGGCGGCGGCGTCCCTGCGGGCCGTACGGGCCGAGGCCGACGCGGAGGCCGCCCGGCTGCGGCTCCTGGTGGACCGGATCCGGCGCCGGGTGGTCCGGCTGGTCCCGGACGTCGAGGTCGTCGGCGACCCCGATCGCAGGCTGCCGCACCTGGTCACCTTCTCCTGCCTGTACGTCGACGGCGAGGCCCTGCTGCACGAACTGGACCGCGCCGGCTTCTCCGTCTCCTCCGGCTCCTCCTGTACGAGCTCCACGCTGACCCCCAGTCACGTGCTGCGGGCGATGGGAGCGCTGTCGGAGGGGAACGTACGGGTCTCCCTGCCGCCGGGGACCACGGCGCAGGAGGTCAATGCCTTCCTGGAGGTGCTGCCGGGCGCGGTGGCGGGCGTACGGGAGAAGCTCGGCGTGAGCGAACCCCCGGCGGAGCCCCCGGTGGCCGAGTCGCTGGAGCTCGACGCGCTCGGGCTGCGCTGCCCGCAGCCGGTGATCGAGCTGGCCCGGGCGATCCGGCGGGTGCCGGTGGGCGGGACGGTGACCGTCGTCTCGGACGACGAGGTGGCCGGGCTGGACATCCCGGCGTGGTGCGCGATGCGGGGGCACGCGTATGTGGGCGAAGCCCCTCGGCCGCGGGGTGTGGCGTACACGGTCCGCCGCCTGGTCTGACCCGCGGTGTGCCGGGCATGCCGGTGCCCGCGGGCGCGCCGCGCGGGGTCGGCCGGTCCGGGCGGGTCCCGGGACCACCGGCTCCGCCGGCGCACCGGGCTCCGCCCGGACCCGCGCCTCAAACGCCGGCGGGGCTGGAAAGATCCGGCCCGCCCCGGCCGAAGCGGGCCAGCCGTCCGCCCGGACAAGACCGGCAAAGCGGGCTCCGCCCGGACCTGCGCCTCAAACGCCGGCGGGGCTGGAATGGTCCGGGCGGGGCTGAAGGGAGGCCGTCCTAGGAGAGATGGGCGCGGACTTCCGTCGCCGCTTCGTCGCCGTACGCCTTCGTGAAGCGGTCCATGAAGTGGGCCCGCGCGAGGGTGTACTCCTGCGTGCCCAGGGTCTCGATGACCAGCGTCGCCAGCATGCAGCCGACCTGCGCCGCCCGCTCCAGGCCGACGCCCCAGCCCACCCCGGCCAGGAACCCGGCGCGGAAGGCGTCGCCGACACCCGTCGGGTCGACCTTCGCGGTCTCCTCCGGGCAGCCGACCACGATCGCGGCCTCGCCGGCCCGCTCGATCTTCACGCCGTTCGCGCCCAGCGTGGTCACCCGCGTGCCGACCTTGGCCAGGATCTCCTCGTCGGTCCAGCCGGACTTCGACTCGATGAGGCCCTTCTCGTACTCGTTCGAGAACAGGTACGTCGCGCCCTCCATCAGGGTGCGGATGTTCTCGCCGTCCATGCGGGCGATCTGCTGCGAGAAGTCGGCGGCGAAGGGGATCCCGCGCGTCCGGCACTCCTCCGTGTGGCGGAGCATCGCCTCGGGGTCGTCCGCACCGATCAGTACGAGGTCGAGCCCGCCCACCCGGTCGGCGACGGCCTTCAGTTCGATGAGGCGGGCCTCGCTCATCGCGCCCGTGTAGAAGGAGCCGATCTGGTTGTGGTCGGCGTCCGTGGTGCACACGAAGCGCGCGGTGTGCAGCACCTCGGAGATCCGGACGGAGTCGGTGTCGACTCCGTGCCGGTCCAGCCAGGCGCGGTACTCGTCGAAGTCCGAGCCGGCCGCGCCGACCAGGACGGGGCGGATGCCGAGCTGTCCCATGCCGAAGCAGATGTTCGGGCCGACGCCGCCCCGGCGGACGTCGAGGTTGTCGACGAGGAAGGAGAGCGAGACCGTGTGCAGCTGGTCCGCGACCAACTGATCGGCGAATCGGCCGGGGAAGGTCATGAGGTGGTCGGTGGCGATGGAGCCGGTGACTGCGATGCGCACGGCGTGGACGCTCCTGCGGAGGATGGCAAGCGGACATTCAAAACTACCCCGTCACCGACCGTGAACCGACCGGCCGAAACTACCCCGTAGTAGGCCTTTCTTCCCGTGGGCCCCGGTGCCTACGGTGCCCCCATGACCTCTACCGATGGCTTCGGTTCCACCGAGTACACCGCCGACGCGCGCCGAGCGGAAGGCTCGCGCCCGCCGGACTTCGCGGAGCTGCTCGGCGACTGCGCCCGGATGGCCCCGCACTGGGCGGTCCCGGCGGGCCCCCGGCCGGACCCGGTCGCCGCCTCGCAGATCCACGGGATCAGGGTCCCTGCGGCCTCGGCGCGGCTGATCGCCTCCACCGCCGCGTACGGCGACTGAGCGGATCCACCGGGCGCCGGGGAACCGTTCGCGCGACTGTTTCGTCACACCCGCGTCACGTACGACGGGACTGGCGAAGGAGCGATGCGGTGACCAGCGAACAACCCGATACATCACGCGGCACACGACGGCGGCCGGCCTGGGCCGTCGGCTCGATCGCGGCCGCGGTCCTGCTGGCGGGCGGAGGGGGCGCGTACTGGGCGTCGACGGCCCACGGCGACGGCGCGTCGGGCAGCCGTACGGGCGACACCACCGCCTCCGCGCCCCGTGCGGCGGGGATCCCCACCGGGCCGGGCATCGCGCCCGGTGAGCCGGACCCCTCCGGCGGCGGGGTGGTCTACCGCGCGGCCGCCCCGCTCCCGGAAGGCCCGGCCAAGGCGCCCGCCTTCACCGCGTCCGGCGAGGTCACCCCGGCGGAGGTGACCCGGCTCGCCACCGCCCTCGGCATCGCGGGGGCCCCGCGCCAGAGTGGCGACGTCTGGCTGGCCGGGGAGGCCGCCGACGGATCGGGGCCCCGGCTCACGGTGACCCTCAAGGCCCCGGGAACGTGGAACTTCCAGCGCTACCAGGGCACGGGCCAGGGCTCGGGCAACGGCGCCGGGGACGACTGCGTGCGCGGCAAGGACACCTGCGGTCCGGCCACCCTCCCCCACGGCGCCGACGGCGCGGGCGCGGGCGCGGGCAAGCCGGTCTCGGAGGAGGCCGCCAAGGCCGCCGCGGCTCCGGTGCTGATCGCGGCGGGTCAGGAGGGGGCGGAGCTGGACGCGCGCCTGACCCAGGGAGCGGTCCGGGTGGTGAGCGCCGACCCGGTGATCGGCGGCCTTCCCACGCAGGGCTGGACCACCAAAGTGAGCGTGGGCGCGGACGCCCAGGTGGTGGCGGGAAGCGGCGAGCTGAAGGCGCCGGTACGGGGCGCCGAGCAGCCGGTGGTGGGCGCCGTGGAGGCGCTGGCCCGGCTGAACGCCGCCTCGGGCGGCTCGGACGGCGCGGCTCCCGCCCCCAGCGGCTGCGCGTCCTCGGTCCCGCTGGAACCGGACGCCACCGCCACGGCCCCGGGCGCGGTGCCGTGCGATCCGGAGCCGCGCCCGATGAAGCCGCCGCGCACGGAGACCGTACGGGGCGCTGTGCTCGGGCTGGCGGCGGGGACGCTGGAGGGCGCGCGGGGCCTGGTGCCGGCCTGGCTCTTCGAGGTGGCGGGCAAGGACGGCGGCCCCGGCCACACCGTGGCCCAGCCGGCCGCCGCCGAGCAGGAGTCCCCGGGGCCGACGGACGGGCGCACCGTGCCCGGGTTCTCGTACGCCGCGGGTGACCGGAAGCTGACGGTTCACTTCTGGGGCAGCGTGTGCTCCTCCTACGCCTTGGAAGCGCGGGAGCAGGCGGCGTCGGTCCTGGTGAAGATCATCGACACGCCGCACAAGCCGGGCCAGGCCTGCATCATGCTCGCGCAGGAGATGTCCGTGTCGGCGACGCTCCAGCAGCCGCTGGGCGAGCGCAAGGTGCTCGACGCGACCACCGGCAAGCCGCTGCCGCCGCAGTAGCCGTATAGCCGTAGCCGCCGAGAGATGCAGCGGGCCTACATGCGGGAAGGGCCCGCCCCCGGTCGGATTCGACCGGGGGCGGGCCCTTCCCGCAGAGCTGGGCCGGGGCTTAGCTGAACGAGTCGCCGCAGGCGCAGGAACCCGTCGCGTTCGGGTTGTCGATCGTGAAGCCCTGCTTCTCGATCGTGTCGACGAAGTCGATGGAGGCGCCGTGCAGGTACGGGGAGCTCATCCGGTCGGTGACGACCTTCACACCGTCGAAGTCCTTGACGACGTCCCCGTCGAGGGAGCGCTCGTCGAAGAAGAGCTGGTAGCGCAGGCCCGAGCAGCCGCCGGGCTGGACGGCGACGCGCAGCGCCAGGTCCTCGCGGCCTTCCTGCTCCAGCAGGGTCCTGACCTTTTCGGCGGCGGCGTCGGACAGGAGGATGCCGTCGCTCACAGTGGTCTTGTCGTCCTGTACGGACATCTGCATTCACTCCCGAAGTGGGCGGCTCCCCGCCGGAGACAGGGAAACGTCGGACTCTTGCCGTCGGTGGCAACGAGCGGGGCCGCGGATTCATTCCGGACCCGACGCTGTTCCTCTTCATGCTCGCACACCGGGCGCGGGGGCGGACCGGATGAGCCGCGGGCTAATGCGTCACATTGACACTATCGGCATCGTCAAAGTGACGTGAAGCGGTTATGATAGATAGCGTCAAGTAGACGAGAAGTCGAATCGATGCCCTCAGCAGTCCGTTGTCGCAGAACAGAAAGGGTGCGTGTCGTGACCACCGCCCAGCCTTTGGACGTCCAGCCGACGCCGCTTGCCCTGCTGCTGCTCGGCCGTGAAGCCGACCCCAAGAGCGAGCGCGGGGTGGAGTGCCCCGGCGACCTGCCCTCGCCGTCGGACCCCAACCTGGTGGCGCGTGCCCGCGCGGCCAAGGAGAAGCTGGGGGACAAGGTCTTCATCCTCGGCCACCACTACCAGCGGGACGAGGTCATCGAATTCGCCGACGTGACCGGTGACTCCTTCAAGCTGGCCAAGGACGCGGCCGCCCGGCCCGAGGCCGAGTACATCGTCTTCTGCGGCGTCCACTTCATGGCCGAGTCCGCGGACATCCTGACCTCGGACGACCAGAAGGTGGTCCTGCCCGACCTGGCCGCCGGCTGCTCGATGGCCGACATGGCCACCGCCGAGCAGGTGGCGGAGTGCTGGGACGTACTGACCGACGCCGGCATCGCCGACGTGACCGTGCCCGTCTCGTACATGAACTCCTCGGCCGACATCAAGGCCTTCACCGGCAAGCACGGCGGCACGATCTGCACCTCGTCCAACGCGAAGAAGGCCCTGGAGTGGGCCTTCGAGCAGGGCGAGAAGATCCTCTTCCTGCCCGACCAGCACCTGGGCCGCAACACCGCCGTCCGCGACATGGGCATGTCCCTCGACGACTGCGTCCTCTACAACCCGCACAAGCCGGGCGGCGGCCTGACCGTCGAACAGCTGCGGAACGCCAAGATGATCCTGTGGCGCGGCCACTGCTCCGTCCACGGCCGGTTCTCGGTCGACTCGGTCAACGACGTGCGCTCCCGTATCCCCGGCGTGAACGTCCTCGTGCACCCCGAGTGCAAGAACGAGGTCGTGGCGGCCGCGGACTACGTGGGCTCCACCGAGTACATCATCAAGGCGCTGGAGGCGGCCCCGGCCGGCTCCAAGTGGGCCATCGGTACCGAGCTGAACCTGGTCCGGCGCCTGGCGAACCGATTCGCCGCCGAGGACAAGGAAGTCGTCTTCCTCGACAAGACGGTCTGCTTCTGCTCCACGATGAACCGCATCGACCTGCCGCACCTGGTGTGGACCCTGGAGTCCCTGGCCGAGGGAAACCTGGTCAACCGGATCGAGGTCGACAAGGAGACGGAGAGCTTCGCGAAGCTCGCCCTGGAGCGGATGCTGGCGCTGCCTTAGCACCCGCTGCCCTCCGAAGGGCCGCACCCCGGACCGGGGGGCGGCCCTTCGGCGCGGCCGGGCCCGGCCGACCGGGGCCGACCGGGGGGCGCGCGCCGCTACTCGGCGCGGGGCCGGACGAGTCCCGATTCGTAGGCGATGACCACCAGTTGGGCCCGGTCCCGGGCGCCGAGCTTGGCCATGGCCCGGTTGACGTGGGTCTTCACGGTGAGCGGGCTGACCTCCAGCCGACCGGCGATCCCGTCGTTGGACAGCCCCTGGGCCACGAGTACGAGGACCTCGCGCTCCCGTACGGTCAGCGCGTCGAGCCGCTCGGCGTGCGCGCCGGCCGAAGCGCCCCCGGCCGGGCCGGCCCCGCCGCCCTGGGCGAGGAAGGTGGCGATGAGCCCTTTGGTGGCGGCCGGGGAGAGCAGCGCCTCCCCGGCGAAGGCCACGCGGATGGCGGCCAGGAGCTCCTCGGGCTCCGCGCCCTTGCCGAGGAAGCCCGAGGCTCCCGCCCGCAGGGCCGAGACCACGTACTCGTCCACCTCGAAGGTCGTCAGCATCACCACGCGCACGGCGGCCAGCTCGGGGTCCGCACTGATCATGCGGGTGGCGGCGAGCCCGTCGGTACCGGGCATCCGGATGTCCATCAGCACGACGTCGGCCCGGGCCTCCCGCGCGAGGGCGACGGCCTGCGCCCCGTCGGCGGCCTCCCCGACGACCAGCATGTCCGGCTCCGAGTCGACGAGCACCCTGAAGGCGCTGCGCAGGAGCGCCTGGTCGTCGGCGAGCAGCACCCTGATGGGCGCGGCGGCGGTCGGTTCCGTCGTCGTGTGATCCACGGGCCGAGGGTACGTCGCCCCGCGCGGCCGGCACCGGAGCGGGGCGGAGGCGGCGCAGGGGCGGCCGGGTCAGCCCAGGGCCAGGACCACCAGCGCGGTGGTCGCCGCGACTTCGGCCAGGGCTCCGAAGACGTCCCCGGTGACCCCGTCGAAGCGGCGGACGCACCGGCGCAGCAGCAGCTGCGCGCCCAGCAGGGCCGCGAGGACCGCCGCGGCGTGCCGGGCCGCCTCGGGAAGGCCCATCGGCAGGGCGGCGGCCGCGGCGGCCAGCGCGGTGGCGGCGGCGAGCGCGGCGGCCGCGCCGCGCGGGACCACGCCGGCGACGGCCGCGCCGAGGCCTTCGGGGCGGGCCGCAGGGACGCCTTCGCGGGAGGCCAGGGTCATGGCGAGGCGGGCGGTCACCGCGGCGGTCACGGCGGCGAGTGCGCCGCGGATCCAGCTGTCGGCGTACGCCTGGGAGAGGGCGGCGACCTGGACGAGCAGCACGAGCAGCAGGGTCACGACGCCGAAGGGGCCGATGTCGGACTGCTTCATGATGCGCAGCGCCTCCCCGGCCGGTTTGGCGCTGCCCAGCCCGTCCGCCGTATCGGCGAGGCCGTCCAGGTGCAGCCCCCGGGTCAGGGCGGCCGGTACGGCGACGGTGACGGCGGCGGCGAGCAGCGGGCCCCCGCCGAGCAGCAGCAGGAGCGCCCCGGGCACGGCCGCGAGCAGACCCACCACCAGCCCGGCGAGGGGAGCGCAGGCCATTCCGGTGCGGGCGGCGGGGCGGTCCCAGCGGGTGATGCGGGCGGGCAGCACGGTCAGGGTGCCGAAGGCGAAACGGACCCCGTCGAGGAGCGAGGCGCGTTCCACGGGCGGTCTCAGGGGCGGATCATCGAACGAATCTTTCATCGGCGCGAACGCTACCCGCTCACCGCGGGCGGTAAATTACCCGTTACCCACCAAAAAGGGGAGTTGCCCAGCGGGGAGTCGGTCGGATGGATCACTGGTGGTACCGAAACATCGTCGAACCGGGGAAGCTGCCCCTGCTGCTGGCCCTGCTCTCGTTCGTCTTCTCCTTCCTCGTCACCCGAGTGATCACCCGGGCGATCCGGGCGGGGAAGGGACCCTTCAAGAACATCACCCCGGGCGGCGTGCACGTGCACCACGTCGTACCGGGGGTGATCCTCGTGATCATCGGCGGCTTCGGCGCGATCGGCAGCGGTGCGCACGGCTTCGGCTCCGCGCTCTCGGCCGTGCTCTTCGGCCTCGGCGCGGGCCTCGTGCTGGACGAGTTCGCGCTGATCCTGCACCTCGACGACGTGTACTGGACCGAGCAGGGCCGCAAGAGCGTGGAGATGGTGGTCCTGACGGCCGCGCTGGTCGCGCTGGTACTGGGCGGGTTCCTGCCCTTCGGGGTGAACGAACTGAGCGCCGACGAGCGGCACAACCGGGCGCTGGTGGTCATGAACACGGCCACGAACTTCTTCCTGGCCCTGATCGCCCTGTGGAAGGGCAAACCGCGCACCGCCGTCTTCGGTACGGTCGTCCCCCTCGTGGCACTGGTCGGCGCGATCCGGCTGGCCCGGCCCGGTTCCCCGTACGCGAAGAGGTTCTACGCGAGCCGCCCGCGCGCCCGGGCCAGGGCGGGGCTGCGCGCCTTCCACCACGACCGGCGCTGGGCGGGGCCCCGCCGCCGCTTCGAGAACTTCATCGGCGGAACCCCCGACCCCCAGGAGGCGGTCGCGGTGGAGAAGCGGCGCACGCCCTGACGCAGTCCACGCGCTGAACCGGATCCGTGCCCTGCAACGGGCCAGCGCCCGCCCCCGGAGGTCGGGAGCGGGCACCGGTACTCGTTGACGGCGCGGGGAGCGGGACCCCGGGCTCAGCCCGGGATCAGCCCGCCGCCGGTGAGCATCTCCCTGACCTCGTCCAGCGTCGCGTCCTCGGCGGGCAGGATCAGCTCGGACGGCTCCAGCGCGTCGTCCGGAAGCGGCTTGCCCAGGCGCCGCACGGCATCGAGCAGCTGCCCCAGCGTGCGCCGGAAGCCCTCCTCGTCACCGCCCTGCACCTCGGCGAAGAGTTCGTCGTCCAGCCTGTTGAGCTCGGTGAGGTGGCTGTCGGCCACCTCCACCTGACCTTCCCCCATGATGCGGACAATCATGACGGGCCCCGTCCTACTGCTTGTCGAACCGGTGCTGGCTCTGCGGCTGCTGGGCGGAGCCCGCGGCTCCGCCCTCGATGGCCTGCTGCTGCGCGGACGGGCCGCCGGCCAGCTCCGCCTTCATGCGCTGGAGCTCCAGCTCCACGTCCGTACCACCCGACAGGCGGTCCAGTTCGGCCTGGATGTCGTCCTTGGAGCCGAGGCCGCTCTGGTCGTCCAGCGCGCCCGAGGCCAGCAGCTCGTCGATGGCGCCGGCGCGGGCCTGCAGCTGGGCGGTCTTGTCCTCGGCCCGCTGGATGGCGAGGCCGACGTCGCTCATCTCCTCGGAGATGCCGGAGAAGGACTCCGCGATGCGGGTCTGCGCCTGGGCCGCCGTGTAAGTGGCCTTGATGGTCTCCTTCTTCGTCCGGAAAGCGTCCACCTTGGCCTGGAGACGCTGCGCGGCGAGGGTCAGCTTCTCCTCCTCGCCCTGCAGGGTCTGGTGCTGCACCTCCAGGTCGCCGACCTGCTGCTGAAGGGAGGCCCGGCGGGACAGGGCCTCGCGGGCCAGGTCCTCGCGGCCCAGGGCGAGGGCCTTGCGGCCCTGGTCCTCCAGCTTGGCGGACTGCCCCTGCAACTGGTTGAGCTGCAGTTCCAGGCGCTTGCGGGACGTCGCCACATCGGCGACCCCGCGGCGTACCTTCTGAAGCAGCTCCAGCTGCTTCTGGTACGAGTAGTCGAGGGTCTCGCGCGGGTCCTCGGCCCGGTCAAGGGCCTTGTTCGCCTTCGCGCGGAAGATCATTCCCATACGCTTCATGACACCGCTCATGGGCTTCGCGCGCCCCCTTCTGACGGACTTCGCTCCAGGTCACCAACAAGACCCACAGTACGGGCCCTGTCTCCATTACCGCACTGTTCGGGCACGGATGCGCTCCTCCTCCAGGACGACTACGCCCGCCGTTTGTCAGGCGCAAGGAGGAGGTGACCCGAGGAGACGCCGGGCCGCGAGGAACGGGCCCGGCGCGAACCGTGCACAGGGAAGGACGCCCGCCGTTGCCGGATCGTTCCCCACCGGGGTGGGGGCCGTGCCCCTGACCACGTAGGGTTGGCATGTGTTTGGTAGCCGCTCCTCCAAGGAAGAGAAGGCCGCCGCCACCGACAAGGTGAGCGCCGACCTCTCGCAGCCCCGTAACCCGCAGGCCCCGAAGGGCCGCCCTACGCCGAAGCGTGCTGTGGCCCAGTCGCAGCGCAAGGCCGTGGTGGCCTCGACCGGCAACCGCAAGGAGGATGCCAAGCGTGCCCGTGAGCGCCGCCGGGTAGAGATGGCCAAGCAGCGCGAGGCGCTGGCCAGTGGCGACGAGCGCTATCTGCCCGCCCGTGACAAGGGGCCCGTCCGCAGGTTCGTCCGCGACTTCGTGGACTCCCGCTTCTCGGTCGCCGAGATGTTCCTGCCGCTGGCGGTGATCATCCTGGTGCTCAGCATGGTGCGGGTGCCGTCGATCCAGAACATCGCGCTGCTGCTGTGGCTCGGTGTCATCGCGCTGATCATCGTCGACTCCGTCGGACTGGTGCTCCGCCTCCGCAAGGCCCTCAACGAGCGCTTCGCCAACGAACCGCGCCGCGGCGCCGTCGCGTACGGCCTGATGCGCACGCTCCAGATGCGCCGGCTGCGGCTGCCCAAGCCGCAGGTCAAGCGCGGGGAACGGCCCTGAGTCGAGCGACGCCCGGAGCGGCCGCGCCCGGGCAGGGCTTCACCGAGGGGGGCCGCCTGTGGCTGGAAGGCCTGGGCGGGCTGCGCAACGCCGTCCGGCAGGAGCTCGTGGGCCGGCAGGTGGACGAGCAGATAGCGCAGCGCTTCCCGGTCGGGCAGCGGCTGCGCGTGCTCGACGTCGGCATGGGCCAGGGGACGCAGGCGCTGCGCCTGGCGCGTGCCGGGCACAGGGTGACGGGGCTGGAGCAGGATCCCGCCATGCTGGCCGTCGCCCGTGAGGCGCTGGCCGCGGAACCGGCCGGGATCCGCGACCGGGTCCGGCTCATGGAGGGTGACGGCCGCGAGACCGGCGCGCACTTCCTGCCGGGCAGTTTCGACGTGGTGCTGTGCCACGGGGTGCTGATGTACGTGCCCGAGTCGGACGCCATGCTCGCCGGGCTGGCCCGGATGCTCGCCCCCGGCGGACTGCTGTCCTTGCTCGTGCGCAACGGCGACGCCCTCGCCATGCGCCCGGGCCTGGCCGGCGACTGGGCGGCCGCGCTGGCCGCCTTCGACAGCCTCGACTACACGAACCGGCTGGGCCTCGACGTGCGCGCCGACCGGCTCGCCGGGCTGACGGCCACGCTGTGCGGGATCGGTGCGCCGCTGCAGGCCTGGTACGGCGTCCGCGTCTTCACCGACGGGACCGAGGCCGGCGAGACGCTACCGCCCGACGACGAGCTGGAGCGGCTGCTGGCCGCGGAGGACCGCGCCGGGCGGACGGACCCCTACCGCGGGGTCGCCGCGCTGCTGCACCTGTGCGGCGTACGAGGCTGAGCCGCCGGCCCGGCCGGCCGCATCCGGGCACGCACCCGGGCGGGCACTGACCCGGGGGCGGCGGGATCCGCTCCGGGCCCGGTCCGGCCGGGACCCGGGTCCGGGTCCCGGCCGCCGCCGCTCACCGCGGTCCTGCTCGGTGCGGCCGGGCGTCAGGCGTCCAGCGCCGCCCGCAGGCTCATCGTGTAGAGCTCGGTCCCGCTGTCGTCGGACAGCTTCACCTGCTCGGTGCCGCCCTCCAGCAGGTCCTTCCAGTACTCACCGATCCAGGACTCCGCGTCCCCCTGCGTGGTGAATTCCTCCGGAACCACCGACGGGCTCGTCTCGGTGCCGTCGGCCGTCTCGAACCGCCACGTCCACGCCATGTCCGCCTCCGTTGCTCGTCCGCTGCTCACACTTCTCGCCTTGAGTCTGCCCGCAGAGTAACCGGGCGCGCAGCAGTCCCGGCGACGCGGGAGGATCATCCTGTGGAACTCACTCTGCTCGGCACCGGCACACCCGAGGGCCTGCCCCGTCCCGGCTGCCCCTGTGCGGCCTGCGCGGTCTCCGTCGGCCCCCGCTCCCGCGCCGCTACGGCCGTCCTCGTCGACGGGGCGCTACTGCTCGACCTGACTCCGGGCGCGGTACTGGCCGGCGCCCGAGCCGGGCATTCCCTGGCCGGCGTACGTCAGGTCCTGCTGACCCATCCGCACGACGGGCCCGCGGTCGAACTGCCGCCGGGACTGCCGGCCGCGGGACGGGTGCCGGACGGGCGGGAGCTGTCGGTGATCTCCGGGCACCGGGTGCGGGCGGTGGCGATGGACGCGCCGGGCACCGGGTACGAGGTGACCGGCCCGGACGGCAGCCGGCTGCTGTACCTCCCGCCCGGCGGGGCCCCCGGCGGGCTGGGGTCGGCCCGGGCGGATTCCGCGGGCGGCGCGGTGGGGCAGCGCCCGTACGACGTGGTCCTCGCGGACGTGCTGGGCCGCCCCGAGGCGCTGGCGCGGCTGCGGGCGAGCGGCGCGATCGGCCCGGCCACGGATGTGATCGCCGTGCACCTGGACCACGACACCCCGCCGGGGCGGGAGCTGGAGCGCCGGTTGGCGGCCGCCGGTGCCCGGGCGGTGCCGGACGGGACCACGGTGATCGTCGGTGAGTACCAGGCGGTGCCGGACCTGCCGCGCCGGACCCTGGTGCTGGGCGGGGCCCGGTCGGGCAAGTCCGTCGAGGCGGAGCAGCGGCTGGCCTCCTTCCCGGAGGTGGTCTACGTGGCCACCTCGGGCACCCGCGAGGGGGATCCGGAGTGGGCGCAGCGGGTCAGCCTGCACCGGGAGCGCCGGCCGGGGAACTGGCGGACGGTGGAGACCTGCGACCTGGTCCCGCTGCTGGCCGGAGCGGGCCCGCCGCTGCTGATCGACTGCCTGGCGCTGTGGCTGACGGACGCGATGGACCGGGCCGGGGCGTGGGACGACGCGGTCTGGGCGAAGGGCGGGCAGCAGCAGGTGCGCGAGCGGACCGCCGAGCTGGTGTCGGCGGTCCGGGCGACCCGCCGCCAGGTGGTGGTCGTCAGCAACGAGGCCGGTTCGGGCATCGTCCCGGCGACGGCTTCGGGCCGCCGGTTCCGTGACGAGCTGGGCCGTCTGAACGCGGTGGTCGCGGGCCAGTGCGAACACGTGGTGCTCGTCGTCGCCGGGCAGGCGGTCGTTCTCAAGGAATAGCAGGGATGACCGGGGAGCCCGGCGCGGTCGGGTCGGCTTCCGGCCGGTCCGGGGAGCAGGGCGCCGGAAGCCCGCTCGTGTAAGGCTGCCGGGCGGCGTGAGGCCCCCGAGAGCGGACTCGACCGGCTGTACGCTCTGGCAGATGACCACGCTGAATCTCGACGACTTCTCCGATCTGATCGAGCGCCCCGACGGGGGCGTCCGGCGTGACGCCGAGGACCGCCGTGAACGGCTGGCCGTGCCGCCCGGCGCACTGGGCCGGCTGGACGAGCTCGCCGAGTGGCTCGCCGCCGCGCAGGGGCAGGTGCCGGTCAAGCCGATCGAGCGCCCCCGGGTGGTGCTCTTCGCCGCCGACCACGGGATCGCCGCCGCGGGCGTCTCCGCCCGGCCCGCCGGCACCGGCCACGAGCTGGTGCGTACCGTGCTGGAGGGGGCCAGCCCCGTCGCCGTCCTGGCCGGCCGGTTCGGCGCCACCGTACGGATCGTCGACGCCGGGCTCGACTGCGACCCCGGGCTGCTGCCCGAGGACGTGGTCCGCCACCGCGTCCGGCGCGGCAGCGGGCGGATCGACGTGGAGGACGCGCTGACGGCCGAGGAGGCCGAGGAGGCGCTGCGGCTCGGGATGCGGATCGCCGACGAGGAGGCCGACTCCGGGACGGACCTGGTCGTACTCGGGGACCTCAGCGTGGGCGGGACCACCGTCGCCGCCACCCTCGTCGCCGCCCTGTGCGGAACCGATGCCTCCGTCGTCACCGGCCGCGGTGGCCTGCCCATCGACGACCTGGCGTGGATGCGCAAGTGCGCGGCGGTCCGCGACGCGCTGCGCCGGGCCAGGCCGGTCCTCGGCGACCAGGTCGCGCTGCTGGCGGCGGTCGGCGGCGCCGACGTCGCCGCGATCACCGGTTTCCTGCTCCAGAGCGCGGTGCGCCGTACGCCGGTCATCCTCGACGGCGTGGTCTCGGCGGCCTGCGGACTGGTGGCCCAGCGGGCCGCCTTCCGGGCCCCCGACTGGTGGCTGGCCGGGCAGGCGACCGGCGAGCCGGGCCAGGCTAAGGCGCTGGACCGGATGGCGCTCAACCCCGTGCTCGACCACGGCGTCACAGTAGGAGAAGGAACCGGGGCATTGCTGGCGCTTCCCCTGGTCCAGGCGGCCGCCGCACTCGCGGCGGAACTCCCGGAGCGGGCGGCGCCGGAGCCGGCGCAATGAGCCGCGGGGCGCGCGGTTCTGAGCAGGCCGCGGTCCCCGGACCGAGCTCACTCGTGGACGGCGACGCCCCATAAGATCACTTTCTATGGGAGAGGTCCGTTTGACCAGCGAGAACACCGACCGCGGCGGCGCACAGGCGCCGGGTCGGACGTCCGGCAGGAAGGACACCGGCGGCGATCCCGCCGGCAAGGGGGCGGGGGGCGGCCGGGAGACCGGCCGCGGGAGCACCCGCTCACGGCGCGGCGCCGCCTTCGCGGTCTGGTACCTGCGCGTCGTCACCTTCGTCAACTTCCTCAGCGCGGTGTGGCTTTCGCTCGGGCAGGACCTGCGCAGACACAACACCGACGACTTCTACACCCCTTATCTGCTCACGGCCGGCTTCGCGTCCGGGCTGTTCTCGCTGCTGCTGGCCGTCACCATGGGCCGCCGCAAACGCGCCGCCTGGATCCTGAACCTGGTACTGGCCGGCCTCCTGCTGCTCGCCTTCGCCGTCGCGGCCTTCGCGCCGTGCACGGAGGGCGATTTCAACCTCTGCTACCCCGAGTTCCGGGACCACCCGCAGAACTGGGTCTCGCTCGGCCTGACCGCCGCCTTCGTCGGCGCCCTGCTGCTGGGCCGCCGAGAGTTCTACGCCAAGGGCGACCGCTCCAACCCGGCGCTCGCCACCCTCGTCGCCGCCGTCGGCCTGCTGGTCACCTCGCTGATCGCGGCCCTGCTGGTCGGGGCCACCGACACCGGGCCCGACAGCTCCGAGGCGGGCTTCCTGGACCGCTGGCGGTACGGGGTGATGCGGCTGATCACCCTGGCGCCGGACGACATGTCCTACGACGCGATCACCCCGCCCGGCTGGGTGGACGTCTTCATCAACGTCATGTCGATGGTGCTGCTGCTCGCGGTGCTGTTCGCGGCCTTCCGCTCGCGCCGCGCCGTCGACCCGCTCACCGAGGAGGACGAGGAGCGGCTGCGGGCCCTGCTCGCCAAGCAGGGCGAGCGCGACTCGCTCGGCTACTTCGCCCTGCGCCGCGAGAAGTCCGTCGTCTGGTCCCCCACCGGCAAGGCCGCCGTCACCTACCGCGTCGTGGGCGGGGTCTCGCTGGCCTCCGGCGACCCGATCGGCGACCCGGAGGCCTGGCCGGGCGCCATCGAGCCGTGGCTGGCGGAGGCCCGTGAGCACGGCTGGGTCCCGGCCGTGATGGGCGCGAGCGAGGAGGCCGGGCAGATCTACGCCCGCCACGGCCTGGACGCGCTGGAGCTCGGTGACGAGGCGATCGTGGAGACCGACGAGTTCACGCTGGAGGGCCGGGCCATGCGGACCGTCCGGCAGGCCTACAACCGCGTCAAGCGGGCCGGTTACTCGGTCCGGATCCGCCGCCACGCCGACATCCCGGCCGAGGAGATGGAGGTGCTGGTGCGCCGCGCCGACGACTGGCGCGACGGCGCGACCGAGCGCGGCTTCTCGATGGCGCTGGGCCGGCTGGGCGACCCCCGCGACGGCCAGTGCGTGATGCTGGAGTGCACCGACGGCCACGGGGAGCTGCGGGCGGTGCTGTCCTTCGTACCGTGGGGCCCCAAGGGCCTGTCCCTGGACCTGATGCGCCGTGACCGGGATTCCGAGAACGGCCTGATGGAGTTCATGGTCATCGAACTCCTCGAACGGTCCAAGGAGATCGGGGTCACCCAGGTCTCGCTGAACTTCGCGATGTTCCGGTCCGTCTTCGAACGCGGGTCCAGGCTCGGCGCCGGTCCCGTGCTGCGGATGTGGCGCTCGCTGCTCAGCTTCTTCTCCCGCTGGTGGCAGATCGAGTCCCTCTACCGGGCCAACGCCAAGTACCGGCCGATCTGGGAACCGCGGTTCATGCTCTTCGAGAAGAGCGCGGACCTGCTGCGGATCGGTATCGCGGCCGGCCGGGCCGAGGGCTTCCTGGAGGCCCCCGGCCTGCCGAAGTGGATGCACCGCAGGCATCTGGAGACGATGCGCTGACGGCGTGGGCGGCCCCGGGCGCGGCCCGCCGGCGCCCGGGGCAGGCCGTACCGTATCGGGGTGACGACAGACCTCGGGCCGTTCGCGCCCACCCGGCAGTGGCTGCGGAACCATCCGCTCGCCACCGATGCCGTGCTCGCGTCCGGGGCCTTCGTCTTCATGGTCATCGGGTCCTTCGCCGATCCGCACGGCCCCCACGGACCCACCTTCGGCTCGCGCGCCCCCGAGCCGCTCTCCCTGCTGCTGATGCTGCTGGGCGCGGCGGCCCTGGTCTTCCGGCGGCTGGGGATGCGGGCCGTGCTCGCGGTGACCTGCGGGCTGTCGCTGCTGGAGCTGACCACCGGGGATCCGCGCGCGCCCGTCGCCATGTGCGCGGTGATCGCCCTGTACACGGTGGCCGCCAGCACCGACCGGCCGACGACCTGGCGGACCGGGCTGCTCACGATGGCGACGCTGACGGGCGTGGCCATGCTGGCCGGGCCGCTGCCGTGGTACGCGCAGGAGAACCTGGGGATCTTCGCCTGGACCGGGATGGCCGCGGCCGCCGGTGACGCGGTGCGCAGTCGCCGGGCCTTCATCGACGCCATCCGGGAACGGGCCGAGCGGGCCGAGCGGACCCGTGAGGAGGAGGCCCGGCGGCGGGTCGCCGAGGAGCGGCTGCGGATCGCGCGGGACCTCCACGACGTGGTGGCCCATCACATCGCACTGGTCAACGTGCAGGCGGGCGTGGCCGCGCACGTCATGGACAAGCGGCCGGACCAGGCCAAGGAGGCCCTCGCCCACGTACGGGAGGCCAGTCGCTCGGCGCTGAACGAGCTGCGGGCCACGGTGGGGCTGCTGCGCCAGTCCGGTGATCCGCAGGCGCCGACCGAGCCCGCGCCGGGGCTGGCCGTACTGGACGAGCTGGTGGAGACCTTCCGGCATGCCGGGCTGCCGGTGGAGGTGATCGTCCAGCTGGGGCGCGAGACGGCGGCGCTGCCGGCCGCGGTGGACCTCGCGGCGTACCGGGTGATCCAGGAGGCGCTGACCAACGTACGCAAACACGCCGGGCCGAAGGTGCGGGCCGAGGTCAGCGTGGTCCGCGTGGGGGACTCGGTGGAGGTGACCGTGCTGGACGACGGGGGCGCCGCCGTGCCGGAGCCGGCCGAGGCGGGCGGTGGTCACGGGCTGCTCGGCATGCGGGAGCGGGCCGCGGCGCTGGGCGGGTCCTGCTCGGCGGGCCCCCGCTTCGGCGGCGGCTACCGCGTCCACGCGGTCCTCCCCGTCTGAACCCTCCGCCTTGCAGCCTCGGCCGTCCTCCAGCCTCGCCGGCGGGGCTCGGTTCGGCTCCGGCCAGGTCCAGTTGGGCTCCGCCGGAGGCTACCGGCAAGTGCGGCGCCAGGGGCCGAGGTCGTACTCCTTCTGCAAGGAGCTCAGGCGCAGCTCGCGCGAGCGCTCGCAGAACCGGTCCGCCGGCAGCTCGTACTCCGCGTGGAAGACGGCCTTCCCGGCCTTGATGAAGGGGGTCAGCCGCTCGCACTCGTCGTACTGGGCGCACTGCTCGTTCACGGCGAAGTCGAACTCGCCGACCAGCTGCGGAATCTGGTCGAGGTCGTTCTTCAGCCCGACCGCCAGGCCCCGGTCGTGCGCGAGCTTCGCGATCAGCCGGTTGTAGCGCAGTTGGTCCTCGGCGGTGAGGGGGAAGCCGGACTCGTTGCGGTAGGCGTCCATGTTGTCGGGCTCCACCGCGTCGAAGCCCTTGTCCCGGCACATGTCGAGCCGCGCGGCCATCAGCGGTTCCAGCTGGTCGAGGCGCCGGATGTCGAGCCAGCGCTCCCCCTCCCAGCCGTTGCCCCGGCCGAGGACCGCCTTCGGGAAGTCGTCGGCGTCCGGCCGGAACTCCTCCCAGGCGCCGGTGGAGAGGTAGCAGATGGTGCGGCGTCCCGCCTTCCGCAGTGCGGCGACCTGCGCCTTGGTGGTGGTGAACCCGTCGACGTCGTACACCGGCGCGTCCACCGAGGTGTCGAGCCTGCCGCTGAGCTGCCACTGCCAGCCGGTGCCGGGCCGTGGCTGCCAGCGCTCCCCCGGCACCCGGTCCGGCAGCGGCTCCGGCAGGTCGTCGTCCGGTTCGGCCGTACAGGCGGCGAGCAGGAGGAGGGTTGCGAGGAGCAGCGGTCCGCGCAGGCGGGGGAAACGGTTCATCCGGTCGCCTCCAAGAAGTACGGGAGGGTCCCCCACGGGTGCGCGCCGGTCCCGGGAACCGCGCAGTGCACCCCCGCTCCCCGTTCCGCCGCGAGCCGCTCGGCGAGTTCGGCGGCGGGCGCGCCCGGCGGGACGGCGTAGACGAGGTGGCAGAAGCGCTGTGCGGGGTGGTCGGCGGTCCAGGGCGGCGGCTCGGCGGCCGGGTCCCGGTAGGCGTCCCAGGGGCCTTCGAAGGTGACGAGCAGATCGGCGAGCCGCGCGTAGCCGGGGTGCGGGTGGACGCCGTGGTTGAGGACGAGGGTACGGGCGCCCGCGGCCCGGGCGGCGATGGCGAGCCGCCCGTAGTGCGCCAGCAGTTCGGGGCCGGAGGCGGCCTGGTCGAGGAAGGCACCGTCGGCGCCGTACCAGTCGCGGTGGCGCAGCAGGTCGCGCACCACGGCGGCGTGCGGGCGGCGCCCGTAGTCGGTGTCGGCGTACCCGAGGACGGACACCCCGGCCTCACGCAGCCTGGTCGAGACCCGCGCGAACCGTTCGTCGGGGGCGTCGCCCGGGCCGTTGTCGGGGTTGAGCACCACGGAGTGCAGCCGGCCGGCGGCGCGGATGAGCCGTTCCCAGGCCTCGGGCCGGTCGGCGGGGTGCTCGTAGAGGGGCACCAGCAGCATGGGGTCCTTCTTCTCGTACGGTCTCGGGTGATCGGCGGCGGGGGGCGGCGGGCATGTCCGTGGCGGGCGGCGGCCGGTGGCGGGAGGTCAGCGGTGCGCGGTCACCCGGCCGAGGAGCAGGCAGACCAGCAGGGCCAGCACGGTGGCGGCCGCACCCGCCACGGCGAGCTGTACCACCCGGGGCGGCCCCAGGCCCGTCAGCAGGGCGAGGCTCTGGGCCGCGGCGGCCGAGGCGCAGACCACGGCGGCCGGCCGTACCGCCCCGAAGGACTGGAGGAGCAGGCCGGTCCACATGACCGCGCCCAGCAGGAGCAGGGTCGCGACGCGGACCCCGGTGAGGTCCGCGGCGTCCGGCCAGAGCAGGGTTCCGGCCGCGCCCAGGGCCAGCAGCACCGCCAGGTACAGGGCCAGGCACCGGCCCAGCGTGGCGAGCATCCGCCGCCGGAACGCCCCGGGTGAGCGGGCCGCGCGGAGCCCGGCCAGGCTGCCGCTGCGGAAGCGGTGGAGCAGCCATTCGGCGGGCCCCATGCTGAGGGTGAGGGCCACCGCCGCCGGAGCGGCGACGGCTTCGGCGGGGCCGTCGGCGAGCACCTCCCCGAGGGCGGCGTACAGCACGAGCAGGCCGGTGCCGAGGCCGAACACCCCGTACGGCACCGAGTCCGCGAGCCGGGGCCCGCGCGGGGCGTACTCCTGGTCGCCGCCCCGCAGCATCCGCCACCGCACCGGGCCCGCGCCGGGTCCGCGTACGGCGCGGCCGCGGACGCGGCTGCGGACGCGGCGGGCGGCGGCCCGCAGCCCCAGGGCCCGCGGCAGTTCCCGTACGGCCAGGGCGCAGGCGGCGAGGAGGGAGACGGCGAGGAGGGCCACCCGCACCGGCACGGGCAGGTCCACGAAGAGCACGAGCAGGGCTCCGGCGGCCATCGGGCCGAGCGCGGCGAGCAGGACGCGCTCGCGGCCGAGGACGAGCAGGACGGTGGCGGCCCCGACGTAGAGGGCCTGTCCGGCGGCGAAGGCGCAGGAGAACGGCGCCCCGCCGGGCACCGCCAGCGCGGCGGCGGTGCCCAGCAGGGAACCGGCGGGGGCGCCGACGAGCAGGGTCCGCCCGGCGGCGGCCCGGTCGCCGAGGCCGAGCCAGGAGTAGGCCCGGTGGGACAGGGCCTGGTCCCAGGCCCAGCCGATGAGCGCCCCGGCGAGCAGGGTCAGTGTCCCGGCGGGCAGGCCCAGGCGGTCCGGCGGGCCGTCGAGGAGGGGTGCGCCGAGGAGGTAGGCCAGACCGGGCAGGGCGAAGATCACCCCGCGCAGCAGGCAGGCGCGGAGGGAGACCTTCCACGGGTCGGGGGCGTGGTCCGGCTCGGGGAAGGCGCGGGGCACCCGGGCGTAGAGCTCCTCGGCGAGGCCGAAGGAGTCGTGGCGGCCGTAGGCGAGGCGGATGTGCTCGTCCGTCATGCCGTCGGATTCCAGGACGGCGGCGATCTCGTCCGGGTGGACGGCGCCGGCGATGAACACGTCGAGGCGCGCGGCCAGTTCGTCCATCGGGTCGGCGGCCGGGCCTTCCCGGCGCGGTCGCGGGAGAGCCGGGAGGGTGTCGAAGTCGCCGCTGGTGCCGGTTGCGCCGGCCGGGTGCGGCGGGCCGCCGAGGAGGGCAGCCGCGTGCCGGGCCGGTACCGGCGGCGCCGGCGGGCCGGGCGGCTTCAGCCAGAGGGATCCGCTCACCGCAGGCTCCCTTCGGCGGACTCGGCGCGGGGCCGTCCCATCGCGGCGAGCTCGCGGTACCAGGGGTCGGCGAGCCGCTGGGTCCAGGTGTCGTCGGCGTGCACGGGCAGGACCGGCTGCCCGGCGAGCTCGCGGTAGATGTGCCGGAAGCCGTCCACCGACCGGTGGAGGGTGAACTTCCGCACCACCCGCTCGCGTGACATCCGGCCCAGTTCGAGGCGTCGTACGTCGTCGCGCAGCAGCGCGAGGGCGGCGCGGGCCATCGTCTCCGGCTCGCGCGGCGGGACGACGAGGCCCGTGTCGCCGACGGCTTCGCGGACCCCGCCGACGTCGGTGGAGACGGTGGTGCGCCCGCAGGACATGGCCTCGATGATGCTGAAGGGGAAGCCCTCGCTGATGCTGGAGAGCATCACGACCGTGCCGGCCGCGTAGGCCTGGGCGACCTGCTCGATGCGGCCCTCGTAGCTGATGCCGTCGCTGACCCCCAGCTCGGCGGCGAGCTCCTCCAGGCGGAGCCGGTACCCCGCGCAGCCGTCGGGGACGGGGCCGAAGAGGCGCAGCCGCAGGGCGGGCAGTTCCTCGCGCATGAACGCGTAGGCGCGGATGAGGGTTTCGAGGTCCTTGATCGGGTCGATGCGGCCGCACCAGCTGAGCGTGGGGACCTCGGGTTCGGGGCCGGCGTCGGGGAAGGCGTGGGGGTCGACGCCGTTGTAGACGGTGCGGATGCGGTCGGGGCTGGCGCCTCCGCGCTCCTCCCAGCGGCGGTTGTACTGGTTGCAGGGGGTGATCAGGTCGGCCTGGCGGTAGCCCTCGGTGTTGAGCTCGCGGTAGAAGCCGAGCACGAGGGCTTTGACGGGCCAGCGCTCGGCGGCGGTGCGGTAGCCGAGGTAGCGCTCGCGCAGGTAGATGCCGTGCTCGGTGAGGAGGAAGGGCACCTGGTCGAGCTGTTTGGCGGCCAGGGCGGGGAGGGTGGCGAGGCCGCTGCTGACGGCGTGGGCGACGCTGTCGTGCGGGATGCGCACACCGAGCGGACGCAGGGCGTGTTCCAGCAGGTCGGTGGCGGTGAGCGCGTCGTGGACGGTGGGGCGGGCCCGCGCGGTGGCGAGGCCGGGGCGGGTCCATACGGCCATCAGCAGGCGCAGTACGGATTCGGAGCGCAGGGCCGGCCCGAGCCGGCCGGCGCGGGCCAGGACGGCCAGTTCGCCCAGGGCTTCGGAGAAGCCTCCACGGGCGGGATCGAGCAGGGAGAGCAGGAAGGTCTCGTAGATCTCGGCGAAGCGGCGGTGGGCCTTGCCGCGCGGGGCGGCGCGGCGGCCACGGCCCGTGGGAGGGCCCCAGAGCGGGACGGCGGTGTGGCGGTAGACGTTGCGCGGGAGTTCCCAGGTGACCGGCTCGCGTCCGGAGCCGGTCAGGGCTA
The DNA here is from genome assembly GCF_053591375.1 of Streptomyces sp. NPDC003034. Lineage (NCBI taxonomy): Bacteria > Bacillati > Actinomycetota > Actinomycetes > Kitasatosporales > Streptomycetaceae > Streptomyces > Streptomyces sp. NPDC003034. Next base: position 47,880 of record NZ_JBSFTS010000004.1, read on the forward strand.
TGACGTTGAAGTCGACCTCCGGCATGCCGCGCACCAGCTGGTCGCACCAGGTGCTGACGCCCCCGTGGACGTGCGGGTAAGTGCCTTCGGTGAGCATGGTGACATGGCGCCCATGGCTCATGCGGTGTGTCCCCCCAGGACGGAAAAGGGGCCGGCGCCCGTGGTTCGCGGAGCGCCGGCGCTGGTGGTACGGGTGGTACGGCGGGTCGTACGGCCGGATCGTGGGCCGGCACGGATCGCGGTCCGGCCGGATCCCGGTCCGGCCGGGCCGTCAGCCGGGCAGCTTGAGCGTGACGGCCGACTGGAGCGCCTCGGGCCCGGTCCAGGCCGATCGGGTCCCCGCGTACGGGCTGCCGAAGGCGGCGGTGCCGAGCAGCAGTTGCTTCCTGGTGCCCTGGGGCGCGGTGACGGGGGCGACGACGCCGGACGGCGCCTTGACCGTGACGTCCGCCCCGATGCGGTAGGCGGTGACGCTGCCCGCGGCGAGGGCCCTGTCCCAGGCGGCGCGGCGGCCGAGCTCGATGCCGGCTTCCTTCTGCGTCTGGTTCACGATCGGCGCGCTGGGGGCGTACAGCGTGCGGTAGGTGTCGAGGACCCGGTCGAGCACCGGGTAGAGGGTGCGGTCCTCGGCGAGGTTGGACTGGTGGACGTAGTGCGGGCGGGGGTCGTTGGCCAGCACGTGGCGCAGCGCGGTCCGGGCCTCCTGCGGGACGATGTGGTCCAGGTAACCGGTGTTGACGTCGAGCGGGTCCGGCAGGCAGGTGGAGGTCGCCGGATCGTCCTCGCAGACGCCGCTGCCGCCGTCCGCGCGGCTGGTGTAGATCCAGTTGTACTCGTCGGCCATCTCGGCGTTGGTGCCCGTGTTGTAGTACACGTTCATCGGGTGGCGCGGGACGGTCAGGGCACTGCCGACCGCCCGCTGGGCCGGTTCGCGCGAGTTGTCGCTGGCGATCCACCTGACGCCGTTGTCGGCGAGCGCGCCCGCCAGATTGGGATTGTCGCGGTCCTGCTGCGGCAGGGTCTTGAGGCCCGAGTGCTCGCCGGTGACGAGCTCGGCCCGGTCGAGGACGATGCCCTTGGCGGCGGCCCACTCGTTGTTGTCGCGGATCTGCGCGGAGATCTTGGCGCGGCTCATCCAGCTGACGGCGCCCTGGGCGTTCTTGGCGCAGCTCCAGGGGACGGTGGTGGTGTCCTGGACGCAGCCCAGGAAGGGGTGGGTGTAGGTGTGGTTGATCCAGCGGTACGCGGCGCGGTCCGCGAGGAGCTGCGCGGTGAGGGCGTCGGTGTTGCCGTTCTCCGCCTTCCATTCCTCGCCGGCGCCCGCGTTGAAGACCATGTCGAGCTTGAAGCCCTTGGCCTGCTGCCACTGCGCCAGGTGGCGCGCGTCGGCGGCGGTCATCCGGATGGTGCTCTCCTTGCCCTCCCCGCCCGCGCAGGCGTAGTCGCCGGGGGTGCAGTCGAGCTCCTTGTTCCAGCGGGCGTCGGGGGCGAAGACGTCGTCGACGTGGACCGCGAAGTAGTTGCGGCTGCGGCCGAGGTGGACGCCCTGGGTGAGCCACTCCACGATGCCGCGGGCCAGCAGCCGGAACTGCCGCTGGTGCTGGTTGTAGCCGAAGGTGACGACCAGTTCGCTGCGCCCGTCGTGGGTGTACTCGCCGAGGAGCGAGGCACGTTCCGAGCCGGTGGGGCCGACGGGGGCGTCGAGGTAGCTGGTGTAGCCGGCGCGCGGCCGGCCCATGAAGCCGTAGCTCTCGGGGATGAGGGCGGAGTTGTCCTCGAAGGCGAGCTGGCCGCCGAGGTAGCGGAAGGGACCCGTCCGGCCGGCCGGGGTGACGGCCGCCGCCGTCCCGTCGAGCTGGCCGCTGTACCCGCCGTTGTCGGTGTACTCCAGCCCCACGCCCGGATGGGCCCAGGTGTACGCGTCGACCTGACGGATCCCGTACGCCGCCTCGTAGGCGGTGAGCGCGGCCATCTCGGCCGAGCCGGCGCCGAAGGGGTTCTCGTTGGGCAGGACGACGCCCTGGTACTTGGCGCGCGGACGGCCGCTCGCGCCGTCGGCGGGTTCGCTGAGGAATCCGGCGTTGATGACGGGGCGGCTGCCGCTGCCCAGCTCGACGCGGGTGTAGGGCACTCCGGTGTCCCGGAGTTCCGCGGTGATGGCCGCGACCGAGCTGCCGCCGTCGTCGACGACGAGCACCTTCAGGTCGATGCGCGGTGCCACCGCCGCCCGGGCGCTGGCCCCGGGTAGTGCCACGGACACCAGGGCCGCCGCAGCGCATGCCGCGGCGAGCCTGTTGACCCGGTTCTTATGGACCATGTCGGCCTTTCCCCCCGCAGGCGCCCCTCGGAACGGCCCTGGGCGGACGGCCGGGCCGGGGAGGCTCTGTGGAATTCATGCAAAGGAACCCCGCGTTCCCTTGCGAGAGTGAGCCGAGTCTCCCGGACCCCCGTCAGGTCCGAGCGGCAAACCCGGAGCAGAGACCACAGATGGGTGAATCGGATGACCTACTGATCGAACAATGTGCCAAATCTTCGAGTGGCGTACGGACGAGTCCGTGCGCGTACGCTCATTTCCGGGCGACGGCCGACCCCGAATACGATCGCGTCCGGATGGCCGTCCACCCACTCGGCCCACACACATAAACGGAAGCGAGACCTCACCACCGTGACTGCTCTGACTCTCAGCACTGCCGGCGCGGCGACGCTGCGCGCCGACGCCCTCGTGGTCGGCGTGGCGAAGGGCCCCAAGGGCCCGGTCGTCGCCGCGGGCGCCGAGGCCGTGGACAAGGCGTACGACGGAAAGCTCGCCGCCGTGCTCGACGCGCTCGGTGCCTCGGGCGCCGAAGGCGAGGCCACCAAGCTGCCGGCCCCCGCGGGCCTCAAGGTCCCGGTCGTGCTGGCGGTCGGACTGGGATCCGTCCCGGAGGAGGACGAGTCGTACGACGAGGAGGCCCTGCGTCGCGCCGCCGGCGTGGCCGCCCGCGCGCTGCACGGCACCAAGAAGGCCGCCTTCGCCCTGCCCCTGGACGACGCCTCCGCCCTCACGGCCGTGGCCGAGGGCGCGCTGCTGGGCGCGTACGCCTTCACCGCCTACCAGGGCGGCGAGAAGAAGGACGGCAAGAACGGCGGCCCCAAGCAGCCGCTCGCCGAGATCGCCCTGCTGGGTGCCAAGCCGCGCGACAAGGAGCACAAGGCCGCGGCCGAACGCGCCGTGGTCGTCGCGACCGAGGTCAACATCGCCCGCGACCTGGTCAACACCCCGCCGAACGACCTCACCCCCGAGGCCTTCGCCGCCGTCGCGTCCGCGACCGCGAAGGAGAACGGCATCAAGGTGCAGGTCCTGGACGAGAAGGCACTCGCCAAGGGCGGCTACGGCGGCCTCATGGGCGTCGGCAAGGGGTCCGAGAACCCGCCGCGCCTGGTGAAGCTCTCCTACACCCACGCCAAGGCGGAGAAGACCCTGGCCTTCGTCGGCAAGGGCATCACCTACGACTCGGGCGGCATCTCCCTGAAGCCGGCCGGCCACAACGAGACGATGAAGTGCGACATGAGCGGCGCCGCCGCCGTGTTCGCCGCCGTCGTCGCGGCCGCCAAGCTGGGCCTCAAGGTCAACGTCACCGGCTGGCTCGCGCTGGCCGAGAACATGCCCTCCGGCTCCGCCACCCGCCCCGGTGACGTGCTGCGCATGTACAGCGGCAAGACCGTCGAGGTGCTCAACACGGACGCCGAGGGCCGCCTGGTCCTCGCGGACGCGCTCACCAAGGCCTCCGAGGACAACCCGGACGCGATCGTCGACGTGGCCACCCTGACCGGTGCGATGGTGCTGGCCCTGGGCAACCGCACCTTCGGCATCATGGCCAACGACGACGCCTTCCGTACGTCGGTCCACGAGATCGCCGAGGAGGTCGGCGAGGCCTCCTGGCCGATGCCGCTCCCCGAGGACCTGCGCAAGGGCATGGACTCCCCCACCGCCGACATCGCCAACATGGGCGAGCGCATGGGCGGCGGCCTGGTCGCCGGCCTCTTCCTGCGGGAGTTCGTCGGCGAGGGCATCACCTGGGCCCACCTCGACATCGCCGGCCCGGCCTTCCACGAGGGTGCCCCGTACGGCTACACCCCCAAGGGCGGCACCGGCTCCGCCGTGCGCACCCTGGTGCGGCTGGCCGAGCGCACGGCCACCGGCGACCTGGGCTGAGCCTGCGCCGCCCCGTGCCACCCCCGCGCCGGCTCACGGCCCGCGGGGGCGCACGCGTGTGAGACGTGACTCGCCCCGGGACCCCGCCGAGGGCCCGGGGCGAGTGCGCCCACAACGAAATCCGTACGTTTCTACGCTTCGGTAACCACTCCTCCGGCAGATCGACCTGCCACAGTGCGGGCCCGGCGTCCCGCGTTCCCCCGACAAATGCGAAGATGGGTTCTCGGCAGGACAGGGCCCCCACCACAGGGCCGAAGAAACAAGCGGCCGATTACCAGCCGCCGCCCGGTCACAGAGGACCGGTGCCCGGCGCACATGCATGGAGGACGTGACGTGGCGAACGACGCCAGCACCGTTTTCGACCTAGTGATCCTCGGCGGTGGCAGTGGCGGTTACGCCGCGGCGCTGCGCGCATCCCAGCTGGGTCTGGACGTTGCCCTGATCGAGAAGAACAAGCTCGGTGGCACCTGCCTGCACAACGGCTGCATCCCCACGAAGGCTCTGCTGCACGCGGGCGAGATCGCGGACCAGGCCCGTGAAGCCGCCCAGTTCGGTGTCAAGGCCTCCTTCGAGGGCATCGACATCGCGGGTGTCCACAAGTACAAGGACGAGGTCATCTCGGGCCTGTACAAGGGTCTGCAGGGCCTGGTCGCCTCCCGCAAGGTGACCTACATCGAGGGTGAGGGCCGCCTCTCCTCCCCGACTTCCGTCGACGTGAACGGCCGGCGCGTCGAGGGCCGCCACGTCCTGCTGGCGACCGGCTCCGTGCCGAAGTCTCTGCCGGGCCTGAACATCGACGGCAACCGCATCATCTCCTCGGACCACGCGCTGGTCCTGGACCGCGTCCCCGAGTCCGCGATCGTGCTCGGCGGCGGCGTCATCGGCGTCGAGTTCGCCTCGGCGTGGAAGTCCTTCGGCTCCGACATCACCGTGATCGAGGGCCTCAAGCACCTCGTCCCGGTCGAGGACGAGAACAGCTCGAAGCTGCTGGAGCGCGCGTTCCGCAAGCGCGGCATCAAGTTCAACCTCGGCACCTTCTTCGACAAGGCCGAGTACACCGAGAACGGCGTCCGCGTGACGCTGGCCGACGGCAAGACCTTCGAGGCCGAGGTGCTGCTGGTCGCCGTCGGCCGCGGCCCGGTCTCGCAGGGTCTGGGTTACGAGGAGCAGGGCGTCGCGATGGACCGCGGCTACGTCCTGGTCGATGAGTACATGCAGACCAACGTGCCGACCATCTCGGCGGTCGGCGACCTCGTCCCGACCCTCCAACTGGCGCACGTCGGCTTCGCCGAGGGCATCCTGGTCGCGGAACGTCTGGCCGGCCTCAAGGCCGTCCCGATCGACTACGACGGTGTCCCGCGCGTCACGTACTGCCACCCCGAGGTCGCGTCCGTCGGCATCACCGAGGCCAAGGCCAAGGAGATCTACGGCGCGGACAAGGTCGTGGCCCTCAAGTACAACCTCGCGGGCAACGGCAAGAGCAAGATCCTCAAGACCGCGGGCGAGATCAAGCTCGTCCAGGTCAAGGACGGTGCCGTGGTCGGCGTCCACATGGTCGGAGACCGGATGGGCGAGCAGGTCGGCGAAGCCCAGCTGATCTACAACTGGGAGGCTCTGCCGGCCGAGGTCGCGCAGCTCATCCACGCGCACCCGACCCAGAACGAAGCGCTCGGCGAGGCCCACCTGGCCCTGGCCGGCAAGCCGCTTCACTCCCACGACTGATCGTCACGGGCGCGACGACCACTTCCGCACCTCCCTCGCTCGGCGCTTCGCGCCGGCTGGGGAGACCCCACCGTTAGGAGCAACCGAAACCATGCCGGTTTCCGTAACCCTCCCGGCGCTCGGAGAGAGCGTGTCCGAGGGCACTGTCACCCGTTGGCTGAAGGCCGAGGGCGAGCGCGTCGAGGCTGACGAGCCGCTGCTGGAGGTGTCGACCGACAAGGTCGACACCGAGATCCCCTCCCCCGTCTCCGGCGTCCTGGCCTCCATCAAGGTCGCCGAGGACGAGACCGTCGAGGTCGGCGCCGAGCTGGCCGTCATCGACACCGGGGCATCCCCGGCGGAGCCAGGGGAGGGCTCGGGCGCGGCGGCTCCGGCCGCCGAGGCCCCCCAGGCCCCCGCCGAGGCCCCCGCGGCCGAGGCCCCGCAGGCCGCCCCGTCCACCGAGACCGAGGCTCCGGCGCCCGCGCCGACGGCCGAGGCCGCGGCCGGCGGCGGTTCCGCCGAGGGCACCGATGTCGTACTCCCCGCCCTGGGCGAGTCCGTCACCGAGGGCACCGTCACCCGATGGCTGAAGCAGGTCGGCGAGTCGGTCGAGGCCGACGAGCCGCTGCTGGAGGTCTCCACCGACAAGGTGGACACCGAGATCCCCGCGCCGGTCTCCGGCACGCTGCTGGAGATCCTGGTCGGCGAGGACGAGACGGCCGAGGTCGGCTCCCGCCTGGCCGTCATCGGCGCGGCCGGTGCCGCCCCCGCGGCCGCCCCGGCCCCCGCCGCCCCGGCACCGGCTGCTCCGGCACCGGCACCGGCTGCTCCGGCACCGGCTCCGGCCGCTCCGGCACCGGCTCCGGCCGCCCCGGCTCCCGTCCAGGCCGCCGCCCCCGTGGCCGCCCCGGCTCCGGTCCAGGCCGCCGCCCCGGCCGCCGCTCCGGCTCCGGTGACCCCGGCTCCGGCTGCCGCTCCGGCGGTCTCCGGTGACGAGGGCGCGTACGTCACCCCGCTGGTGCGCAAGCTCGCCACGGAGTCCGGCGTGGACCTGTCCGCGGTCTCGGGCACCGGTGTCGGTGGCCGTATCCGCAAGCAGGACGTCCTGGCCGCCGCCGAGGCCGCCAAGGCCGCTGCCGCCGCCCCGGCGGCCGCGACTGCCGGGGGCGCCGCCGCTCCGGCCGCGAAGGCTCCGGCCGCCGCGGTGTCCGAGCTGCGCGGTCAGACCGTGAAGATGACCCGCATGCGCAAGGTCATCGGCGACAACATGATGAAGGCCCTGCACTCGCAGGCACAGCTCAGCTCCGTGGTCGAGGTGGACATCACCAAGATCATGAAGCTGCGCGAGAAGGCCAAGGCCTCCTTCCTCGCCCGTGAGGGCGTCAAGCTCTCGCCGATGCCTTTCTTCGTCAAGGCCGCTGCCCAGGCGCTGAAGGCCCACGCGGTCGTCAACGCCCGGATCAACGAGGACGAGGGCACGATCACCTACTTCGACTCGGAGAACATCGGCATCGCCGTGGACTCCGAGAAGGGCCTGATGACCCCGGTCATCAAGGGTGCCGGTGACCTCAACCTGGCGGGCATCTCCAAGGCGACCGCCGACCTGGCCGCCAAGGTCCGCGGCAACAAGATCACGCCGGACGAGCTGTCGGGCGCGACCTTCACCATCAGCAACACCGGTTCGCGCGGTGCCCTGTTCGACACGGTCATCGTGCCGCCGAACCAGGTCGCCATCCTGGGCATCGGTGCCACGGTCAAGCGCCCGGTGGTCCTGGAGACCCCCGAGGGCACCGTGATCGCCGTCCGCGACATGACGTACCTGACCCTGTCCTACGACCACCGCCTGGTGGACGGCGCGGACGCGGCCCGGTACCTCTCGGCCGTCAAGTCGATCCTTGAGGCCGGAGAGTTCGAGGTCGAGCTCGGTCTCTGAGACCGCCCCACACGCGGCCTCACCCACGGCGCCCCCGCCCGGAACACTCCGGGCGGGGGCGCCGTCGCAGGTCCGGCGGCCGGGGCTGTAACCAGCCTCACCCGGGGTCACCCACCGGGAACCCAACGCACGGGCCGGTGCGGCCGTATTGTCTACGCATCAGAGCACTGCGCGCCCCCCAGGAGATGAAGCGCCGATGATCACCCCACCCGTCGTGCACTCGCTGCGCGAGCAGATCCGCGAGCACATCGTGGAGGGGATCGTCAGCGGGCGCTGGAAGCCCGGCGAGCGGATCGTCGAACGCCGGATCGCCGTGGAGCTGGAGGTCAGCCAGACCCCCGTACGGGAGGCCCTGCGCGAGCTGGAGACCCTGCGGCTCATCGAATCGGCGCCCAACAAGGGCGTGCGCGTACGGAACCTCTCCGCGGCGGACCTGGAGGAGATCTATCCGGTCCGGGCGGGCCTGGAGCAGATCGCGGCGGAGCTGGCGGCGCCCCGGCTGGCGGCCGACTGCTCGGCCCTGGAGCCGCACGTCGCCGCGCTCTGGGAAGCGGACCGCAGCGAGGACGGCACGGCGCAGGTGCGGCACACGGTGGGCTTCCACCGGGAGATGGTGCGGGCGGCCGGGAACAGCGTGCTGCTGCACACCTGGGAGAGCCTGGGCATCGAGGTGTTCACGGCCCTGTCCATCCGCTGGCTGGGCACGGTCCAGAAGTCCTACGCCGAGGAGCACGAAGCGCTCGTCCAGGCGTTCCGCAGTCAGGATCCGGACATCGGACTGCTCGTAAAGCGGCATGTCCTGGGGTGCGCGCCCCGCGCCTGACCTCGGACAGACCCGCCGAGGGCGCCGCATTGCCCCGTTTTGCCCGGCACCGCGTGCCTGATTATCTGGCACGCGGTGCCGACTTTTGATCGGAATGACATTTCTTGGCCACTTTTATTTGATCGATCATCGATCAGCGACTTACAGTCATTGCGGACCCCAACCGGGTCCACCCACCCTGTCCTGCCCGTCAGGGATTTTTCACCACCTCTCCTTTGTCCGGAAGGCGGCGCACACCGATGTCCGACCCCGTAGGAAAGCTTCCGAGCGAGCTCGACCAGCTCCCGGACCGCGACACCGAGGAGACCGCCGAATGGGCGGCCTCCCTCGACGCCGTCGCCAAGGCCGCCGGTACGCGCCGCGCCGAATACCTGCTCCGCCGTACGCTCCAGCACGCCGAGGCCGCCGGCCTCGCGCTGCCGAAGCTGCTGGAGACGGACTACGTCAACACCATCCCCACCTCCGCCGAGCCGGAGTTCCCCGGCGACGAGGAGATGGAAGCCCGCATCACCGCGTGGAACCGCTGGAACGCGGCCGCCATGGTGACCCGCGGCTCCAAGTACGGCGTCGGCGGCCACATCGCCACCTTCGCCTCCGCCGCGTGGCTGTACGAGACCGGCTTCCAGCACTTCTTCCGCGGGAAGGAGGCCGACGGATCGGGTGACCAGCTCTACATCCAGGGCCACGCGTCCCCCGGCATCTACGCCCGCGCCTTCCTCGACGGACGCATCAGCGAGCAGCAGCTCGACAACTTCCGCCAGGAGTCCGGCGGCAACGGCCTGCCCTCCTACCCGCACCCGCGGCGCCTGCCGTGGCTGTGGGAGTTCCCGACGGTCTCCATGGGCCTCGGCCCGCTCTCCGCGATCTACCAGGCGCGCTTCAACCGCTACCTGCAGAACCGCAGCATCAAGGACACCGCCGGCTCGCACGTCTGGGCCTTCCTGGGCGACGGCGAGATGGACGAGCCGGAGTCGACCGCCGCCCTGGCCCTCGCCTCGCGCGAGCAGCTCGACAACCTGACCTTCGTCATCAACTGCAACCTGCAGCGCCTCGACGGTCCGGTCCGCGCCAACTTCCGCGTGGTGCAGGAGCTGGAGGCCCAGTTCCGCGGCGCCGGCTGGAACGTCATCAAGTCGTTGTGGGGCTCCGCCTGGGACGAGCTGTTCCAGCTCGACACCACCGGCGCCCTGGTACGCCGCCTGCGCGAGGTACCCGACGCGCAGTTCCAGACGTACGCGACCCGCGACGTGGCCTACATCCGCCAGCACTTCTTCGGCGCCGACGCCGAGCTCGTCCAGCTGGCCGGTGTGCTCTCCGACGCGAAGATCGCCGAGTGCTTCCACAGCTCGCGCGGCGGCCACGAGCCCCGCAAGGTCTACGCCGCCTACAAGGCCGCCCTGGAGCACAAGGGCGCGCCGACTGTCATCCTGGCGCAGACCGTCAAGGGCTACACGCTGGGTGCCGGGTTCGAGTCGAAGAACGCGAACCACCAGATGAAGAAGCTGACGATCGACGAGTTCAAGAGCATGCGCGACCTGCTCGGACTGCCGATCCCGGACAGCGCCTTCGCCGACGGCCAGGTCCCGTACGGCCACCCGGGCGCGAACAGCCCCGAGGTGCGGTACCTCAACGAGCGCCGCGCGGCCCTCGGCGGCCCTGCCCCGGCCCGCAAGGTCAAGCACGTGGCCCTGCCGGCTCCGGCCGACCGCTCCTTCGCCCCGCTGCTCAAGGGCTCCGGCAAGCAGGAGATGGCCACCACCATGGCCTTCGTCCGGCTCGTCAAGGACCTGATGCGGGACAAGGAGACCGGCAAGCGCTGGGTGCCGATCGTCCCCGACGAGGCCCGCACCTTCGGCATGGAGTCCCTCTTCCCGTCGGCCGGCATCTACTCGCCGCTGGGTCAGACGTACGAGCCGGTCGACCGCGACCAGCTCATGTACTACAAGGAAGCCAAGGACGGCCAGATCCTCAACGAGGGGATCACCGAAGCCGGCGCCATGGCCGATTTCATCGCCGCCTGCACGTCGTACGCGACGCACGGCGAGCCGATGATCCCCTTCTACATCTTCTACTCGATGTTCGGCTGGCAGCGCACCGCCGACCAGATGTGGCAGCTCGCCGACCAGCTCGGCAAGGGCTTCATCGTCGGCGCCACGGCGGGCCGCACCACCCTCACCGGTGAGGGCCTCCAGCACGCGGACGGCCACTCGCACCTGATCGCGTCCACGAACCCGGCGTCGCTGAACTACGACCCGGCCTTCGCGTACGAGATCGCGGTGATCGTCAAGGACGGTCTGCGCCGGATGTACGGCGAGCGGCCGGAGGACGTCTTCTACTACCTGACGGTCTACAACGAGCCGAAGGTGCAGCCGGCGATGCCGGAGGGCGTGGAGCAGGGCATCCTGCGCGGCCTCTACCGGTTCAACCAGGCCGCAGACCTGGGGGAGGCGGCCCCGGCCGCCGACGCCCCCAAGGTCCAGCTGATGGCCTCCGGTACGGCGATCCACTGGGTCCTGGAGGCGCAGAAGCTGCTCGCCGCCGACTGGAACGTGGCCGCCGACGTCTGGTCCGCCACCTCCTGGGGCGAGCTGCGGCGCGACGCGCTGGAGTGCGACGAGGCGCTGCTGCGCGGCGAGGTGCGCACCCCGTACGTCACCCGCGCGCTGGAGGGTGTCACCAGCCCGGTCCTCGCCGTCTCGGACTGGATGCGCCAGGTCCCGGACCAGATCAGCCAGTGGGTGGAGCAGGACTACACCTCGCTGGGCACGGACGGCTTCGGCCTGTCCGACACCCGCGAGGGTGCCCGCCGCCACTTCGGTGTCGACGCCCCGTCCATCGTGGTGGCCGCGCTGGCCCAGCTCGCCCGCCGCGGCGAGGTGCCGGCGTCCTGCGTCAAGGAGGCCCGGGAGCGCTACGGCCTCTGAGCCGTGCGCGCCGCAGGTCCTCGACCGTGAGGCGGTCCGACCCTTCGGGGGCGGGCCGCCTCACGGCGTTTCGCGGGCCGGCGGTACACGTCCCACCCGCCGGGTACGCTGCTTCGGCCGCCCGGTACGGTGCTTCGGCCGCCGGGTGTGGGGCCGAGAAGGTGGCACAACCGGCCTTTCGCGGCCTGCGCGGTGGCGGCACGCGGGTGGACCCGTGATGCTGGACCCGTGATGGACGAGACGGAGTTCTGGGAGATCGTGGACAGCACCCGCGAGGCCGCCGAGGGCGACCCCGTGGAACACGCCGAGCTGCTCGTGGAGCGGCTGGTACAGCTCGACCCGGACTCCGTCCTGGACTTCGCCCGCCACTTCGAGTCCCGTTACAACCGGGCCTACACCTGGGATCTGTGGGGCGCCGCCTGGGTGCTGCTCGACGGGGCGAGCGACGATGCCTTCGACTACTTCCGGTGCTGGCTGATCGGCCAGGGGCGGGAGGTCTTCGAGGGGGCCGTCCACGATCCCGACCACCTGGCGGAGCTCCTGGAGGACTTCGACGAGGAGATCGACGGGGACGGCGAGGAGCTGGGGTACGCGGCCGACGAGGCGTACGAGCAGCTGACGGGTGCGGTGGCGCCGGACCTGGGCGTCCCCCTCCAGCCGGCGGAGCCGGAGGGCACGCCCCTGGACTTCGAGAACGAAACCGTGCTCGCGGAGCGCTTCCCCCGGCTGTGGGACCGCTTCAGCTCCTGACGCCCCGTCATGTGCGGTGACTTCTGTGCGGGCCGGGCGGCCTTGGTGCGGGCCGGGCTAGTAGTGCGTACCGCCGTCGACGCGGATCTCCGTACCGGTGATGAACGCACCGTCCTCCGAGCCCAGCATGGCGACGACGCCGGCCACGGTCTCGGGACCGGCGAAGCCCTGACCGAGGGCCGGGGCGAGTTTGGCGAAGAGCGACCAGTCGGTGTCTTCGGGCAGGCCGGGGCCGGTCCCGGTGGTCATGCCGCTCTCGATGGAGCCGGGCGCGACGCTGACGAAGCGCAGGCCCCGCTTGCTGTACTCGGCGGCCAGCGCGTGGGTCATGGACTGGATGCCGCCCTTGCTGGCGGCGTAGGCGGACATGTAGGGGTGGGCGAAGGACGCCGAGGTGGAGCTGAAGTTCACGACGACGGGCCGGTCGCCCTCCAGCAGCGCGGGGAGGGACTCGCGGATCATCAGGAAGGTGCCGGTCAGGTTGACCCCGATGACCTGGTTCCACAGGTCGAGCGTGGTGCGGTGGGTGTGCGCGGAGCGCAGGATGCCCGCCGCGTTGACGAGGACGTCGAGTCCGCCGAGGCGCTCGACGGCAGCCGTGACACCGGCCTGAACGGCGGCCTCGTCGGATATGTCGAGGACGGCGGTGGTGAGCCGGTCCGCCTCGCGCCCCGCGGCGGCGGCCTGCTCGGCGGTGGTCTTCAGGCCTGCCTCGTCGACGTCCGCCGCGTGGACGCGGCCGCCCTCGGAGAGGATGCGGTGGACGGTGGCACGGCCGATGCCGGAGCCACCGCCCGTGATGAGGACGCGGCGCCCTTGATAACGGTTCATGGCGCGGAGCGTACCGACTGACTGACACGCTTTGCCAGAGTGTCTCCGTACGCCGTCAGGCAAGCGACCGAGAGGTACGCTTCATTGGTGAGATCCCCTCGGCCGTACTCTCCCCAGACGGGTCCCGGAGCCCAGTCCCTGACCGAGCGCCGCAAGGCCGCCACCCAGCTCGACATCGCGCGGGCGGCGTACGAACTCTTCGCGGAGCACGGCCCCGACGGAACCACCGCCGAGGACATCGCCCGCCGGGCGGGGGTGGCGCTGCGTACGTTCTACCGCTACTTCCGCAACAAGCAGGAGGCCGTGGCCCCGCTGCTCGCGGGCGGCGGCGACACCTGGCGCGCGCTGCTCGCCGAGGAGGAGCCGGGCACCCCGCTGGGCGAGGCACTGGAGCGCGCCGTCCTTCGCTCCCTCACCGACCCGCGGGCGGTCGCGGAGGGCCTGGAGGCGACCCGCGGGCTGTTGCGCGCCGCGGCGGCCGACCCGGCGCTGCGGGGAGTCTGGTACCGCGTGAACCAGGACTCCGAGGAGCACCTGGTCCCGCTGATCTCCCGCCTCGCCGGGCCGGCCGCCGACCCGCTGTCCGTACGCCTGCTGGCCGCGGCCGCCACCGACGCGATCCGGGTGTCCCTGGAGGTGTGGTCCTCGACCGACGCCCCGGTCCAGGGCCCCGGATCGCCGTCGGAGCTGGCCGTTCGTGCCGTGCGCGAGCTCACGCGCGGGATGTCTCTCCTGGATCAGTGGCCGCCGTAGCCGCCCCGACCGTCGTGGTCCCCGTGGCCGTTGCCGCCGTAGCCGCCGTGGCCACCGTGGCCGCCCCGACCGTCGTGGCCGCCCCAACCGTCGTGGTCGCCATGGCAGTTGCCGCCGTAGCCGCCGTGGCCGCCCCGACCGTCGTGGTCGCCATGGCCGTTGCCGCCGCGACCGTCATGGCCCCAGTGGCCGTTGCCGCCGCGACCGTCGTGGTCCCAGTGCTTCCAGTGGCCGTTGCCGCCGTTGCCGCCGCGACCGTCGTCGTCCCAGTGACTCCAGTGGCCGTGGCCGCCGTTGCCGCCGCGACCCGGCTCGTCCCAGCACCACGCCGGGAACTTACCCGAGTCGTTCCAGCGGTTGTCGCAACAGCGGTAGTCGCGCGAGCTGTCGGAGCACCTGTGGCCGTCGTGGGAGCCACCCGCGAAGGCGGAGCCCACCGGCATCAGTCCGAGCGCTATTCCAGCAGCCCCCGCGAGGACCCCCGAGACCATCCTGCGATGCATATCCATACACCTCCGAGCCTTGCTTGTTTGTGACACATCGGGCATTTCCACCCTCCGCCCACCCCATCCCGATGTCAAAGCCAAGCGTGACCCTCCGCAGTCATCCATCACTCTGTGTAGAGAATGACGGGCGACTCCCTACTCCCGCCTGGTCGAACTTTTTTCAGACCGCCGGTGGACGCGTCGACCGACCCGCCGTGGATCGAGACACCCTCAGGCCGCTCCGGCAACCGACAGACCGCACGGGAAGCAAGACCTCGGGCCTGTTTTCCGCAGCCCCGGCAGATCTAAGATCAGCGGATGACCTTGGAATGGGAACAGGTAATCGTTCACTCGGTGGATCCCGCGGCCTTGGGGCAGTGGTGGGCCGAGGCTCTGGGCTGGGTCGTCGTCTACCAGTCTGATGACGAGTTCGAGATCCGCCCGGAGCCGGACCGCCTGCCGGGACTGGACTTCGTCCGGATCGATGAGAGCAAGAAGGTCAAGAGCCGACTGCATCTCGACTTCAGGCCGGATGACCAGGACGCCGAGGTGGCTCGCCTGCTGGCCCACGGCGCCGAGCGGGTCGACATCGGCCAGGGCGATCAATCCTGGGTCGTCCTGGCAGACCCGGAAGGCAACGAGTTCTGCATCCTCGGCCACCGCCCCCAGTAGGGTCCCCTGGCAGGTCTCCGCCCGGCCGTAGCGGGCCGCGCCACCCGAGGACCCCGGCGCTCAGAGACCGCATGAAAAACAGGCCGTGACCACGCTGTTCGGCGTGGCCACGGCCTGGCTCAGTCTCTAACGAAACCGCGGGTCAGAAACCTGCGGCTTAGAGGTCGAAGTAGAGCTCGAACTCGTGCGGGTGGGGGCGCTGGGCGATCGGGGCGATTTCGTGGGTGCGCTTGTAGTCGATCCACGTCTCGATCAGGTCGGGGGTGAAGACACCGCCGGCCAGCAGGTACTCGTGGTCGTTCTCCAGCGCGGTCAGGACCGCGTCGAGCGAGGTGGGGACCTGGGGGACGGCCGCGTGCTCGTCGGGGGCGAGCTCGTAGAGGTCCTTGTCGATCGGCTCCATCGGCTCGATCTTGTTCTTGACGCCGTCGAGGCCGGCCAGCAGGAGGGCCGAGAACGCCAGGTACGGGTTCGAGGACGGGTCCGGCGCGCGGAACTCGACGCGCTTGGCCTTCGGGTTCGAGCCCGTGATCGGGATGCGCATGGCCGCGGAGCGGTTGCGCTGCGAGTAGACCATGTTGACCGGCGCCTCGAAGCCCGGCACCAGGCGGTGGTAGGAGTTCACCGTCGGGTTGGTGAACGCCAGCAGCGACGGGGCGTGCTTGAGGATGCCGCCGATGTAGTAGCGCGCGGTGTCCGAGAGGCCCGCGTAACCGGCCTCGTCGTAGAACAGCGGGTCGCCGTTGGCCCACAGCGACTGGTGGACGTGCATGCCCGAGCCGTTGTCACCGAAGATCGGCTTCGGCATGAAGGTCGCGGTCTTGCCGTTGCGCCAGGCGACGTTCTTCACGACGTACTTGAAGAGCATCAGGTCGTCGGCCGCGGCGAGCAGCGTGTTGAACTTGTAGTTGATCTCCGCCTGGCCACCGGTGCCGACCTCGTGGTGCTGGCGCTCGACCTGGAGGCCCTGGGCGTCCAGTTCGAGGGAGATCTCCGCGCGCAGGTCGGCGAAGTGGTCGACCGGGGCGACGGGGAAGTAGCCGCCCTTGTAGCGGACCTTGTAGCCGCGGTTGTTCTCCTCGGAGCCCGTGTTCCAGGCGCCGGCCTCGGAGTCGATGTGGTAGAAGGACTCGTTCGCCGAGGTCGCGAAGCGCACGTTGTCGAACACGTAGAACTCGGCCTCGGGGCCGAAGTACGCGGTGTCGGCGATGCCGGTGGAGGCGAGGTACGCCTCGGCCTTCTTCGCGATGTTGCGCGGGTCGCGGCTGTAGGCCTCGCCCGTGATCGGGTCGTGGATGAAGAAGTTGATGTTCAGCGTCTTGTCACGACGGAACGGGTCCAGGCGCGCGGTCGACAGGTCGGCGCGCAGGGCCATGTCCGACTCGTGGATCGCCTGGAACCCGCGGATGGAGGAGCCGTCGAAGGCCAGTTCCTCGTCCGGGTTGAAGACCCCTGCCGGGATGGTGAAGTGCTGCATCACACCCGGCAGGTCGCAGAAGCGGACGTCGACGAACTTGACGTCGTTGTCTGCGATGTACTTCTTCACGTCGTCGGCGTTCTGGAACATCCAACTCCTCCTACTCCCGGCCCCGGGGTAGGGACGGGCTGTATAGCTCGTGGTGCGTCAGTGCGGTGCCGCACGCTGACCCGACCATAAGCAGACGGGATTTCTCAAGCATGACCCATTTGTTTCGCACAAGTTAACCAGGGTCCCGCGGGAGTGGTGTGGAGCACCACGGGTACCGTGGGTCGGGTGGACAACAGGCAAGCAATCGGATCATGGCTCTCCGGCCCCCGCGCGGCCGCCGAGGACATGGGCGTCGACTTCGGCTATCCGGGCCAGCGGCTCGGTCTGCCGCAGGAGGGCCCCGGCTCCCTGGCGCGACCGGGGCGCCGGCTCGGCGCCGTCGCCCTGGACTGGATCGGCTGCCAGCTGATCGCGTACGGACTGATCACGGGCGGCAGCCTGGCCGCGGCGGGCAACTGGACGCTCGGGCTCTTCGTGGCCCTGAGCATCCTGACCCTCGGCACCGTGGGCTCCACCCCCGGCAAGCGGCTCCTGGGCCTGCGGGTTGTCTCGCAGGACGGCGGCCGGCTGGGCATCGTCCGGGTGGTGGTGCGCACCGCACTGCTGGCCCTGGTCATCCCGGCGCTGATCTGGGACCGCGACGGCCGCGGCCTGCACGACCGGCTGGCGCGCGCCGTCCAGGTCCGTATCTCGTGAGCATCTGGTAGCGGGCACGTAGCGGGCATCACACGGAGGCGCCCCCCGAAGCTGTCAGCTTCGGGGGGCGCCTCGCGTCGTACCCGTGTGTCGCGTCGTATCCGTGTGTTCGTATACGAAAAGCGGGTCAGCGCATCTTTCCGCCGCGCGGCATCTTCATGCCCTTGGGCATCGGGCCCTTCGGCAGCGGCATGTTGCTCATGAGGTCGCCCATGGCGCGCAGCTTGTCGTTGACCTGGGTGATCTGGGGGCCGGCCAGCACGCGCGGCAGCTTCAGGAGCGTGGTGCGCACCTTCTGGAGCGGCACCTCGCCCTCGCCCGTACCCACGATGAAGTCGTGGACCGGCACGTCCGGCATGATCCGGGCCAGCTTCTTCTTCTCGTTCGCGAGCAGGGGCTTGAGGCGGTTCGGGTTGCCCTCGGCGATCAGGACGACGCCGGCCTTGCCCACGGCCCGGTGGACGATGTCCTGGTTGCGGGTCATCGCGATGGCCGGGGTGGTCGTCCATCCCCGTCCCACGTTGTCCAGTACGGCCGCGGCCGCGCCCGGCTGTCCCTCCATCTGCCCGAAGGCAGCCCGCTCGGCCCGTCGCCCGAAGACGATCGCCATCGCCAGGAACGCCACCAGGAAGCCCAGGATGCCCAGGTAGACCGGGTGGCCGATCAGGAAGCCGATGGCGAGAAAGACACCGAAGGTGACGATTCCCACGCCCGCGACGATCAGACCGACCTTCGGGTCTGCCTTGCGCGTCATCTTGTACGTCAGGGCGATCTGCTTCAGTCGCCCGGGGTTCGCAGCAGTCTCTGCGTTTGACTTCCTCGCCATAGGGCGAGTTTACGTGGCCTGCGGGGTCCGGGTCGCCGCGGCCTCAAGTACGTGTTCGGTTTGGACCCGGTCCTTGGCCCTGCGGCGGTCTTCGAGGACGGCCGTCCAGGCGTTGCGGCGGGCCCCGCTCATGAGCAGGGACTCGATGCCGCGGAAGGCGTCGGTGAAGGACGGAAGGGCGGTGGCGCGTACGGGCGCGGCCTGCATGATGTCGGTCCCTTTCACGGTGCTCACGTCGGCAGGGTGTGCGGTACATGCTGTGCGTCGTGTCCGAAGACACGGGTGTACGGCGACTGCGCACGGCGAACCCGGCGTCCGAAGCGCGCCGGGAAGCGCGTGTGCGAAGCGTGGATCCATCGTCACTGATTGGTGTTACCAGCGCATGACCGGTCGGTCAAACGTGTCGAAACATTGACGCGGCCCGCCGGACTCTTCCGAGGAAAAGCCTAGGGGCCGCGTCGCTGCGGGTTACCGCCTAGTAGGACTTTGTGCGCGATTTCACACGCCCGCGCGCTTCTCCATCGCCTGCTGGTAGAGGCGGCCCGCGCGGTACGAGGACCGGACGAGCGGGCCGGACATCACACCGGAGAAGCCGATGTCCTCGGCCTCCTTCGCCAGCTCCACGAACTCGGCCGGTTTCACCCAGCGCTCGACGGGGTGGTGGCGCGGCGAGGGCCGCAGGTACTGCGTGATGGTGATGAGCTCGCAGCCGGCCTCGTGCAGGTCCTTCAGGGCCTGGGTGACCTCTTCGCGCTCCTCGCCCATGCCGAGGATCAGGTTCGACTTCGTCACCAGGCCGTACGCGCGGGCGCGGGTGATCACATCGAGCGAGCGCTCGTAGCGGAAGCCGGGGCGGATCCGCTTGAAGATCCGCGGCACGGTCTCGACGTTGTGCGCGAAGACCTCGGGGCGGGAGGCGAAGACCTCCTCCAGCAGCTCCGGGACGGCGTTGAAGTCGGGGGCCAGCAGCTCGACCTTGGTGTGACCGCTCTCGCGGGCCGCCGTCTGCTGGTGGATCTGGCGCACGGTCTCGGCGTACAGCCAGGCTCCGCCGTCGGGCAGGTCGTCGCGGGCCACGCCCGTGATGGTGGCGTAGTTCAGGTCCATGGTGACCACGGACTCGCCGACGCGGCGGGGCTCGTCCCGGTCCAGCGCCTCGGGCTTGCCCGTGTCGATCTGGCAGAAGTCACAGCGCCGCGTGCACTGGTCGCCACCGATGAGGAAGGTGGCCTCGCGGTCCTCCCAGCATTCGTAGATGTTGGGGCAGCCGGCTTCCTGGCAGACCGTGTGCAGTCCTTCGCCCTTCACCAGGGCCTGCATCTTGGTGTACTCGGGACCCATCTTCGCCCGGGTCTTGATCCACTCGGGCTTGCGCTCGATGGGGGTCTGGCTGTTCCGGACCTCCAGGCGCAGCATCTTGCGTCCGTCGGGTGCGACTGCGGACACGACCGGCTCCCTGTGACTTCGATTCTTCGGCGCCCACCAGGGTACGCCCGTAATTTCATACGCTCTTACGTCGGCCAACCTGCGGGGGGGCCGACCCCATTCCCCGGACCTCGGCCTCCTCGCCGAAGCCGCACCCGTCCTACGAGCCCACCGCCGGTTCCACTTCACGCGGCCGCAGCTCCGCGTGCTCCAGGACCTCCTTCAGGTGCCGCTCGATGACCGGCAGCACCTCGGCGATGGTGATCTCGCGCCCCAGCTCGTACGAGAGCGAGGTCACACCGGCGTCCCGGATGCCGCAGGGCACGATCCGGTCGAACCAGGTGTTGTCCGGGTTCACGTTGAGGGCGAAGCCGTGCATGGTGACGCCCTTGGCGACCCGGATGCCGATGGCGGCGAGCTTGCGGTCCTCGCGGCGCTGGCCGGCATTGGACGGGGCGTACTCGGGCCCGGCCAGCCGGGGGTCGAACTCCTCGTCGTCCGGGCGCGGGGCCGGCGGGGAAGCGGGGAAGTCGAGGGACAGGCCGCCGGCCTGCGGGCGCTCGTGGACGGGATCGCCCAGCACCCAGACGCCCGAGCGGCCCTCGACGCGGCTGGTCTCCAGGCCGAATTCGGCGGCGGTGCGGATCAGTGCCTCCTCCAGCCTGCGGACGTGGGCGACCACGTCCACCGGGCGGGGCAGCTTCATGATCGGGTAGCCGACGAGCTGCCCGGGGCCGTGCCAAGTGATCTTGCCGCCGCGGTCCACGTCGACGACCGGCGTGCCGTCGAGCGGCCGCTCGCTGTCGTCGGTGCGCCGGCCGGCGGTGTAGACCGGAGGGTGCTCCAGCAGGAGGCAGGTGTCGCCGATCTCGTCGGCGAAGCGGGCGGCGTGCACCCGGCGCTGCTCTTCCCAGGCCCGGGTGTACTCGACGGATTCCGGTCCGAAGCCCAGACGCACAAACCCAAGCTCAGCCACCGCAGCGCCTCCTCGTTGAACCTGCCGTGTGCACGTATCGCACTCAGCCAAGGGTACGGCGGCCCGCGCGGGCGTTTTCAGCGCCCCGTCCCCGGGCCCGTACCGGCCTCCGCCGCCGGACTCGGCGCCGCCTCCGCGGGGTCGGGAAGCCGCCTGGGGCGGCGCCTTCCCCGGGCGGCGGGGCGGTCCGGGTCCTCGTCGGCCCGGGGTAGCCGCCGGTGGCCCTCCGAGTGGTCGTTGACCCAGCCGCACACCCCGCACGCGTACCGCCCGTCGAGCCCCGTGATGTAGGTCCCGCAGCGCCGGCACTCCGCCTCCGTCAGTTCGGGCGCGGGCAGCGGAGCTGTGGATTCCGTGTACGCGTGGGGGAGGTGTGTCGCGGGGGGCCGGCGGGTCATGGGCCGCAGCGTACGCGGGCGCAGGGGGGCGATCCGTAAAGGGTCCCACCCGTTCTGCACACGATCGGATGAATGTGGGACAGAGCGGGCGGTCCGGGCGAAGTTCGCCGCTACATTCACGCCGTCACAGGGCCGGGACTCCGGTCCGTCACGTCAGGAGACCGTGGAGCCGATGACGGAACGACCTGCCCAGCGCGTCCCCAACCGGCAGCTCGCGGCACTGATCGCGGAAGCCGGCTTCTCCAACGCCGGGCTCGCCCGCCGCGTCGACCAGCTCGGCCTGGAGCACGGTCTCGACCTGCGGTACGACAAGACCTCGGTGACCCGGTGGCTGCGCGGGCAGCAGCCTCGCGGGACCACGCCCGCGCTGATCGCGGAGGTCTTCACCAGACGGCTCGGGCGGCGGCTGTCGGCGCAGGACCTCGGCCTGGACGCGTGCGCGCCCGTGTACGCCGGGCTGGAGTTCGCGGCCACCCCGGAGGAGGCCGTGGACATCGCGAGCGGCCTGTGGCGCAAGGACTCCGGCTCCCACGCCGAGCTGCGGAAGATCGCCTTCACCCCGGCGGGCCTGGTCGTGCCCAGCCGGGACTGGCTGATCGGGCGGGCCGACGAGCGGGTGGGCCGGAGCACGGACCTGGCCCATACCCGGGTCCCCGCGCAGGGCCGGACCTCGGTGCCCCGCCAGCGCCAGATCGACCGGGGGCCCGGGCAGCGGGTGACCGCCGGTGACATCGCGGCGCTGAGATCGGTCAGCGAGCTCTTCCGCACCCTGGACCACGCCTACGGCGGCGGCCACGCCCGGCAGGCACTGGTGCGCTACCTGGAGCACGAGGCCGAGCCGATGCTCCGCGGCACCTACGGGGAGACCACCGGGCGCCGGCTGTTCTCCGCCGCCGCGGACCTGACCCGGCTCGCGGGCTGGACCTCGTACGACATCGCCGCGCACGGGCTCGCCCAGCGGTACTTCGTGCAGGCGCTGCGCCTGGCGCAGGCCGCCGGCGACCGGCCGTACGGCTCGTACGTGCTGGTCACCATGAGCCGGCAGGCGGTCTACCTGGGCCACGGCCGGGAGGCGGTGCAGCTGGCCCGGGTCGCCCAGCAGGGGGTCGGCGCCGGGCCGCCGCCGGTGGTGCAGGCCCTCCTGCACTCGGCCGAGGCGCGGGGGCACGCGGTGATGGGCGAGGTACGGGCGGCCACGGCGTCGCTGGTGCGGGCCGAGCGCTCGCTGGGCGCGGCCCGGCCGGGGGACGACGTGCCGCCCTGGGCGCGGTACTACGACGAGGCGCAGCTGGCGGACGAGTTCGCGCACTGCCACCGGGACCTGCAGCAGTTCCGGGCCACGGCGCAGCACGCGGAGCGCTCGCTCCAGCTGCGGGCGCCCGCTTACGCGCGGTCGCGGCTGTTCTGCCGGGTGGTGCTGGCCACGGCCCGGCTGGGGCTCGGGGAGCTGGAGCAGGCGTGCACGCTGGGCGCGGAGGCGGCGCAGCAGGCGATGGAGATGCGGTCGGTGCGGGCCGTGGAGTACGTACGGGACTTCGAGCGACGGCTGGAGCCGTACCGGGACGCTTCGGCCGTGCGCACCTACCGGGACCGGGTGGCGGCCCTGTCCTGACCCTCCCCCGCCCCCGGTCGCCCGCGCCGGACCCCAGCGCCTCCGGCGCCCGCGCCGAGGCCGTCGGCGGGGCGCGCATGCGGCCCCGCCGACGGCCTCGACCCTCAGGCAGCCATCGGAAGCGCGGATTCCGGGGTGGCCGGGAGCGGGATGCCGAAGTCCCGGAGGACCGCCGTGGTGGCGCGGCGCGCCGAGTGCAGGGCGCCCTGGACGGTGTTCGTGTCCCGGTGGTCGCCGCACACGTACAGCCCGGCGAGGACCCGCACGGGGCGGCGCCGATCGTAGGGCGGCGGCATGGCGGGGACGGCCTCCGGGGTGTGGTGGACGGCCAGCAGCTCCCAGTCCCGGGTGGCGCTCTCGTAGAGCCGGGCCAGCCGTGAGGCGACGGTGCGCGGCGGTGGCGGCGGGCCGAGCACGGTGGTGGTGACCAGGCTGCGGCCGGCCGGGGCCCGGGTCGGATCCACCGCGCTCATCACGGCGGTGTGCGAGACGGGCCAGCTGGGGTCCCCGTCCAGGAGCAGCGAGCCGTCCCACGGCAGCGGCTCGGCGGTGGCGTGGTGCAGGACGGTGACCTGGTGGAAGTCCGGGACCCGCAGACCGGGCAGCAGGCCGGCGGCGGCGCGGGCGCCGGTGGCCAGCAGCACGGAACGGCAGACGAAGTCGCCGTGCTCCTCGGTGGTGACGAGGTTGGTCGCCACCGAGCGGACCCGGACGCCGGTACGCAGCGTGCCGGGCGGCAGGCCCCCGGCCAGCAGGTCGGGCAGGGCCGCCGCGCCCCCCTGCGGCACCGCGAGGCGGCCACGGGCGAAGCCGCGCAGGGCCAGGTCGGCCACCCGGCTGGAGGTGGTGAGCTCCGGGTCGCGCAGCAAGGTGGCGAGCAGGGGCCGCAGTACCCCGTTGAGGGTGCGCGGCGGCAGACCGCGGGAGCGCTGGGCGGCGAGCGCGGTGCGTTCGGGGCGGGCGAGCAGGCGCTCCTCCGGCAGGGCGGCGAGCCGGCCGAGAGCGGCGCTGAGCCGGGCCTGGTCGAGGGAACCGCTGGCCAGGGCACGGGCCGGGGTGAGAGCCCCCGCGCGGAGCTGCCTGCCGTCGGTGTGGACCAGGACCCCGGGCGCGAAGGGGCGCAGGGTCAGGGTCTCCAGGCCCGGGGTGCGGGCCAGTTCCGTGTACGAGGTGTTGAGCAACTGGCCGATCCGGTCCAGCCGGAATCCGTCGGCCGATTCCGTGGCCATCCGGCCGCCGGGGTCGTCGGCGGCCTCCAGGACGGTGACGGTGACCCCCGCTGCGATCAGGTGGTGCGCGGCCGCGAGTCCTGAGACTCCGGCTCCTACGATGACGATGTCCGCATGGTGTGCGGCGTGGTGCGCGCTGCTGAGCACGTGCCCCTCCCCGAGGTCGGCGCGGCTGTGTCTGCTCCTCCTTCCCCTAACCCGCTGCGCCGGAACCCGAGTTTGCCCCGTGTTTCCGGTCAACTCCGGTCGCACGGCGGTCGCATTCGGGTCACGAACGGTCGCACGGCGATCACGCCGCGCCCCCGCCGGTGCGCTCCGCGCGGGGGGTGCGGGGCTTCGCCGGGGGTGCCGCTAGTGGTTCCCGTCGAGGGCGGCGCGGATCGCCTGCTCGATGCCGGGGTCGCGGAAGACGAAGCCCGACTCCAGCAGCCGGGCGGGCCGGGCGCGCTGGCTGCCCAGTACGTCCTCGGCGAACTCCCCGAGCGCGATGCGCAGGGCCACGGCCGGTACGGGCAGCACGGCGGGCCGGCGCAGTACCCGGCCCATGGCCGCCGTGACCTGGCGGTTGGTCAGCGGCTCGGGGGCGGTGAGGTTGACGGGACCGCTGAGGGACGGGGTGTCGATGATGTGGCGCAGAGCCGCGATCTCGTCCCGGAGCGAGATGTGCGACCAGTACTGGCGGCCGTTGCCGAGCCGGCCGCCGACGCCCGCGCGGAAGACGGGGAACAGCCGCCCCCAGGCACCGCCCTCGCGGGCGACGACCAGGCCGGTACGGGCGAAGGCCGTACGGATCCCGGCCGCGCGGGCGGGCGCGGCGGCGGCCTCCCACTCCACGCAGACGGAGGGCAGGAAGCCGTGTCCGGGCGGGGCGTCCTCGTCGACGGTGCGGTCGCCCGTGTCGCCGTAGTAGCCGATGGCGGAACCGCTGACCAGGACGGCGGGCGGCTGCTCCATCGCGGCGAGGGCCTGCGCGAGGGCCGCCGTCCCGAGGACCCGGCTGTCGCGGATCTCCTTCTTGTACGCGGCGGTCCACCGGTGCTCCCCGACCCCGGCCCCGGCCAGGTGCACGACGGCCGCGCAGCCGGCCAGCCCGGCCGGATCGACCTGCCCGCGCGCGGGATCCCACCGGGCCTCCTCCGGGGCGGCGGTCGCCCGGCGCACGAAGCGGACGACGTCGTGCCCGTCGGCGCGCAGGGACCGTACGAGGGCTTTGCCGATGAGTCCGGACGAACCGGTGACCGCGATACGCATGCCCCCATCCTGCCGGGTCGCCTCCCGGCGGGCCGGGCGGTGACGGCGGGGTCGCCCCCGCGGCGACCGGGTGACGCCGCCACCTCCACCGGCCCGCGGCAGCCCCTTCGCACCGTCCGGGGTGCGGGCTTCGCGGACCCGTACCAGGGTGGAGGGGTGAGACGCGGACGCGGGGAACCGGGCTGGCTGCGCGGGGAGCCACCGCCGCTCTGGGCCCGGATCGCGCCCGCGGTGGCCCTGGTGCTGCTCGTCCTCGCGCAGAAGGCCACGCCGGGCGTCGAGCTGGGGTTCTTCCTGGCGGGTCTGCCGCCGGTGGCCGCCTTCGCGTACGGGGCGGTCGGCACCGCCTTCTTCGCGGCGCTGGTGCTGGTACTGCTGGGCGTGCCCGAGCTCGGCATCACCCAGGCCCGCGGCTCGGACGTGGCCACGGTGGCCGCCATCGGAGTGCTGAGCGTGGTGATCGCCCTGGTCCGGCGGCGCCGGGACGCGCAGCTGGTGAGCGTACGAACGGTGGCGGAAGCCGCCCAGCTGGCCGTCCTGCCGCCCGTGCCGGGGCGGGTCGGGCATGTGCGGTGCTCCCTGCTGTACCGGGCGGCGCAGCGCGGCACCCTGGTGGGCGGGGACCTGTACGACGTACGCGCGGGGCCGTACGGGGTACGCGCGCTGGTCGGCGACGTGCAGGGCCACGGTCTGGACGCCGTGGCCACGGTCGCCGCGCTGCTCGGGGCCTTCCGGGAAGCCGTGCTGGACGACACGGAGCTGGCGGCGGTGGCCGGGCGGCTGGACCGGCGGCTGGTGGCGGATGCGGCGGCGGGCCCCGTGGACCGTCCGGAGCTGTTCGCGACGGCGCTGCTGCTGGAGTTCCCGCCCGGCCTGGACCTCGTACGCATGGTGTCGTGCGGCCATCCGCCCGCCCTGCGGCTGCGCGGGGCCGCCGTCGAAGAACTGGCCGTGGAGCCGGGCCCGCCGCTCGGCCTCGGACTCGCGGGGCCGGCCCCGCCGACGGTGGCGGAACTGCCGGTGCGGCCCGGGGACCGGCTACTGCTGCACACCGACGGCGTGACGGAGGCCCGCGACGCGACGGGGCACTTCTATCCCCTGGCCGCCCGCGTACCGGTGCTCGCCCGGGACCCGGGCGGGCTGGTCGAGGCGGTGTGGCGGGACCTGGAGTCCTTCACCCACGGTGGTCTGCGGGACGACGTGGCGCTGCTGCTGCTCTCGCTGGACGGCGGCGCCCCGGCCGAGAGGCGCGCTGAGCGCCGCACGGTGGCCTGACCCCTCCCCCTCCTCGCCCGGCGCACCGCACTCGTCACCCGGATCCCCGGGAGCCGCCGCCGCGGCGGCTCCCGAAGACCCCGTAGCTGCGGCCGTGACGATCAGGCGCAGTCGCGCATGAAGGCGCGGACCAGCTTGCAGGTGACATTGGACGGCCGGTGGATCCCCGTCCGGACGGCCATCGTCCGTATCTTCCGGTTGGTGGCGCGCCGCTCGTCATAGGTGCCCGAGTCGAGCAGGGATATCGCCAGCCGCATCGCCTTCAGGCGGCGGTTGTGGCTCTCGTACCACTCGCGGGGCAGGCCCGCCGGCAGCGGCTTCTTCTTGACGTGCTGGACGATGGTGGCAGTGGCCATCTACAGCCTCCCAAACGGTAGTTGGCGTCCTGTCGTTGTCCCTCGATTCTACCGGCGACCACTGACAGAAGGCCCTGGCCAGGCTCCCTCTGGATAGGCTGGGCGGCATGGAGATCTGGATCAATCCGGCCTGTTCGAAGTGCCGCAGCGCCCTGACCCTCCTCGACGCGGAGGGCGCCGACTACACGGTGCGCCGCTACCTGGAGGACGTGCCCTCCGAGGACGAGATCCGCGAGGTGCTCGGCCGCCTCGGGCTGGAGCCGTGGGACATCACGCGTACGTCTGACCCGCTGGCGAAGGAAACCGGCGTACGGGAGCTGCCCCGCGAGGAGACCGACGCGGCGCGGGGGCGCTGGATCGCGCATCTGGCCGCGCACCCGAAGCTGATCCAGCGGCCGATCATCACCGCCGAGGACGGCACCGCCGTCGTGGCCCGCTCCGAGGAAGCCGTCCGCGAGGCGCTGTCCCGCAAGGCGTAGCCAGCCGACCCCCGCCCGGCCGGGCCGGGCCGGGCCGGGCTGCGCAGGACGCCCGGCGGCTCTCGCCCTCCCGCCGGGCGGTAGGGTCGCTGGGCTGGTGATGCCGGGGCGGAGGCGATGTGGACGACGGGCGGAAACTGGGGCCGGTGCCGCGGCCGGCGACCGCCGGCCGCCGCCTCCTGCCGGTGACGGCCATGGCCACGGCCACGGCTACGGCCACCCGTACGGTCCTCACCTCGGAGCCGGGCGCGTGACGGCCCCCGGTGACCGCCCCGGCGGCGATGCGGGCTCCGGCGCCGACCTGCACCTCGAACTCCCCGCCGAGGGCGCCCGGCGGACCGCCCTCGCCCAGGCCCTGCGGAGCGCCGTACGCAGCGGCCGACTCGCCGGGGGGACCCGGCTGCCGCCCTACCGGGCCCTGGCCGCCGACCTGGGGCTGGCCCGCAACGCCGTCGCCGACGCCTACGCCGAGCTGGTCGCCGAGGGCTGGTTCACCGCCCGGCAGGGGTCCGGGACGCGGGTCGCCGAGGGCGCGGCCACCGCCGCCGTACGGGCCGCCGCGGCCGGGCCCGCACCCGCGGGCCCCCGCCACGACCTGCTCCAGGGCAAGCCGGACCCCGCCTCCTTCCCGCGCGGCCCCTGGGCCGCCAGCACCCGGCGCGCCCTGTCCGAGGCACCCACCGAGGCCTTCGGGCCGGGCGACCCGCGGGGCCGCCCGGAGCTGCGGCGGGCGCTGGCCGCGTACCTGTCCCGGGCGCGGGGCGTGCGTACGGGCCCGGAGAGCATCGTGGTCTGCTCCGGCTTCGCCAACGGACTGCGGCTGCTGGCCTCCGTACGGCCCCGGGACTGGGCGGTCGAGGCGTACGGACTCCCCTTCCACCACGCCATACTCGACGCGGCCGGAGTGCGCCCGCACGCCGTCCCCGTCGACGAGGACGGCGCCCGGACCGGTCAACTGCCCTCGCGGGCCCGCACCTTGATGCTCACCCCCGCCCACCAGTTCCCGACCGGCGGCCGCCTGCTGCCCGGCCGGCGCGCCGCCGCCGTGGAATGGGCCCGTACGACCGGCGGCGTGATCGTGGAAGACGACTACGACGGGGAGTTCCGCTACGACCGCAAGCCGGTCGGCGCCGTGCAGGGCCTGGCGCCCGAGCACGTCGTCTACGCGGGCTCGCTCAGCAAGAGCCTGTCCCCCGCCATCCGCCTCGGCTGGATGGTCCTGCCCGACCACCTGATCGGCCCGGTCCTGGAAGCGAAGGGCCTGCGGGAGTCCTGGGCGAGCGCGCTGGACCAGCTGGCGCTGGCCGACTTCATCGAGTGCGGCGCCTACGACCGCCACGTCCGCCGGATGCGAAGGCGCTACCGGGACCGCCGCGACCAGCTGGTCTCGGTCCTGGCCGCCCGCGCCCCGCAGGTCCGGCTGACCGGCATCTCCGCCGGACTCCACGCCGTGGTGGAGCTCCCGCCGGGCACGGAGGCCCCCGCCCTGGCCGCCGCCCGCGCCGCCGGGCTCGCGCTGGACGGCCTCTCCGGCTACCAGCACCGCGCCGACCCGGATCCGCCGCACGAGGGGCTGGTGGTCGGGTACGCGGCCCCCGCGGACTCGGCCTTCAGCCGGGCCCTGGACGCCCTCGCGGAGGTGGTCCGCCGGGTGGGGCCGTAGGCCGTCTTCCACGCCCGCTGCCCTCGGGGGCCCGGTGGCTCAGCCGGCCGGGAGCTGCGCCTGCGCCTGTTCGAGGATCTCCGTCAGCCGGGCCCCGAACTCCGCCCCGCGCGGGTCCGGTAC
Organism: Streptomyces sp. NPDC003034; assembly: GCF_053591375.1. Lineage (NCBI taxonomy): Bacteria > Bacillati > Actinomycetota > Actinomycetes > Kitasatosporales > Streptomycetaceae > Streptomyces > Streptomyces sp. NPDC003034. The sequence goes on from NZ_JBSFTS010000004.1 coordinate 76,787, forward strand.
TCCTGTCCGGGCCGCGGTGAGCAGCGCGTCGAGGGCGCGGCCGTAGGCGCCCGGCACGTCGCTCCAGCCGGGCAGCGCGAAGACGCCCTCGGCGCCGCGCAGCTCCAGCCCGACCCCTGCCGCCGCCTGCGGGGCGCCCAGGCTGAGCACGGCGGTACTGGCCGCTCCGGAGGTGTGCCGCAGGGCCAGCTGGACCACGTCGGAGGGGCCGCGGGTGGCGCTGACGGAGGTGACGTCGCCGAGGACCGGGATCAGGACGGACAGGGCGTGCGGGCCGACGTCCCACAGCCCGCCCTTGGCCTTGCGCCAGGGGGAATCGGCGTACGGGCTGGGCGCGCCGTCGGGCGGGAAGACGGCGCCGAGCCAGTGGGCGGCGGCCGTGAACCAGCCCGGGCGGGCGGCCTGTTCCGCGACCCAGCCGGCGGTGGGCTCGGCGAAGCGCAGGGTGAGGAAGACGACGGAGGCGACCTGGTGCCGCGCCGCCGCGTCGGCGACGGCCCGGGCGTCCTCGGCGGTCGTCGCGACGGGTTTGTCGAGCAGCAGGTGGCAGCCGGCGGCGGCCGCGCGCACCGCGAGCGGAGCCTGCACGTCCGGCGGCAGGGCGAAGGCCACGGCGTCGCAGTAGGCGAAGAGCGCGTCGGGGTCCTCGTAGACCTTCACGCCGTACGTGTGCGCCAGCTCGGCCGCGGCTTCGGGACGGCGGCCCCACACGCCGGCGAAGTCCAGGCCGGTGTGTGCGGCGAGGGCGGGGGCATGGGTGCGGTGGGCCCAGGGGCCGGTGCCCATCAGCCCGACCCGGGGGCGGGGACCGGCGGGTGTCCGGCCGGTGGCGCCCTCCGCCGAATCTCCGGCGGGGGTGGGGCCGGCGGGATTCACATCAGATGAAAAGCTCACCCGCCCAGTCTGCCGCACCGGGGCGGGGGCGCCTCCGCCCGCGCCGCCATCCGCCCGCGCCGCCGCCGTCGATGCCGTCGTCGATGCCGTCGATGCCGCCGTCGTCAACCCGCACGGCGCGCCGGGCCCGCGGCGCACACCTCGGTAACACGGGGTTCACACACGGGCAACCGAAGAGAAACGGCGGGCGGGCACGCTGCGGTCATCACCCGAGCGAGTAGCAGCGACCAGCAGCACCCGCAGAGTCTGAGGATGGGGCCCCGTGAGCTACAAGGCTGAATACATCTGGATCGACGGCACCGAGCCGACGGCGAAGCTTCGCTCCAAGACCAGGATCCTGGCGGACGGGGACGCGCTGCCGATCTGGGGCTTCGACGGATCGAGCACCAACCAGGCCGAGGGCCACGCCTCCGACCGCGTGCTGCAGCCGGTCTTCTCCTGCCCCGACCCCATCCGCGGCGGTGACGACCTCCTCGTGCTGTGCGAGGTCATGAACATCGACATGACCCCGCACGAGTCGAACACCCGCGCCCTGCTGCGTCCGGTCGCCGAGAAGTTCGCCGCGCAGGAGCCCATCTTCGGCATCGAGCAGGAGTACACCTTCTTCGACGGCGCCCGCCCGCTCGGCTTCCCGGTGAACGGCTTCCCGGCCGCGCAGGGCGGCTATTACTGCGGTGTCGGCTCGGACGAGATCTTCGGCCGCGAGATCGTCGAGAAGCACCTGGACCACTGCCTCGCGGCGGGTCTGAGCATCTCCGGCATCAACGCCGAGGTCATGCCGGGCCAGTGGGAGTTCCAGGTCGGCCCGGTCGGGCCGCTGGAGGTCTCGGACCAGCTGTGGATCGCGCGCTGGCTGCTCTACCGCACCGCCGAGGACTTCAACGTCTCCGCGACGCTGAACCCGAAGCCGGTGAAGGGGGACTGGAACGGCGCGGGCGCGCACACCAACTTCTCCACCAAGGCGATGCGCGAGGACTACCGCGCGATCATCTCGGCGTGCGAGGCGCTGGGCGAGGGTTCGAAGCCGCTGGACCACGTGAAGAACTACGGCGCCGGCATCGACGAGCGCCTGACCGGTCTGCACGAGACGGCCCCGTGGAACGAGTTCAGCTACGGCGTCTCGGACCGCGGCGCGTCGGTCCGCATCCCGTGGCAGGTGGAGAAGGACGGCAAGGGCTACATCGAGGACCGCCGCCCGAACGCGAACGTGGACCCGTACGTGGTGACCCGCCTCATCACGGACACCTGCTGCGCCGGCCTGGAGAAGGACGGCCTGGTCTAAGTCTGGTCTAGGTCTGCGCGGGCCCTGTCCGGGACCCTGCGCCCGGCGCCGACGCCCGCCGCGCCCTCCGGGGCCGGCGGGCGTCGCCGTGCCTTGTGGCAGGCCGGCGGCCCCCAACAGCTCCCGCGGCGAAGCGCGTTGCGGTCCCTCCAGGCGGGACGGGGACACCGGAGTCCGGAGATGAGACGCTCGTCCGCCCATTGAGACGCACTCTGCCCCGGGCGGCGGACATCTGCTTCAATGAGCGCATGGCCAGCCATTCGCACGCCTCGACCGGTCGCAGCGACCTTGAGCCGTTCTGGCCGTCCCGTCAGCATCACGATTTCGACCGGGTGTGTTGCCGCGCGAAGAACGCGCCGGCCCTCTAAAGCCTCCGGGATCCTCCGCACCCTCCGGGATCTCCCGCCGGAGCTTCCCCCGAGGCCTTCGGTCCGCGCGGTACGACGACGTCCGTACGTCTCCTGTCGACCACTTCGCGTGAAAGAGCTGACCACTCATGGCCCACACCCGTCCCCTGACCTCCGCCGCCTCCGTCCCGGCCGCTGCGACCACCACTCCCCTGCCCTTCCCGCCCGGTCCGCGCCAGCGGCTCCGAGCCGTGGAGCGGGATGAGGTGGCCCGCGTGGTGGACCTCCTACCGCCCGGCGCCACCTGGCTGCCCGCGCCCGCGCACACCCTGCCGACGCTGCCGGGCCGGCCTCCGATGGTCGGCTACCTGCTGCTCGTCCCGGCCGACCAGCATCCGTCCGCCGTCGTCGCCCCGCAGGCCGTCCCCGCCCCTCGGACTTCCGGCACCCCGGCCGGCCCGGGTGACGCCCTGGTCCGCATTGACGCGGCGCTACGCACCGCCGAGGTCGACGGAAGGGCGCTCGACCTGACGTTCCTGGAGTTCGAGCTCCTGGCCCACTTGGTGGCGCACCCGTACCGGGTGCACAGCCGGGACCAGTTGGTCACCACCGTGTGGGGTTACGGGCACGTCGGGGACGGCCGGACCGTGGACGTGCACATCGCCCGCCTGCGCCGCAAGCTCGGCGCCGCCCACCGCGACGCGATCCAGACCGTGCGCCGGGTGGGCTACAAGTACGCGCCCTGACCGGTTCGCCGGCCCGCGCGTGGGCCCGTACTCCCGCTCCCGGAGCACGGGCCCACCCGGCTACGCGGCCTCGGTGCGGCGGCGGGCCGCGAGGCCGAGCAGTACGTCGACCGCGAGGAACGCCAGCAGGCTGATGCCGAGCAGCGGCAGGAACCAGCCGAGCACGGCGGTCACCGCGGCCGTCGGGAGCAGCACGGTCACCGGCAGCCTCCGCCAGGCGCCGCGCGGCTGCGGGCGGCCGGCGGACAGCTTCCGGTCCTGGGTGGGACGGCGCAGCCACCACATGCGGTAGCCCCAGACGACGAGGAACATCACCGCGACGGCGAGCGCGGCCAGTGCGAGCTGGTTGGCGAGGCCGAAGGTCAGCCCCATGTGCAGGTCGATGCCGAAGCGGGTGAACTGGGCGAGCAACGGGTAATGGGCGAAGCGCAGTTCGTCCACGATCCGGCCGTCGGCGGGATCGACGGCGACGGTGTCCAGGTGCACCGGGACCTGCTTGTCCTTCTCCTTGACCACGTACCCCTTGCCCTCGGCCGGCAGCGTGACCTGGAGGTGCTCGGTGACCCCGGCCGCCCGGGCGGCGGCCACGGCCCCGTCGATGCCGATGTCGGCGGCGGGGGCCGGGGGCGGCATCTCCATGCCCTCGGTCATGTGGTGTCCGGCGTGCTCCCCGGCCCCGGCCCCGGCCCCGTTGACCGACGCGGAGACGGTGGGCGTGGCCCCGCCGAGGCGGTCCTGGACCTGCCCGATGTTCTCGCCCGCGTACCGGGACCAGGTCAGTCCGGTCGCGGACAGGGCGACGAGTCCGGCCACGGCCCAGAGCCCGACGGCCCCGTGCCAGGACAGGGTCCGGCGCCGGCCGGTGGCCTTGGGGTCCGGGAGGACGAGCCGCGACTTCCGCTCGCGGCGGCGGCCGATCCACAGGGCGAGCCCGCCCAGCGCGACCACCCACAGCCAGCTGGCGGCCAGTTCGCTGTAGAGGCGGCCGAACTCGCCGAGCTGGAGGCTGGAGTGGAATTCGCTCAGCCAGGCCCGCAGCGGCAGTGCGTCACCGGCGGTGGTGAGCTGTCCGCGCACCTGGGCCGTATACGGGTCGACGAACACGGTGAGGGTCTCGCCCTCGGCAAGCCCCGGGCTCTCCATGATCACGCGGGTGGTGGCCTCGGCGTCGGGCGCGGGCCATACGGACACGATCTCGCCCCGGGGCGCGGCGCCCTTCGCCGCTTCCACCTGGGCGCTGAGCGGCAGCGGGCTCCCGCCCGCCCGGTCGACGGTCAGTTCGTCGGCGTAGAGGATCCTCTCGGCCTGCCACGAGGCGGCGTACAGCAGCCCGGTCGCGGCGGCGGCGAACAGCAGCGGGGCGATGAGCAGGCCCGCGTAGAAGTGCATGCGCAGGAGCAGTGGCCGCAGGGCGGCCCAGCTCCCGCGGCGGTCGGCGGGTATGTCGGCGTCCGCGGCGCGGACGTCCTGAACCTCGTCAAGGGACATGATGGTCCTAGGTGTTGGCGAAGACATGGGGAAATCGGCCCCGGGTCTCGCCTCTCACCTCGCGCCGGTCGCGTGCGCGACTCAGGCGGGGGCAGGCCGGCCGGGGGCCGTGGCACGCGGTTCGCGCCGGGCGGGCGGCCCGCGGCGCACCACGGCATGGGCGGGTACGGCGCCGCGCAGGCGGCGCGGCCGCCTGCGCGGGGGGCGCTTCACGGACACCGGCGGTGGCGGTACGACGGCCGCCCGCGCCCGCACCAGGGCGAGCGCGCGGGCGAGCGGCCGGGCGGCCAGCAGCGCGGCCGATCCCAGGACCCCGGCCAGCCGGAAGACGGCGGCCTCGCCCCGGGCCAGCCAGGCGGCGCAGAACAGTCCGGCGAGCAGGTGCGCGAGGATCATCCCGGCGCCGCCGTGCCCGGCCATGGCGGCCAGGTCGGCCAGGTCGGCCAGGCCGGTCGGATCGGCCAGGCCGCCCAAGCCGCCCAAGCCGCCCAGGTCACCCAGGTCACCCAGGTCACCCAGATCGGCCGCACCGGGCAGATCGGTCGGGCCGGTCACGTCGGTCACGCCGCCCCCGCCCGCCGCGTCCGCCCCATGGGGCGGTCCCGGCACGGCGTGGGTCCCGGCGTCCCGCGGGACCCCGCCCCCGCCCGGCATGTGCACGCCCGGCTCATGGTGCGCCTGGTGCGCGTGGTGGTGCCCGGGCATCGGGTCCGGCGCGGGTGCGGCCGTGGCCGCGGACTTCGCCGCCTGGCCGCCCGAGAAGACCAGGTGCAGCACGGCTTGCACGCCGAGCAGCGCCGCCGTGATCCCGCCCGGGCCCCGGCGCCGCCCGGCGCCGAGCCATGCGAGCGCTCCGGTCACGGCGAAAGCCCCCAGAAGCCCCACGAACGGGATATCCATCCCAGACATGGACGAATGCCCCATCGCACCCAGGGCGACGCACACCGCCGCGAACATCGCGGCCCGTACGGCGCGCATCGGCGCTGGGTTCTCGGACATGGCGCAGACATGCTCCCACGGGGCCCGGTGATGCCGGGCCCGGGGCCGTATCCGATCATGTGCGGGTGAAGCCATTGCCACTGGGAGCGGTCTACGGCGTCGGGGTCCAGCTCGGGGCGTACGCGCTGGAGCGGATGGGCGCCGCGGAGCGGGAGCAGGTGCTGCTGAGCTGCTCGACGAATGTCGACAATCTCGCCGCCGGACGCTGGGAGACGCTGCTGAGCAGCGCCTTCGTCGTGGAGGAGCCCATGCCCCTGCCCTACGTGCTGCTGCTGGTCGCGGTCCTGGGCTACGCGGAGTACGCGTACGGGGCCTGGTGGGCGGCGGGCGTGTTCCTCCTCGGCCACGCCGCGGCGACCCTCCTCGTCTACGGCGCCCTGCGCGGGAGGGCCGGTCCGCTGACCCGCCGCGCCCTGGACGTGGGGACCAGCTACGGATTCAACGCCGTACTGGGCGCCCTGACCTCGGCCCTGCCGCGCGGGCCGGTCCGCACGGCCACCCGGCTGGGCCTGCTGGCCCTCGCGGCGGCCCCGGTGGTCAAGCGCGGGCGCACCTTCACCGACGCCGGGCATCTGGCGGCGCTGGGCATCGGCATCGCGGTGTCACTGGCATCCGATTATCTTTCCGGGACGAACCGGCAGAAAATTGCATGACGCCGCCGCCTGACACGAACACCTCGCACACCACGGGAGCCACCAGGATGTCCGCCACCCCCTCCACCACCGTCGCCAACCTCCGCGACCTCGGCGGCACCCCGCTCTCCGGCGGCCGGACCGTCCGTCCCGGCCTGGTCCTGCGCTCGGGCCAGCTCGACCGGCTCGACCTCGACGCCGATCCGGTCGTGGCCGCGCTGGGTGTGCGTACCGTCATCGACTTCCGCACCGAGGCCGAGCGCGCCGACCACCCCGACCGGCTTCCGGACGGTGTCCGGATCATCGTCGGGGACGTCCTCGCGGACCAGCTGAGCTCCGCCGAGAAGCCCGCCGCCGTACAGCTCAAGGACCTGCTGTCCGACCCGGTGGTCGCCGAGGAGCACCTGGGCGGCGGCAAGGCGCAGGCGCTGTTCGCCGACACCTACCGGGCCTTCGTGCACTCCGGCTCCGCCCAGGCCGCCTACCGGACCCTGCTCACCGCGCTGGCCGACCCCGGGGCCGGCCCGCTGCTCTTCCACTGCACCGCCGGCAAGGACCGTACGGGCTGGGGCGCGACGGTCGTCCTCGCGCTGCTCGGCGCGGACGAGGAGACGATCATGGCGGAGTACCTCTCCGTCAACCCGGCGGTCAAGCAGGCCTTCGCCCCGCTCATCCAGGGTTTCACGGCGGCCGGCGGCGACCCGGACATCGCCCTGGCGCTGATCGGCGTCTTCCCCTCCTACCTGGAAGCCGCGTTGGCCGAGGTCGAGACGCGCTACGGCTCCATGGAGAAGTACGTGCGCGAGGGCCTCGGCGTGGACGACGCGACGGTCGAGGCCCTGCGCGCCCGCCTGGTGGCCTGACGCTCATCGCCCAGGCCCGGCACGTTTTGACCCGAACGGGTGCGCTGGGGGCGGGTGACCATCCGACGATTCGCTCGTTCTGCTGAACGTGACTGCGCCGGATACCGCCAACCGCCCCCTGTCTCCCGATGTCGAGCAGGCCGAGGCCGCCATCGTCGAGCACTACCCGCGGCTGGTGCGGCTCGCCTACCTGGTGCTGCCGCCCACCCTCGGCCGCAACCGCCGGGTGCTCACCGCCCATGCGCTCGTCCAGCGGGCCCTGCCGCGCGGGCGCCGGCACGCTGCCGCCGCCGTGCGGGGCGGGATCCCCGGGCAGCGCGGGCCGGACTCCCAAGCGGGGTACGCGTACGTCCGGCTGCGGGTGCTGCGCGCCGCCCTGGAGGCCGGGATCCCCCTGACCTTCCGCGCCCTGCCCCGGCGTGCGCAGCTGCCGCCGGTGCTGCCCCAGGTGTGGGGGCTGCGGCTGTTCCCGCGCTCCGGCGGGGCCGAGGAGCTGGCGCTCGACCAGTGGCTGGCGACCCTCGACGGGCCCGGCCGCGCCGCGTGCGTGCTGCGCGCCCTGGAACGGCTGCCCGAACCGGAAGTGCTGCGCGTGCTCACCGAGGCGGGGGTCGCGGATCCCGCCGCCGCGGTCGCGGAATCCGGGGACCCGGCGAACGACGCCCTCTTCACCTCCCCCGAGTTCGACGCGTGCGTGCTCCAGGCCCGCCCCACCGACCTGCTGCGCCGGCGCCGCTTCGCCCGGGCCGCCCTCGCCGCCGGCGCCGCCCTCGCCGTGTGCGGGGCGCTGCTCGCGCTGCCGGGCGGCGGCTGGGGCGCGGACGGCGCCGCCGCACCGCCGTACTCCCGCAACGCCGCGGCCGAACAGGCCCTCGATCCCGCCAACCTGCTGCGGACCGCGCCCACGGTGTGGCGTACGTCGTCCCGTACGGACTTCTCCTCCTGGCCCGCCCGCGGCGACCGCGCCGACGACGCCGCCCTGCTGCGCCGGGCGCTGGCCGTGTGGGCGCGCCCCGGCTCCTCCGTGGTCGTCTCGGCCACCCCCGGCACCCCCGCCGGACCGCCGATGGGACCGCCGCAGCTGCTGTTCGCCGGCGCCGTCGACCAGGCCGTCGTGGTGCTGCTGTACGACGGGCTGCGCGTGGTCCGCTACGCCGAACCGCTCGCCGGGACCGCGGGCGCGGCCCTGGACTTCGCCCGCACCGACGGCGCTTCGGCGGACACCGCCACCGCTCTGGTGCTCAGCCGGGTCGACGGCAATGTCCGCTACCTCACCGCGCCCTGGGTCACCGGCGCGGCACTGCGGGACCTGCTCAAGCCGGGCGAGGCCGCCGTACCGCTGAAGCCGGGCCCCAACGGGGTCACCCCGCCGGTGGCGAGCCCCGCTCCGGCGGGCGACTGCACCAGCTGGAACGCGCTGTCCCTCACCGGTGACGGCGCCACCCGCCTGATCACCGACCTCGGCGAGCTGACCCCGGCCCGGCTGACGTCGGGCGCGCCGGGCGCCGAGCGTGATGTGACGGAGACCGCCGAGCTCGCCGACTGGTCGAAGACCGCCTGCCTGCTGCCCTCGGTCCGCTCGCACGGGGTGCGCACGGTCAACGCCTGGACGTACGCGAAGCAGCCGCTGCCCGAGGGCGACGGCACGGCGACCTGGCTGTGCACGCGGGCCGAGACCTGGCGGGGCACGGCGGACCGGGTGCAGGCGCAGTTCCTGGCCCCGGGCGTCCCGCTGGCGGCGCAGGCCGCCAAGTCGGAGGGATCGGCGGCGTGCGGACAGCGGGAGCCGCGGGTGCTGGCGGGCGTGCTGTGGAAGTCGCGCGGGGGCCAGTGGTACGTCCTGGCGGCGGGCAGCGCGCAGTTCGCCTCGCTGTCGGTCTCGGGAGGCGGGGTGAGCGGGTCCGCGAACGGCAACCGGCTGGCGGTCAAGGCCCCGGCGGGCGCGCAGGTCGACCTGTCGGGCAAACTCACGGACGGCACGAAGGCGGGGGTGCTGCGCTAGCGGGGCCCCGGGGGCGCGTGCGACGCGGCAAGGAAGTGGGTGCAGAGGGGTTCTCCTCGCACCTACCCCTCAGTACATTGACGCCATGTCTAATACGCCGCCCGCGCCCGCTCCCGTGGCGTCGGAACACATAGCCCTCAAGCCCCGGAAGGTGTCCTTCGGCTGGGAGGACACGCCGCTCCACTGGCTGCCCGGCGAGCCCTTCGCCGGGCACATGATCAATGTGCTGCATCTGCTCCTCCCCGCGGGTGAGCGGTGGTTCGTACACGTCTACAAGCAGGTGCTCCCGTACATCAAGGACGAGCGGCTGCGCGCCGATGTCGTCGGCTTCATCGGCCAGGAGGCCACGCACGCCGCCGCGCACGACGACGTACTGCCCCACCTGAAGCGGCTGGGCCTGGAGCCCACTCCCTACACGGCGCAGGTGGACTGGCTCTTCGAGAAGCTGCTGGGCGACCGGACCCTGCCTCCGGGCCGGGCGCGGCACTGGTGGCTGATGGAGCGGGTCGCGATGATCGCGGCGATCGAGCACTACACGGCCTTCCTCGGCGACTGGGTGCTGAACGCCGAGGAGCTCGACCGGCGGGGCGCCGACCCGACCATGCTGGACCTGCTGCGCTGGCACGGGGCGGAGGAGGTGGAGCACCGCTCGGTGGCCTTCGACCTCTTCATGCACGTCGACGGCGGCTACCGGCGCCGGGTCCGGACCTGGGCGACCGCCTTCTCGGCCCTGGTCTTCCTGTGGCAGCGCGGGGTCCGCTTCTTCATGGAGAACGATCCCCGGCTGGCCGGCGGCAAGGCCTCCTTCCGCCAGTTCGTCCGGGCTGGGCGCCGCGGCGTCCTGCCTTCGGCGGGCTCGATGCTGAAGTCCGTCCCCAAGTACCTCTCCCGTACCTACCACCCGTCCCAGGAGTGCTCCACGGCCCAGGCGGTGGCCTACCTCGCCTCCTCCCCCGGCGCGAACGGCATCAGGACCGGCGGCCCGACCGGTGCCACAACGGGCGGCCCGAACGGCGGTGCCGGGGCATGAGGCGGGCCCTCACGATCACCACGACGGCAGCGGCGGCGGCCTGGCTGGCCAGGCGCGCCCTGAACCGCCGCCTCGGCGCCTCCCCCCTCTGGCCGCTGCCCGCCCTGGAGACGCCCGTCTCGGGCCACTCCCCGCGCCGCCCGCTGCGGGCGCTGATCACCTCCCGTACGGAGCCGGCGCTCGGTGTGCTGGAGCTGGGGCTGCGGTCGCCCGACCTCCCGCCGTGGACGCCGGGCGCGCATGTGGACGTCACCCTGCCCTCGGGGCTGATCCGGCAGTACTCCCTGTGCGGCGACCCCGCCGACAGCGGCACGTACAGGATCGCGATCCGCCTGGTCGAGGACGGCCGCGGCGGCTCGCGCGAGGCGCACGCCCAGCTGGTGGAGGGCGCGGAGCTGGAACTGCGGCCCCCGCGCAACCGCTTCGAGCTGGTCCCGGCGCCGTCGTACGTCTTCGTCGCGGGCGGCATCGGCATCACCCCGGTCCTGCCGATGCTGCGGGCGGCCACGGCGGCGGGCGCCGACTGGACCCTCCTCTACGGCGGCCGCTCGCGCGCCTCGATGCCCTTCCTCGCCGAACTCGCCGCGTACGGGCGGCGCGTCACGGTCGTCCCGGAGGACGAGGGGGGCCTGCCCGACCTGGCCCCGCTCGCCGGGATCGGGCCCGGCACGCTGGTGTACTGCTGCGGCCCCGATCCCCTGATGCGGGCCGTCACCGCGGCCGTGCCCGACCCCGCCGCCGTCCACCTGGAGCGCTTCGCCCCGCCGGAGACCGGCCCGGCGAAGGGCTTCGCGGTCGAACTGCGCCGCTCCGGGCGCACCGTCGAGGTCGGCGCGGAGGAATCCGTGCTCACCGCCGTCCGCAGGGAGCTTCCGGACACCCCGTACTCCTGCCAGCAGGGATTCTGCGGCACCTGCCAGCACCGCGTACTGGCGGGCGAGGTGGACCACCGCGACGAACTGCTCACGGACCAGGAGCGCGCGGATTCGATGCTGCTGTGCGTCTCGCGCGCCAAGGGCCGCCACCTGGCCCTGGACCTCTGACTGCCGCCCCGCGGTGGGCTGGTGAGGACGGAGGAGGGGCGAAGTAGGGTGTCCGCATGACAACCGGGGTGCGGCGCAGGATGGGTGTCGAGGAGCGGCGACAGCAGCTGATCGGGGTCGCCCTGGAGCTGTTCAGCCACCGCTCGCCCGACGATGTGTCGATCGATGAGATCGCGGCGGCCGCGGGGATATCGCGGCCGCTCGTCTACCACTACTTTCCCGGCAAGCTGAGCCTCTACGAGGCCGCGCTGCGGCGGGCGGCCGATGAGCTGGCGCTGCGGTTCGTGGAACCGATGGAGGGGCCGCTCGGGGCGCGGCTGCTGCGGGTCATGGGGCGGTTCTTCGCCTTCGTGGACGAACACGGGCCCGGTTTCTCGGCGTTGATGCGGGGCGGCCCCGCAGCCGGGAGCAGCCGGGCCAACGCCATGATCGACGAGGTCCGGCAGGCGGCGTACGAGCAGATCCTCGCGCACCTGGGGATCGAGGAGCCGCCCGCCCGGCTGGAGTTGGTCGTGCGGTCCTGGGTGTCGCTCGCCGAGTCCACGGCGCTGCTCTGGCTGGACGGGCGGAAGATCCCGCGCGGGGAGCTGGAGTTGCAGCTCGTGCACGACTTCGCCGCGCTGGCCGCGGTGAGCGCCGCCTACGACGAGCGGATGGCGGGGATCCTGGTGCGGATCCTGTCGGACGAGCCGGCGGACGGGCCCTTCGGGCAACTGGTCGGGCGGCTGGTGGCGCTGCTGCCGGGCGAGGCACCGGACGCGGAGGCGGTACCGGAGGCGGTACCGGAGGCGGGCGGGACGGCGGATGCGGGCGGGACGGGGGGCGCGGCGCCGGGCGGGATGCCAGGCGGGATGCCGGGCGGGCCGGGGTCCGGGCCCGCGGTGGTCCGTTGATCCGGTAATCCGTTGATCTGGCGATAATGCCCGCGTGATCATTGACGACGGGATCTTGTTCCGGCAGGCCGAGGAGAAGGACGCCGGCACCCTGGTGGAGCTGTACGACCAGGCTGCCCGGTGGATGCGCGAGCGCGGGATCGAGCAGTGGAAGCCCGGGGAGAAGGACGCCGCGCACTTCCGGGCGATGATGCGCGACGGGGAGGTGTGGATGGCCTCCGACGACGACGGCCGCGTGTGCGGCGCGTACGAGCTGTGGTGGGCCGACGAGGAGGCCTGGGGCGTCCAGCCGCCCGTCGCGGGCTATGTGCACCGGCTGATGGTGGAGCGCGGGGCCGCGCCCGCCGGGGCCGGGCGCCGCATGCTCGAACACGCCGAGCGGCGGATCGCCAGGACCGGGCGGGAGCGGGCGCGGCTGGACTGCGTCTCCACCAACCCCCGGCTGCTCGCGTACTACCGGGATGCGGGCTACCGGGTGGTCGGGGAGTTTCCGTCCAAGCAGGCCGCGGACGGCCGGGTGTACGGAGTGATCCTGCTGGAGAAGCGGCTCGACCGGCTGAGCGCCGTCTGAAGACGGCGCTCAGCGTCGCGCGGGGCCGCGACTCGGCATCGGGTGAAGACGACCGGCTCAGCGTCGCGTGGAGACGACCGGCTCAGCGTCGCGTGAAGACGGCGACCGTGCGGGCCGGCGTCGTGAACTCTCCCGTCGTCGTGTCGTAGGCCGCCCGCTTGACCGTGGTGTCGGAGCCCGCGGCCTGGACCGGGTGCAGCCCGTACGCGCGGCCGGCCAGGCCGGGGATCCGCTGGGTCTGGCCGGTGGGCGTGGCGTTGAAGACGACCACCAGGTCGCCCAGGGTCATGGTGATCACGCCCGGGGTCTCGTCCTTGCCCGAGAGGGGGAAGGCCAGCTGGGACTGGACCGCCTCCGTGGTGGTGAGGGCGAAGGCACCTTCCGTCGTACGGATCTTCAGCAGGTCCCGGTAGGCCGACGCCGCTCCTGTGATGTCGGCGCAGGTGGGCGCCGGGGCGGTCAGGAGGGGCTTGGCGTAAGGCCACTTGGGGGCGTTGTCGGCGGCCGGGGGCAGACCGCGGCCGAAGCCGTTGCCGTCCTGGCAGTTCCAGTGGATGGCGTTGAACCAGTCCCCGCTGTCGTAGGAGTTGCGGTCGAGGGACTTGGAGCGGAGCAGGTCCGTGCCCGCCTGGGAGAGGGCCGGGCCCTGCGAGAGGGCGGCCGTCGCCATGGCGAGGACCTGCATGCGGGCCTTGTCCCCGGCGCTGGTGGCGGGCGGGAGCTTGTAGGTGAGGGCGTCGGCGAGGGTTTCGTTGTCGTGGGCGTCCGCGTAGGCGAGGGCGTCGCCGGGGGCGGCCGCGTATCCGGCCGGGGCGCCGTTGTAGTCCACGTCGGAGCCCTTGACGCGGCGGCCGGCGGTGTCGGTGAAGGAGTACGAGGCGAGGTTGCCGGAGAGACCGACCTTGATCAGGTCCTGGGCGTGCAGGAGCCGGGACTTCTGCTCGGCCGGGGTGCCGTTGGCGGGTGAGCCGTTCGGCTCGGTGAACAGGCCCGAGGCGAAGCCCTGTACGCGCGGGTCCTCGTCGAAGGGGCCGCCGCCGCGGACCGCGTCGCGGGCCCGGTCGGAGAAGGTGGCGATGCCGGTGCCGGCCATGTTCTTCTGCGTGGCCTGGACGAAGCGGGCGTCGTTCGCGATCTCGCCGAAGTTCCAGCCCTCCCCGTAAAGGATGATCTTCTTCCCGTCCACGCCGTCCTTGGCGAGGGTCAGGGAGTCAAGGGCGGCGCGCACCGCCAGGATGTTGGCCTTGGGGTGGTGCCCCATGAGGTCGAAGCGGAAGCCGTCGACCTTGTACTCCTTGGCCCAGGTGACGATCGAGTCGACGACCAGGCGGCCCATCATCGCGTTCTCGGGCGCCGTGTTGGCGCAGCAGGTGGAGGTGGCGACCGAGCCGTCCGCCAGCAGGCGCTGGTAGTAGCCGGGGACGATGCGGTCCAGGACGGACTTGTCCGACTGCCCGGAGGCGACGGTGTGGTTGTAGACCACGTCCATGACCGTGCGCAGGCCGGCCCCGTTCAGGGCCTGGACCATCTTGCGGAACTCGGGCGTACGGGCCGTGCCGCTCGGGTCGCTCGCGTACGAGCCCTCCGGCACGGTGTAGTGCAGCGGGTCGTAGCCCCAGTTGTAGGCGTCCTTCGCGGCCGCGGCGGCCACGCAGGCCTGCTGCTCCTGGGAGTCGGGCGCGTACACCTTCAGGTCGCAGGCCGGTTCGGTCCGGTCCGCCGGGTTCTCGGGGATGGTCCCGATGTCGAAGGCGGGCAGGAGGTGGACGTACGAGGTGCCCGCCGCGGCCAGGTCGCGCAGGTGCCGCATGCCCGCCGAGGCGCTGTCGGTGAAGGCCAGGTACTGCCCGGGGTGGCCGCTGGTGCGGTCCGCGACGGAGAAGTCGCGGATGTGCAGCTCCTGGATCTGCGCCGAGGTGAAGGGCACCGGTGCGGGCTTGCGCAGCTCGCGCCAGCCGGGCGGGGCGAGCTGCGGGTCGGCCAGGTCGACGGCCAGGCTGTGCGTGGAATCGGTGGTCAGGGCGGTGGAGTAGGGGTCGGTGACGAGGTTGCGGACCATCTGGCGGGTGCTCGGGGCCCAGACGGTGACGGCGTAGCGGTAGCGCTTGCCGGTCCAGTCGCGCTCACCGCGCACCGACCAGACGCCGGTGGCGTCGTCGCGGCGCATGGCGACGGTGCGGCCGTCGAGTTCGAGGTCGACGTGCCGGGCGGTCGGGGCCCACACGGAGAGGGTGGGGCGGCCGTCCTTGAAGACGGGCCCCAGGGGCGCGCCGGCCGCCGCGACCGCGTACAGGTCGTCCAGTACGCCGGCGAGCTGGACGCCCGTGGCGGCGAGGACGGCTCCGTTGGCGGCGCGGGCGCTGGCGACGAGCTGGCCGCGCAGGGCCTCGCGGACGCGGTCCCGGTCGCGCGGGTCGACGGTGTGGGCGGCGTATGCGGCCAGGTGCGGGAACTTCTGCTTCTGGGCGGCGGTGAGCTCGGACCTGTTCAGGCGCAGCCACTGGGCCCCGCCCTCGTGCAGGGTGCCGTTCTCGGCTTTGACGGCGCCCTCGCGGGAGGCGAGGAGCTGGACGGAGGCGGCGGCCGCGGGGGCGTTCCAGGCGAGGGTGTCGCGGTCGATCCAGACCGCCTCGGACTTGGTGAGGTCCAGGGCGGCGGCGGAGCCGGCGGGCTGCGGGAGGAGGTACTTCTCGCGCCCCGCGAGCATCCAGACCTCGTGGCCGGTGGCCTTCAGGTCCAGGGACTGGTCGGAGGGGAGGTCCTTTTCGTCGCCCTTGTGGAGGATGTAGCTCAGCGAGGTCGCGCCGGGGGCGAGCGGGACCTCGTACACCGCTCCGTAGGAGTCGACGCGGGCCGGGAGCAGCGGCTTGGCCCAGTCGGTGGGGGCGGCGGCGCCGGTCCACACGTGCAGACCCCAGCCGTCGTACGCGCCGTCCGGGCGCTGGTAGTGCAGGACGGCCTTGGCCGGGTCCTGCGGCGGCTGGGCGGGCCGCTCGGTGCGGACCTGCTCCTTGCCCTGCTCCACCCAGATCTCGCCGGTCCTCGTCACGTCGATCGTGCGGTCGGTGGCGACGTCCTTGTTGCCGTCCTTGTCGATGACGAGGTAGCTGACGGTGGAGGCGCCGGGCTTGAGCTTGACGTACGCGAAGGCGCCGTGGGCGTCGCGGCCGGTGAAGCCGTGGCCCGCGGGCCAGGGCGTGGCTTCGCCCTCGGCGATGTCGCCCCAGGCGTAGAGCCGCCAGTTCGTGTAATCGCCGTCGGGCCGGTTGTAGTGGACGACCGCGTAGTCCCGCTGGGTGGCGGTCGGAGGCTGGGCGACGGGGGCCTGGCCGGCAACGGATTCGGCGAGGGCGCTCGCGGTGCGGCCGGCGGAGTCGATGACGACGGCCTTGTACCGCAGGGGCGTTCCCGCCGGGGCGGTGACGTGCTGGGTGACCTTGTAGGGGGCGTGGTCGGCGGAGCCGAGGACCTGCCACTTGCCGGCGCCGCTCTGCGCGGCGAAGACGACCCGGTTCAGGCCGCCGCCGGTGACCTCGGCCGACAGCTCGACGGTGCCGGCGGCCCCGGGCGCGGGGGCCTTCAGGGTCAGGGCCGGCTTGGTGGCGGGCGCCGCGAGGGGGGTGGCGCCCTGGAGGACGACCGAGCCGAGGGCCGGGACGGGGACGGTGAGCTTGCCGGCCGCGGAGGCGCGGATCAGCGCGGTGCCGCCGTACAGGGTGCGGTACTGGGCGCCGGGCGGGGCGTCGATCTCCACGGTCCGGGGCGCGGCGGCGTTGTTCGCGGCGACCAGGTACTCGGTGCGGCTGCGGACGTCGGTCCGTGCGAAGGCGTAGACGGAACCGTCGGCGAGGCGCTCGCTCTGGACGCCGTCGCGCAGGGCCGGGTGCTCCTTGGCCAGCTTCGAAAGGCCGCTGATCTGCCGGTAGAGCGGGTGCGCCGGATCGTAGGCGTCGCTCGCGTGGGTGCGCGGGGTCCCGAGCTGGTCGTCGTCCAGGTAGTCGGCGGTCTGCGAGGCGAAGAGGGGCTGGCGGGCGTCCTTGTCGCCGCCCGCGCCCGTGAAGCCCTGCTCGTCGCCGGAGTAGACGACCGGGTTGCCCCGGGAGAAGAACATCAGCTCGTTGGCGAGCCGGTAGCGGTCCAGCAGCTCCTGCTCCCCCGCTCCCGGCCGGTCCTGCTTCAGGAAGGTCCCGAAGCGGCCCATGTCGTGGTTGCCGAGGAAGGTGACCTGCTCGTAGGCGTTGGCCTTGCCACTGGTGTACCGGTAGTCGTCGCCGAGGACGGAGGCCAGCCGCGCCGCCTGGCCGCCCTGGGAGGCATACGAGCGGATCGCGTCCTGGAGCGGGAAGTCCAGGGTGGCGTCCAGGCGGCCCTGCGTCACGTAGGGGGAGGTAACGGCGGTGTCGGCGGAGTAGACCTCGCCGAACATGAAGAAGTCCTCGCGTCCGCGCTCGGCCGCGTACTTGTCGAGGGCGGTGGCCCACTGGGTCCAGAACTCGGTGTTGACGTGCTTGACCGTGTCGATGCGGAAGCCGTCGATGTCGAAGTCGCGGACCCACTTCTCGTAGATCTTCTCCATCCCGCTGACGACTTCCGGACGCTCGGTCCACAGGTCGTCCAGGCCGAAGAAGTCACCCTGGCCGGAGGATTCCCCGGCGAAGGTGGAGTCGCCCCGGTTGTGGTACATCGTCGGATCGTTGAGCCAGGCGGGGACCTTGGTGTTCTCCTTGCCGGGCGGGACGAAGGGCGTGCGCGGGAAGGACTCCTCCGACACCTTCGGGAACTTCCGCTTGCCGTCCGCGTGGTTGGCGTAGTCCGCGTCGTCGAAGGGGACTCCGTCCTTCGTCAGGTACGGGAAGGCGCCCTTGGAGAGGTAGGAGTAGGACTTCTCGCGGTAGTCGACCACATCGGCGGTGTGGTTGGTGATGACGTCGAAGAAGACCTTCATCCCCTTCGCGTGCGCCTTGTCGATCAGCCGCTCCAGGTCGGCGTTGGTGCCGAAGTGGGGATCGACCTGCGTGAAGTCGGTGATCCAGTAGCCGTGGTAGCCGGCCGATACGTCGTCGCCCTTGCCCTGCACCGGCTGGTTCTTGAAGATCGGCGCCATCCAGAGGGCCGTCGTCCCCAGGCCCTCGATGTAGTCGAGCCGGTCGGTCAGCCCCTTGAGGTCGCCGCCCTGGTAGAAACCCTTGTCCTTCGGGTCCAGGCCGGTCTCCAGGCGGGTGCCGGTCAGGCCGCCCCGGTCGTTGCGGGGATCGCCGTTCGCGAAGCGGTCCGGGAGCACGAAGTAGAACTGCTCCCGGGTCAGGTCGTGGCGGGCCGGTTCGGCGGCCAGTTTCGCGTCCGAGGGCGGGGCGGGGGGCCGGGCCGTGGCGGCCGCCGCGGGCAGAGCGGGCAGGAGCGTCACGGCCAGCGCGGCGGCCAGGGCTCCTGCGGCAGGGCGTATCAAGGCGGGTCTCCTTGTGTACGGGACGGGGTGAGGGCCGCCCGGCGGCGGGGGTTCGGTGTTGCCGGGCGGCCCTGGTCCAGGGGAGGGCGGGGCTCAGGCGCGCCAGGTGTCGTTCAGCGCGACGGCCCCGCTCGCGGGGACGGTGGCGGTGCGGTTGGCGCCGCTCTCCCAGGTGACGTTGCCGGAGGCGTCCTTGCGGAGGTACTTGTACGCGAAGGACGTGCCGGCGGGCAGGGTGACGTCGAGCTTCCACACCGGGTAGGCGGCCGGGTCGAGCTTGAGGGCGGCGCCGGTGTTCCAGTTGCCGAGGGCGGACTGGTCGCCGGTGACGTAGATGTCCTGGCCGGGGACGGTGGTCGCCTCGACGCGGAAGGAGGCGCCCGTGGCGGCGGGGGGCGGCGGGGTCGTCGGCGCGGCGCCGGAGCAGGTGCGGGCGTTGACGTGCAGGGCGAGGGCGGTACCCGCGCCGAGGGTGGCCGTGAACTGGCCGGCGGAGTCCACCTGTACCGTACGGCCGCTCTGCACGTCGCAGTAGTCACCGGCCGCGAGGGAGGTCTGGAAGGTACGGGTCAGGGCCGAGCCCTCGTGGTTGAGGGCGACGTACGCCTTGGCACCGCGCCCGAAGGCGATCCGGTCACCGCCGTTGTCCCACCAGTCGGTGACGGACTGGCCGCGGGACGCGTTGCGGAAGCCGACCATCGAGGAGATCTCCCGCCACGCGTGCTGGCACTTCCAGCCGTCGGCGTAACAGGCGCTCACGGAACCGCCGTTCGGCGGGCCCGCGTCGTGCGCGGTGAACTCGTAGCCGGAGTGCACGTCGGGGGACCCGTAGGGCCAGGCCAGCATGAAGACGTTGGCGAGGGTGTAGGCCGATCCCGCCTTGTAGTTGAGGGTGTCGCCGCCGCGCTCGGTGTCGTGGTTGTCGACGAAGACGGCGGACTGGCCGCTGGGCAGGTGGCCCCAGGCCTCACCGAAGTTCTTGAGGTAGGCGAGGTTCTCGTTCTGGAAGACCCGCTTGAGGTCGCGGGCGTAGCGGAATTCCTGCACGTCCCCGCTGCCCAGGTACTCGCTCGGCGAGACCGCCTCGCCGGCGCCGTGGATCGCCTCCAGCTTCCAGTAGGCGTTCGGGTTGCTGAGCCGGGATTTGATGTCGGTGAGGTCGGCGGCGGGCATGTGCTTGGCGGCGTCGATCCGGAAGCCGTCGACGCCGAGGGAGAGGAGGTCGTTGAGGTATCCCGCGATCCGGCCGCGTACGTGGGCCTCGCCGGTGTCCAGGTCGGCGAGCTGCACGAGCTCGCAGTTCTGGACGTTGCCCCGGTCCTGGTAGGTGGAGATGACGGAGCGGCAGTCGTCCATGTCGGAACCGGAGTAGATGCCGGGGTAGCCGTACTTCGTGTACGAAGTCCCGCCCGTGCCGGTGCCGTCGCCGGCCGCCATGTGGTTGATGACGGTGTCGGCGACGACCTGCACCCCGGCGGCGTGGCAGGTGTCCACCATGGCCTTGAAGGCGGCGCGGTCGCCGAGGCGACCGGCGATCTTGTAGCTGACGGGCTGGTACGAGGTCCACCACTGGGGGCCCTGGATGTGCTCCTGGGGTGGCGAGACCTGGACGTAGCCGTAGCCGGCGGGGCCGAGGGTGTTCGTGCAGGCCTTGGCGACGGAGTCGAACTTCCACTCGAAGAGGACGGCGGTGACGTCCTTGCCACCGGGAGGCACCGCGGCGGCGTGGGGAGCCTGCGCGGTGAGGGTGGCGGCGGCGAGGGCGGTGGCTGCCAGCAACGTTCTTGCGGTACGGGGCATGTGGGGCCTCCTGGCGGAGAGGTGGGGATGCTGGCGACCGTAGGGGCCCGACCCCACCACCTGCAAGACTTTGCGCAAGGGATTGCAGGATTGTTTCCGCCACGTGTCACGTGGGGGCCCCTGGCACCCCCGCCGGACACCCGATCCCCGTAGGCCGCGAAGGCTCAGGTACGGGCGCCCCGCCCACCCATCAAGCCGGCTCCACTGTGCCGACGGCGGTCATGACTTGGCCACGCCGCACACGCCGGAGGTGACGACTAAGTCCACAGGGAGGCCGAGGCGGCGTGTTCCGCGGCGATGTCGATGTCCGGGCGCACGAGACGAATGGCGTCGGCGTTGTCCCTGCCGTCCACGACCATGGCCCCCACCAGCGCGGACAGGGTGTGCCGGGATACGCCGAGCCAGTCGGCCCAGCTGTTCCAGTAGCGGTCGTCACGGGTGAGGGTCTCACCGACGTCCAGTACGACAGTCCGAATCATCCGGCCAGCGTACTGAGCCGGGCACACGTGGACCGCCCCTCCCGATCATGAACTGCGGGCAGGGGCGGCTAACGCGACAGGACACGAAAACGACCTACGAGATGGGCTCCCTGCGCCGGTATGACCCGGATCAGGTAGTGGGGGTCGCCTTCCGGTCTTGCGACCTTCCGGCCTCTCAGCCCATCCGATGACGTCGGCCACGGCGGACTCAAGCTCTCCGCCAAAGTCGGCTACTCCGGTTGGGCTCCCTCGCTCATCCCGTAGGCCTACCTCAAGAATAGCGCTCCACCCACCGGAGAAAAGGGCCCATACCATGATTTTTTGCCGCTACTTCGCAGGCCTGCCAAGGCCGGGCGGCCCCCCGCACCCGGCGGGCCGCCCGGTCCCCTCACGGTGACTCCGGCACCTGCGCCGTGGAACCGCGCACCACCAGTTCGGGCTGGAACACGTACTCCGTGCGCTGCACCGGCGTGCCCGCCACCGCCTCCAGCAGCGCGCCAACCGCCGCCGTCGCCATGGCCCGTACCGGCTGGCGCACCGTCGTCAGCGGCGGATCCGTGAACGCGATCAGCGGCGAGTCGTCGAAGCCGACCACCGACACGTCCTGCGGCACCCGCAGCCCCCGCTCGCGGGCCGCGCGGATCACCCCGAGCGCCATCGGGTCGCTGCCGCACACGATGCCCGTACAGCCGCGGTCCAGCAGGGCGCCGCCCGCCGCGTGCCCGCCCTCCACCGTGAACAGCGTGCGCTGGACGCGGCCCTCGGCCTCCGCGGAGGGCAGCGCCGCCAGGAAGCCCTGCTCCTTGCGGGCCGAGGGCACGTAGCGCGTCGGGCCGATCGCCAGGCCGATCCTGCGGTGCCCGAGGTCCTCCAGGTGCCGTACGGCCATGTCCGCCGCCGCCCGGTCGTCCGGCGAGACGAAGGGGGCGCTGATCCGCGCGTTGAACCCGTTGATCAGTACGAACGGCACCCCCCGCGCCGCCAGCCGCTGGTAGCGCGCGGGGTCGGCGGAAGAGTCCGCGTGCAGGCCGGACAGGAAGACGATGCCAGTGACCCCCCGTACCTCCAACTGCTCGACCAGCTCGTCCTCGGTGGCCCCGCCCGGGCTCTGCGTGCACAGCACGGGCGTGTAGCCGTGCCCCGCCAGCGTCTGCTCTATGACCTGGGCGAAGGCCGGGAAGATCGGATTGGTGAGCTCCGGAGTCAGCAGGCCGACCAGCCCGTTGCTGCGCCGCTTGAGCCGGACGGGCCGCTCGTAGCCGAGCAGGTCGAGCGCGGCCAGCACCCGGTGCCGGGTGCCGGCCGCCACGCCCGACTTGCCGTTGACCACACGGCTGACGGTCGCCTCGCTGACCCGGGCCTGCGCGGCGATGTCCGTCAGCCGTAGCGGGGAAGTCACCCCTGCCACCACACCGTGCAGTCCGCCGGGAGGATGCCGGGCTCCGCGAACTCCGCGCTGGCGAGCAGGACGGTGCCGGGCGCGGGCAGGAGTACGGGCGCCTCCGTCGTGTTGACCGTGCAGACGAAGTCCCCGCGGCGGAAGGCGAGTACGCCGGCCGGGGCGGGCAGCCACTCGACGGCGTCTCCCGCGCCCAGCGCCGGGTGCGCGCGCCGCACCCGCAGCGCCGCCCGGTACAGCTCCAGCGTGGACGCCGGGTCGCCGGTCTGCGCCTCGACGCTCAGGGCGGCCCACTCGGCGGGCTGCGGCAGCCAGCTGCCGC
Source organism: Streptomyces sp. NPDC003034 (assembly GCF_053591375.1). Lineage (NCBI taxonomy): Bacteria > Bacillati > Actinomycetota > Actinomycetes > Kitasatosporales > Streptomycetaceae > Streptomyces > Streptomyces sp. NPDC003034. Next base: position 99,023 of record NZ_JBSFTS010000004.1, read on the forward strand.
CGGCGCCGAAGCCGTACGGGGCCCGGTCGCCGGACCACGGGATCGGCACGCGGCAGCCGTCGCGCAGCCCGTCCTGACCGTTCGCCTTGAAGAAGGAGGGGTCCTGGCGCACCTCGTCCGGGAGGTCCACCACCTCGGGCAGGCCGAGCTCCTCGCCCTGGTAGACGTACGCCGACCCGGGCAGCGCCAGCATCAGCAGCGCGGCCGCCCGCGCCCGGGCCAGGCCCTGCGCCCCGCCCCCGTACCGCGTCACATGCCGCACCACATCGTGGTTCGACAGCACCCACGTGGTCGGCGCCCCCACCGGACGCATCGCGTCGAGGGACTCGTCGATGGCCGAGCGCAGCGCCTCGGCGTCCCAGCCGGTGTTCAGGTAGTGGAAGTTGAAGGCCTGGTGCAGCTCGTCGGGGCGCAGGTAGAGCGCGGTGCGGTCCGCGCTCGGCGTCCAGGCCTCGGCGACGCCGATGCGGTCGCCCGCGTATTCGTCCAGGACCAGGCGCCAGGAGCGGTAGATCTCGTGCACCCCGTCCTGGTCGAAGAAGGGCAGCACCTGGTTGCCGAGGAGCTTGAGCTGTTCGTCGCGGCCGAGGTCGGGCAGGCCCGGGGCCTTCACCAGGCCGTGGGCCACGTCTATGCGGAAGCCGTCGGCGCCGAGGTCGAGCCAGAACCGCAGGATGGAGCGGAACTCGTCCTGGACGGCCGGGTGCTCCCAGTTGAAGTCCGGCTGTTCGGGGGCGAAGAGGTGCAGGTACCACTCGCCGTCCGCGACCCGGGTCCAGGCCGGACCCCCGAAGATCGACTCCCAGTCGTTCGGCGGCTCCGCGCCGTCGGCTCCCCGCCCGGGCCGGAAGTGGAACCGCTCGCGCAGCGGGCTGCCGGGACCTTCGCGCAGCGCCTGCTTGAACCATTCGTGCTGGTCGGAACAGTGGTTGGGGACGAGGTCCACGATGATGCGCAGCCCCAGCGCGTGGGCCTCGCGGATCACGGCGTCGGCGTCGTGCAGGGTGCCGAACATGGGGTCGATGGCCCGGTAGTCGGCGACGTCGTAGCCCGCGTCGGCCTGCGGGGAGGCGTAGAAGGGGCTGAGCCAGACGGCGTCGACGCCCAGCTCCTTGAGGTAGGGCAGGCGGCTGCGGATGCCTTCGAGGTCCCCCATGCCGTCCCCGTTGGAGTCGGCGAAACTGCGCGGATAGACCTGGTAGATCACCGCTTCTCTCCACCAGCCGGGCTGGGTGCCGGTGGAGGTGGGAAGTACGTCGGCGAGGTGCTGGGTCATGTCGTCCTTGTGAGATCGGGCCGGGAGAGACGTCGGGCGGGCGCGCGGGGGGTCAGCCCTTGGTGGCGCCCGCGGTCATTCCGGCGACGAGGTGACGCTGGGCGAAGAGGAAGAAGATCGCTGCGGGGATGGCGATGAGCACGGAAGCGGCGCTCATCGCACCCCAGTTGGAGGTGTACTGCGTGACGAAGGTCTGCAGCCCGCCGGCGAGCGTGAGGTTCTCCTCGCCGACCATGAAGGCGGATGCGTACGCGACTTCGCCCCAGGCGGTGATGAAGGCGTAGAAGCCGGTGACGGCGAGGCCCGGCTTGGCGAGCGGCAGGATCAGCCGCCAGAAGGTGCCGAAGGGGTTGAGCCCGTCGACCCGGCCGGATTCGTCGATCTCCACCGGGATGGAGTCGAAGAAGCCCTTCATCATCCAGGCGCAGAACGGCACGGCGATGGTGAGGTAGGTGATGATCAGGCCGACCGGCTGGTTGAGCAGCCCGAGCTGGCCCATCAGGTTGTAGAGCGGGACGATGAGGATCGCCATCGGGAACATCTGCGTGATGAGCAGGGTCCACATCAGCGGCCGCATGCCGGGGAACCTGAACCGGCTGACCGCGTATCCGGTGGTCGCGGCGATGAACACGCCGAGGACGGTGGTGATGCCCGCGACCAGGACGGAGTTGGCGAACCAGCTGAGGAAGTGGCTCGACTCCAGCAGGTATTCGTAGTTGCCGAGGGTCGGCTCCTTGACGAAGTCCGTGGTGACCGCGTGCTGCGCGGGCTTCAGCGAGGTCAGCAGGATCCACAGCACCGGGAAGACGGCGATCACCGAGGCGGCGATCAGGGTGGCGTGCAGGCCGACGGAGGCGAGGGGGGCGCGCTGCCCCCGCGTGCGGGCGGTCATGGTCACCACACCTCTCCCTGCTTGCGCAGCGAGCGCCGGTAGACCAGCGCGAAGATCATGAGCAGGGCGAGGATGAGCACGCCCCAGGTCGCGGAGCCGGCGAAGTCGCGCGGGCTCGTGATGAAGGCCTCGCGGAAGGCCTGGGTCACCAGGATCTCCGTGGAATCGCCCGGTCCGCCCCGCGTGAGCAGGAAGATCACCGGGAACATGTTGAAGGTCCAGATGGTGGAGAGCAGGATCACCGTCATGCTCACCGCGCGCAGGCTGGGCAGGGTGATGTGACGGAAGCGCTGCCAGGGGCTGGCCCCGTCCATCTCGGCGGCTTCGTAGAGCTCACCGGGGATGGACTGCATGCCGCCGAGCAGGGCGACCATCATGAAGGGGACGCCGAGCCAGACGTTGACGGCGATGACCGAGAACTTGGCCCAGGTCGGATCGTCGAGCCACGGGACGGCGGCGATGCCCCCGCCGTCGAGCAGCTTGTTGAGGATGCCGTTGTCGCGGTTGAAGAGGAACCGCCAGGCGAAGACCGAGACGAAGCCGGGGACGGCCCAGGGCAGGATGAGCGCCATCCGGTAGGCGGCGCGGCCCCGGAAGTTCCGGTTGAGCATGTTCGCCAGGACCAGTCCGAGCGAGAAGGTGATGGACACGCAGGCGACGGTCCACACGACCGTCCACACCAGCCGCTGCAGGAACACCGGGTCGCTGAGGACGGCGGCGTAGTTGTCGAGCCCGACGAACTCGTACGTCGCCTCGATGGTGTTGGAGCCGATCGTACGGGCGACGTTGCGCTCGTTGGCGTCGGTCAGCGACAGGTAGACGCCGCGGACGAGCGGCCAGCCGATGATCACGCCGAGGACGAGCACCACCGGGGCGACCATGGCCCAGGCGTACCAGTGCGTGGCGAGGGCGCGCCGCAGCCCGGATGGCCGGTGCGCGCCGGACCCGCCGCGGTTTCCGCGGTCGCTGTCAGTCATGCGGCTCCGGCCGCGGGCGGCGGCGTCGTTCCCGACTCCGTCACCCGCGGCCTTCGCCACCGACTGGCTGGTGTGAGCAGCCATGTTTCGTTACTTCCAGCCCTTGAGGATCTTGCGGAACTCGACGCCGGTCGCCTTGGCGGCTTCCTCCGGGGTCGACGACCCGGTGATCGCCTTGGTGTATTCGACCTTCAGCGGCTCGAAGAGGGAGCCGTTCTCCGGGATCCAGGCGCGCTGGACGGCCTTGTCCACGGCCGGCTTGAAGAACTGCACCATCTCGCTGCTCTTGACGTCCGGCTGCTCGTAGGCGGCGGTCCGGGTCGGGAGCAGGCTGAGCTCCTTGGCGGACTGCACCTGGACCTCCTGGGAGGTCATGTACTCCACGAAGGCGTGGGCGGCGGCGCGGTTCTTGGAGCCCGCGAAGACGGCCAGGTCGTGGCCGCCCTGCGGGGCGCCCGCCTTGACCGAACCGGCCGGGACCGGGGCGACGCCCAGGTTGGCCTTGTCCTTGAACTGGTCGCCGGCGTAGCTGTCGGCGACGGCCCAGGGACCGTTGATCATCATGGCGGCCTGGCCGGTCTTGAAGGCCGTCTGCATGTTGTTCCAGCCGTCGGTGGCGTTGGTGATCGCCGCGCCGGAGGTGACCAGGTCGCGGGCGGTCTTGAAGGCCTTGACGCCCGCCGCGTTGTCGACGGTGACCGTCTTGTTCTTCGCGTCGACCAGGTCGCCGCCCTCCCCGTAGATCAGGGGGAGGAACCAGTAGGAGTCGTCGCCGCGCAGGTAGAGCCCGGCCTTGCCGGTCTTCTCCTTGATGGCCGCGGCGGCGGTCTTCAGCTCCTCCAGGGTGGTGGGGGGCTGGACGCCGGCGTCGGCGAGCATCTTCTTGTTGTAGAAGAGGCCCAGGGTGTCGATGACCTGCGGCACGGCGTAGGTCTTGCCCTCGTACTTCCCGCTGGCCGCGGCCTGCGGGAGGAACTCGGCGTCGACCCTCTTCGCCGTCTCGGCCGGCACCTCGTCGAGGTAGCCGAGCGAGGCGAAGTCGGCGACCCAGCCGACATCGGCGCGGATCACGTCGGGCGCGTCGGAGCCGCTGCTGAAGGCGTTCTTGACCTTGTTCTGCGCGTCGCCGTACGGGACGTTGACGTACTTGACGGTGACCTTGGGGTGCTTGGCCGTGAACGCCTCGGCGATCTTCTGGAAGCTCGCCTTCTCAGCGTCGTTCGCCGTGTCCCACCACGTGACCGTGCCGGAAAGCTCGCCGCCGGCCTTGGTCGCACCACCGTCGTCCTTGGTGTCACCACCGCAAGCCGTCGCCGCGAGCGCCAGGGCCGCGACCAGCGCGGTGGCCGCTATGCCACGCCGCATATGAACTCCTTCGATGATCCCGGCCGCGCCTCGCGGTCCCGAGTTGCCAGGAACGTAACAAGCCTGAAAGCTGTCCGAAAGAGCTTGCGGCAATTTTCTGCAAGAGACGCTGATCGTTACATCCGTGTGTCCGTACGGTTGCCGCCGCTTGCTGTTAGTTCGAGTCACCTTCGACTCCTCAGGCCCGCAACCAGGGGGCGTGTCCCCGCGTTGACCCCGATATGACCCATGAGCTGACCGCCTCCCGTCTTGCAAGCGCTTCCAGCGACGCGACCGCGAGCGGCGGCTGGTGGCGTGATGCCGTCATCTACCAGGTGTACGTGCGCTCCTTCGCCGACAGCGACGGAGACGGCATCGGAGACCTCAGCGGGGTGCGCAGCCGCCTCCCCCACCTGGCCCGGCTCGGGGTCGACGCCGTGTGGCTGACCCCCTTCTACGTCTCCCCGCAGGCGGACGGCGGCTACGACGTCGCCGACTACCGGGCGGTGGATCCGCTCTTCGGGGACCTCTCGGACGCCGACGAGCTCGTCCGGGCGGCCCACGCGCTCGGGCTGCGGGTGATCGTGGACGTGGTGCCGAACCACACCTCGGACCAGCACCCGTGGTTCCGCGCCGCCCTCGCCGGGGAGAAGGGCGCCCGGGAGCGCTACCACTTCCGCGCGGGGCGCGGGAGCGACGGGTCCCTGCCGCCGAACGACTGGGAGTCCGTCTTCGGCGGTCCGGCCTGGACCCGGGTCCCGGACGGCGAGTGGTACCTGCACCTCTTCGCCCCCGAGCAGCCCGACCTCGACTGGGAGCATCCGGAGGTCGCCGCCGAATTCGCCTCCGTGCTCCGCTTCTGGCTCGACCTGGGCGTGGACGGCTTCCGCGTCGACGTCGCCCACGGCATGGTCAAGGCCCCCGGGCTGCCGGACATCGGCCGCGGCGCGCAGGCCACCCTCATCGGCACCGAGCCCCTCCCCTTCTTCGACCAGGACGGGGTCCACGAGATCCACCGGTCCTGGCGGCGGCTCCTGGACTCCTACGAGGGCCCGCGCATCGGCGTCGCGGAGGCGTGGGCGCCCACGTCCGAGCGGCTCGCCCTCTACGTCCGCCCCGACGAGCTGCACCAGGCCTTCAACTTCCGCTTCCTGAACTGCCCGTGGGACAGCGGCACCATGCGCACCGTGATCGACGAGTCGCTGGCCGCCACCGCCTCGGTGGGGGCGCCGACCACGTGGGTGCTGTCGAACCACGATGTGGTGCGGCATGTGACGCGGTACGGGGGCGGGGCGCAGGGCCTGGCCCGGGCGCGGGCGGCCGCGCTGCTGATGCTGGCGCTGCCCGGGTCGGCGTACGTCTACCAGGGCGAGGAGCTCGGCCTGCCCGAGGTGGTGGACCTCCCGGCCCGCGTACGCCAGGACCCGGCCTTCCGCCGCGGGCGCCGGCCCGCGGCCGGGCTCGGGGCGGGGGCAGTACCGGAGGTCCCCGAGGCGAGGTGCGGGGACCTCCGGCCGGAGCCCGCCGCCGGGACGGAAGGCCAGGAGGGCCAGGAGGGGCTGCGCGACGGGTGCCGGGTGCCGATCCCCTGGTCCGGCGCGGAGCCGCCGTACGGCTTCGGCCCGGTCGGCAGCTGGCTCCCGCAGCCGGCGGGCTGGGGCGAGCTCAGCGTCGCCGCCCAGACCGGCGACCCCCACTCCACCCTGGAGCTCTACCGCGCCGCCCTGGAACTGCGCCGGGCCATGCCGGGCCTGGGCGCACCGGAGGCCGGTCTGCCCGGTGAGCACGGACCGGACGGTCAGGGCGGCGATGACCGGGGTCACGATCAGTACGGTGACCCCTGCTCGGCCGACCCCTCGCAGGCGCCGGCCGCCGGAGCTCCCGGCCTCTGCGGAATGCGGTGGCTGCCCGCACCGGAAGGCGTCCTCCTCTTCACCCGCCCCGGCTTCGCCTGCACCCTCAACACCCGTCCCACCCCGGTCGAACTCCCCGCGCCCGGACGGCCGGTGCTGTCCAGCTCCCCCGTCGAGACGGACGGCCGCACGGTGCTGCTGCCGCCGGATTCGTGCACCTGGTGGGCATTGTGACGTGCGACCGGTACAGTCCAATCCGTGACCGCACGGCTAGCCGACATCGCAGCCCAGGCGGGGGTCAGCGAAGCCACAGTCAGCCGCGTGCTCAACGGCAAGCCTGGTGTGGCCGCCGGCACCCGTGAGTCCGTGCTGGCCGCGCTCGACGTGCTCGGCTACGAGCGGCCCGTACGGCTGCGCCAGCGCAGCGCGGGCCTCGTCGGACTGATAACCCCGGAGCTGGACAACCCCATCTTCCCGGCGCTCGCCCAGGTCATCGGCCAGGCTCTGACCCGCCAGGGGTACACCCCGGTCCTGGCGACGCAGACGCCCGGCGGGTCCACCGAGGACGAGCTGACCGAGATGCTGGTCGACCGCGGCGTCTCCGGGATCATCTTCGTCTCCGGTCTGCACGCCGACACGACCGCCGACATGGGCCGGTACGAGCAACTGCGCGGGCAGGGCGTTCCGTACGTCCTCATCAACGGGTTCTCCGACAAGGTCCAGGCCCCCTTCGTCTCCCCCGACGACCGGGCCGCGATGCAGCTCGCCGTCACCCACCTGACCGCGCTCGGGCACACCCGGATCGGCCTGGCGGTCGGACCGAAGCGGTTCGTGCCCGTCCTGCGCAAGATCGAGGGCTTCCGGCTCGGGATGAAGGAGCGGCTCGGACTCGGCGAGGACGAGATCGAGGAGCTGATCCAGCACTCGCTGTACACGCTCGAAGGCGGGCAGGCCGCCGCGACCGCCCTCATCTCGCGCGGCTGCACGGCGGTGGTGTGCGCGAGCGACATGATGGCGCTCGGCGCGATCCGGGCCGCCCGGCAGCAGGGTCTGCGGGTGCCGCAGGACGTGTCGGTGGTCGGTTTCGACGACTCCCCCCTCATAGCGTTCACCGATCCGCCCCTGACCACCATCCGCCAGCCCGTGCTGGCCATGGGGCAGGCGGCCGTCAGGACGCTGCTGGAGGAGATCGGCGGCACCCCGGCCCCGCACAGCGAGTTCGTCTTCCTGCCCGAACTGGTGGTGCGCGGCTCCACCGCCTCGGGCCCCGGGCAGTCCCGCAAGGCGTAGGCCGCACCGCCCGACGCCCGCCCGGCCCGACCGCCGGTAACCCCTGCCGGGTCCGGGTCCTCCGCAAGGGGGAGCCGCTGCGCCGAAGACCGTCCCGGGGGATGATCGGAGGGGAGGCCGCATCTGGCAGACTCTCTCCCCATGGGTGAAGCGAGCGTGAAGACACTGGAAACCCGGACGGCCGTCTCGTCACCCACCGTGACCGAGGGCGGGGCCCGCCCGGGGTCCGAGCGCACCCTCGTCTCACGGTTGCGGGCCCCGCGCCGGCCCAGGATCTGGTTCGAGATCCTCCTCATCGCGGTCAGCTACTGGACGTACTCGCTGATCCGCAACGCCGTTCCCGAGCAGAAGGCGGCCGCCCTCGCGAACGCCGACTGGATCTGGAACGTGGAGCGCGCCCTCGGCATCGCCATCGAGGAGACCGTCAACCGGTCCGTGAATTCGGTGACGTGGCTGATCGTGGGCATGAACTACTACTACGCCACGCTCCACTTCATCGTGACCATCGGCGTACTGGTGTGGATCTACCGTTTCCATCCGGGGCGTTACGCGGCCACGCGCCTCGTCCTCTTCGCCACCACGGGCGTGGCCCTGGTCGGCTACTACCTGTACCCGCTCGCGCCGCCCCGGCTGATGAACGGGCAGAACTTCATCGACACCGTGCTGGTCCACCAGACCTGGGGCTCCATGGCGTCGGGGAACCTCAAGCACATGTCGAACCAGTACGCCGCCATGCCCTCCATGCACATAGGCTGGTCGCTCTGGTGCGGGCTGACGATCTACGCGGTCGCCTCCGCCCCCTGGGCCCGGATCCTAGGCCTCCTCTACCCCTCGCTGACCCTGGTCGTCATCGTGGCCACCGCCAACCACTTCTGGCTCGACGCCGTGGGCGGCCTGCTCTGCCTCGCCTTCGGTTACGCCGTCTCGCGGACCTGGTTCGGCTCCTTCCCGCACCACCTGCCGCGCCACCCTGAGCACACGGGCCCGCACCCGGCGTCGGAGCTGCTGAACCGCTTCCGCACCCGCGCCTGAGGGGCCCGCCGGGCCCCCGGCGCATGCCGATGGGCCTACCTCACGAGGTAGCGGCGTGCGCGACGAAGCCGGTCCAGGTGTCCGGGGTGACGGCCAGGTGTGCGCCGTCCTTGTTCTTGGAGTCCCGGATGAGGACGGCCCCGCCGGTGGTCGCGACCTCGACGCACTCGTTGCTGTCGCTGGCGCTGTAGCTGCTCTTGGTCCAGGCGACCTCGACGCACTCAGGCCCGTCGTTCGTGCTGTAGCTGCTCTTGACCCACGTCAGTGCAAAGGCGCCCTCAGTCGAAGGCTTGATGCTCATGTCTCCCCCAGTACCTTTTCGATGAACGTCAGCGATTCACGAGGCGTCAGCGCCTGTGCCCGGATCATGCCATAGCGCATGTCCAGGATCTGGACATCTTTAGGGTCGGTGATCAAGCGGCTGACCAGCTGACCTTCGTTGTGTCCCACGGTCGTTCCATCCTTGATTCGCATCAACTGGAGTGAACCGGCGAGCCCTGCGTGTTCTTCCACGGTTGTGGGCATGACCTGGATCTCGACCTGCCGCAGACCGCCCACATCCAGTAGGCGTTCCAGTTGGCGGCGCAACACCATCTTGCCCCCGACAGGCCGCCGAAGCACCGTTTCCTCATGCACGACAGTCAGCAGCGGGGCAGCCGGTTGGCCGAGAATCTGTTGGCGGGCCATGCGAGCGGCTACCAGGCGCTCGATCTCGTCCTCGGAGTACCCAGGCCGACGTTGCGCGTAGAGGGCGCGGGCGTACTCCTCTGTCTGCAGCAGCCCGTGCACGACGATGCTGGCGTAGGCGCCAAGCTCAATCGCCTCGGACTCCAGCTTGGCCAGATCTCGGACCTTCTTCGGATAGCGGGCCCGTTCCACATCGGTCTTCATCGCGGCGATTTTGCCGCCCGCCCCGAGGACCTCGTCCGCCTTGTCCAAGAACTCGGGGCGGGGAATTCGGGAGCCGCGCTCGATCTTGTAGATCAGGTTCGGGCCGTAACCCATCCGCTCACCGAACTTCGCCTGGTCAAGTCCGGCGGCCTCGCGCCACATTTTCAGCTGGCGTCCCACCGTGGCGATGACCGCCCCCGATTCGTCCTCCGGGTCGAGTTCCCAGCTCGACTCGTCGGCGCCGTCTGTGTTCACTTCCACCTCCATGGGACCGGGAGGACACCGCAGGACCACTTTGGACAGCCGCCGTACACAGCACCCTCAACTCTTTTCAGAGTACGCACGGATGACCACGCTGAGTCACGTGAATCAGGAAATCTCCCTCGTCGCCACGCTCCCCTCCACCCCGCGAGGAGCCCGCGCCGCCCGTGCTCTCACGGTGGCCCAACTTGCGGAACAGAAGCTTCCGTTCGAAGACGCGGCGCAGGTCGTCGCCGAGCTCGCCGCTAATGCCGTGACGCACGGGAGGGTGCGGGGGCGGGACTTCCGGCTCGTGTTGCGGATCGCGCCCGGGCCTACGCTCCGTATCGAGGTGTCCGACACCCGGTGGGAGTCCGGACTGCCCGCAGTCAACGGGCTGCCGGGCGCAGAGGCGGAGTCGGGACGGGGGCTCGCCCTCGTGGCCGCGCTCGCCGCGCGCTGGGGGACCGATCACGGGCCCGCGCCGGTGAAGACGGTATGGGCGGAAATGGATTTGGCGAGCCCGATTTCACCGGATCGAGGTTTCCACGACCTGGTGGACCAGGGATTGGCGCGGCACGACGCCTAAAGACCAATAACCGGGGGAGATGACCTCTCCTTACCTCCCCCCTCCCCCTCTCACCCGGTCGGGTGAATCACCCCACCCCGGCTGGCGCATATGTCAATTCGCCGGGCACTCTGACTCCGACACAACCCCATAAACGCGATCGGCCCTCGACGGGACTGGCATCCCGGCCGAGGGCCTGACCACAGAGGAAGAGCAAACCTTCCCATGGCTGACCAGCAGCTTAGCGCGCCTGCGCGCGTCCCGTCGGGCATCCGGCACATCAACCACGACCACCACCGCGGCTACGTCAAGATCGGCAACCACCTCGCCCAGCACCGCGAGCTGAGCCTGACGGCGATCGGCGTGGCCACGCACATCCAGTCGCTGCGGGCGGGCGCCAAGGTCACCATCAAGGCCCTCACCGAGCGCTTCCCCGAGGGCGAGGTCCGCATCGCCGCCGCCCTGCACGAGCTGGAGGAGCACGGCTACTTGGCCCGCTTCCAGGAACGGCTGCCGTCCGGGCGGGTCGTGACCTGCACCGTCTCGTACAACAACCCGCCGGCCCGGGCGGCGGAGGCGCTCCGCGAGCGGCACGTCGCGCCCCCGGCACCCGAGTCGGGGTCCACCCCCGACCCGGACCCCCAGCCGGACCCCGACCCGATCCCCGAGCCGGAACCGGGCCTCCAGCCGGACCCCGACCCGGTGCCTGAACCCGACGCGGAGCCCGGCCCAGCACCCGCGGCCCACCCCGCCCCGGCCGTCACCGGAACCGAGCTCCAGGCCCGCGAGTTGCTGGCCCGGCTGCGGCTGCGCGATCCCCGGCTGGTGCTGTCCGAGCGCGACACGGTGCGGCTGGCGCCCGCCGCGGCCGTCTGGCTCGAGCGCGGGCTCGTGCCGAGTGCCGTCATCGCCGCGCTGACGCGCTCGCTGCCGTTGGCGTCGATCCACTCCCCGGCGGCACTGATCGCGCACCGCCTGCGGGAACTGATCCCGCCCCGCCTGCCGGACGCCGCCTGGACGGCGCGCCCCGCACCCCCGGACCGGGTGATCCTCCCCCTCCGCTCCTGCGAGGACTGCGACCGCGCCATCCGCTCCGCCACCCCGGCCCACTGCACCGACTGCGCCCCCGCAGCGGCAGCCGCTTAGGGCCCGTCCTCCGGGTCTTTCCGGGCCCGCCCGGACCGCTCCGCTCAGGGTCGGTTGGGAGCGAAGGCTGTCACCGACATGCCCACGGGGAAGCTTGCGAGCGGCGCCGCCGAGGGGCCCGCGCCAGGCGGGCGGGTGTGTCCCGGTCGGGCCGGGAACCGCGGCGGCTACGGTGATCAGGTGCAGCGAGCCGCAGACCGCCTGACACCCGCCGCGTTCCTCGCCACCGCGGTCCTCGCGGGCGGAAACGCGGTAGGCGTCCGATTCAGCAATCGCGAACTCGATCCGCTGTGGGGCGCTGCCCTGCGTTTCGGCGCCGCCTCCCTGCTGCTCCTGGCCGTCATGGCCGTACGCAGACTGGAGTTCCCGCGCGGCAGGGCGCTCGCCGGAGCGGTCCTCTTCGGCGTACTCAACTTCGGTGTGACGTTCGCGCTCGCGTACTACGCGCTGGTCCGCATCCACGCCGGACTCGGCCAGACCATCCTCTCCCTGGTCCCGCTGGCCACGCTGCTGCTCGCGGTGGCGCAGCGGCTCGAACGGTTCCGGCTCATGGCAGCCGTGGGTACCGTCTTCGCCGCGGCGGGCGTCGCCGTCATCTCACGGGCCCCGCTGGAGGGCGACGTGCCCCTGCTGTCCTTCCTGGCGATCCTGGGCAGCATGCTGGCGTTCGCGCAGGCCACCGTGCTGGTACGACGGCTGCCGAAGGTCCATGCGGTGACGATGAACGCGGTGGGTATGACCGCCGCCGCCGTCCTGCTGTTCGCCGGCTCGCTCGCGGCCGGCGATACCTGGCGGCTGCCGGACCGCGCGGCGACCTGGTGGGCGCTCGCCTACCTCGTGGTCGGCGGCTCGGTGCTGACCTTCGTCCTCTACCTGTTCGTCGTCCACCGGTGGGACGCCTCGCGCGCCTCGTACGTCTTCGTCGTCGTCCCGGTCGTCACGATCGTCCTTTCCGCCTGGCTCGACGACGAACCACTCACGTCCGGGCTGCTGATCGGCACCCCGCTCATCCTGATCGGCGTCTACCTCGGCGCCCTGCGCAAGCGCCCCAGCCCTTAGTACTGCAACCGTCTTTTGCCTGAAAGGTCGGCAGCTTCTGGCGGTGTGTGTCCGCGTCGTAGAGATGACGCTCCGGCTAGGGTTGCGGCTTGCTGCTGCCGCATGCCGGTCCCCAGGCCGATCAGGGGTCTGGTCGCCTGACCGATGACGGAGGACCGACGTGAGGCGTCTGGGGGCTTCCCGGACGCCTCGGAGCTGGTCAACTATGCGGACCGGGAGCGATCCCGTGCTCCCCGAGCCATACGCGGATCTCATCCGCCTCATGCGAACGCCCCAGACCGTCCAGGAGTTTCGCCTGTAGGTCCAGCATGGCGGGCAGTTCTGGCGGCACGTGATGGGTCACGGCGACTTGAGCGCGCCAGAACTCCACGACCTCGCCGGTGACACGCAGTGCTCCGAGAAGATCCTTCTTGTCCGACAGCAGCACGGCCAGGACGGACAGGGGCCGAACGAGGTCGCGCTCGTACGCGGCAGGATCGTCCGGCACCAGCCGGCGGTAGATCTCCACCGCCTGCTCGGTCATGCTGAGGGCTTCCGTCTGCCCGCCCGCCTGCGCCAGATAGGAACCGAGGTTGGTCAGCGAACGGGCGAACTCGGGTTCGTGCGCGGCGGGATCCTCCTTCACCAACCGACGAAGGATCTCCGCCGCCTTCGCGGTGACGGCCAGGGCTTGGCCCAACCCGCCTGCCTCCACCGCCCTGACGCCGAGATTGATGAGCGAGGCGGCGAGGTCAGGTTCGTACGCGGCAGGGTCTGCCTTCGCCAGCCGACGGTAGACCTCCACCGCCTGTCCGGCGACGGCAAGGGCTTCCCCCTGCCGCCCGGACTCCTCCAGGCGCTCGTCGAGGCTGGTCAGCGACCGGGCGAGGCCTGGTCCGTACGCGGCGGGATTGTCCTTGGCCAGCCGGCGGTAGATCTCCACGGCCTGCTCGGTGAGGGTGAGGGCTTGGGTCTCGCTCCCCGCCTCCGCCAGAAAGGAGCCGAGAATCGTCAGCGACCGGGCGAGGTCGGGTGCGTACGCGGCGGAATTGTCCTTCGCCAACCGGCGAAGGATCTCCGCCGCCTGCGCGGTGACGGCAAGGGCTTGGCGCTGCTGAGCACCCTCATGCAACCAGATACCGAGATTGATGAGCGAGACAGCAAGCTGGGGCTCGTGCGCGGCAGGATTGTCCTGCGCCAGCCGACGAAGAATCTCCACGGCCTGCTCGGTGATGGTGACAGCGTCTTCCTGATGCCCCGACCGCGCCGACCAGAGGCCGGCATTCGTCAGCGAGAGAGCGAGGCGGGGTTCGTACGCGGCAGGGTTGTCCTTCGCCAGCCGGCGAAAGATCTCCACCGCCTGCGCGGTGACGGACAAGGCTTCGCTCAGGCCTCCGAGTTCCCCCGCCCGGCTGCCGAAGTTCGTCAGCGAGCCGGCGAAGTCGGGTTCGTACGCAGCAGGGTTGTCCCTCGCGAGGCGACGGTAGATGTCCACCGACTGCCCGGTGACGATGAAGGCGTCGCCCTGCCGGCCCACTTGCGCCAGATGAACACCCAGGCTGGGCAGCGACCGGGCGAGTTCAGCTTCGTATGCCGCGGGGTTGTCCTTCGCCAGCCGACGAAAAACCGCCACCCCGTGCTCGCTGATCGTGACAGCGTCGGTCGGCCGGCCCATCTCCGCCAGTCGGTTGCCGAGATTGATGAGGGAGGCGGCGAGGGGGGGTTCGTGCGCGGCGGGGTCGGTCTTCGTCAGATGGCGGTAGATCTCCACCGCCTGCTCGGTGACGGTCAAGGCTTCGCCCTGCCGGCCCACGTCCGCCAGGTGGTTGCCGAGGGTGGTCAGCGAGCGGGCGAGGTCGGCTTCGTACGCGGCGGGGTCGTCCTTCGCCAGATGGCGGTAGATCTCCACCGCCTGCTCGGTCATGGTGAGGGCTTCCGCCTGCTCCCCCACCTGCGCCAGGTGAAGACTGCAGTTGGTCAGCGACCGGGCGAGTTCGGGTGCGTGCGCGGCAGGATCGTGCCGCGCGATCTGCCGATCGGCTTGCACGAGGGCGGCGTTGAGCCGTACCGCGAGGCGGGCGGTGATGCGGGAGGGGTACGGCAGGGCAGCGGTAGCGGTCTGGACTGCCTGGTAGGCGAGGGGGACTCCGTCCAGGGCGGCGGAGAAAGCGCCCAGAAGGCGTTCGCTGCCAGCGACACGGCCGGCGTTGTAGTGGCCGATGGCGGCGCGGGCCAGGACGATGATGATCTGCGCCTGTTGTCCGGGTGCGGCCGCGGTCAGAAGAGCGGGCAGGCTGAGTCGGTCGTCGGCGAGCACGCGCGAGGCGTGGTACTCGGCGATACGGTCGGGCTGGAGGGAACCCCAGAAGCGGTCGAGATCGGCCGGGTACAGCTTGGACAGCCAATGGACGACGCCTGCCGCTCTGTCGGCGGGCAGGCCGGGGACCGTCTCGATGACGGAGGCAGCCTCTTCCTCGCTGGCGGCTCCGCACAGCGCGGCGGCGGCGACCGCCGCGGCGAGGGCCCGGGTGGGCAGCTTCAGCTTGTAGGCGGGAGCGTCGGCACTGGTCTCCCAGAAGCGTTCTTCGTGGGATAACAGGATTTCTTCCGCCGGAGTTCCAGGGGCGCTGACGATGGGGCCCGGGCCCTGCTGCAGCAGAGTGACCAGGGCGGTCATGTGCAGCGTCAGCGCGTTGTCGTAACGGGGATGGTTCAGGTCGTCGGGCGGCTGAAGGGCTTCGGCGAGGGCCGCCCAGTCGTGTGCGGGAACGCTGGGCACATGGGGCAGCAGGCGCGCGAAGTCCTTCGCAGCCTGCGAGCACACGATCAAACGCCCCTGGTCGGGCTCATTGCGGAGGGTCAGCGGGGCGAGCGGAGCGACGAGAGCCGCGGTGAGCCGGGTGCGCACGGCAGGGGCGGCGTTGAGCGCGTCCGTACGCCACTCCCCATCCGAGCGGGCCAGCAACAGGACGCGCACACGGTGGCGGGAGCGGTGCAGCTGGGCGATCAGGCGCCGGACCAGACGGGGGCGGGTCTCGGCGTAGTCGACGACGACGAGCAGGGGCAGCGCCGTGGCGAGCGCGGAGAAGTCGGGTGACGCGTCGTGGTCGGTGAGCTCCGAACGCAGGTGCCCGGCAGCCCACCCCCGGCGGCTGAGAAGGGTGGTGAGACGGCGGGCCAGGCGGGTCTTGCCCTGACCGCCGGGCCCAGTCGTCACCCACACCGAGAGAGCGGCCGGCCCGGTCTCGCACCAGGCGCACAGGGCGGCGAGTTCGTCGTCGCGGCCGTGGAACGCGACGGCTTCGGCGTCCGCGCGCAGCAGCGCGGCCGGCGAGTTCAGGTCCCGGTCGGATGCGGCCGGGGCGAGCAAGGCGGCCGCTTCGACCAGCTCCAGGTCCGGTTCCCAGTCGGTGTGCTTGGTGATCCGGGCGCGGAAGTCGTCGTCGGCCAAGAGCTCGGCGGCGGGGGTGGCGGTCAAGCGCGCGCCGCCGTCGGCCTGCCGGTCCCGGCGTACGACTCCGCACAGCAAGTCCCCGGTCAAAGGGTCGTCGCTGAGAACGGCGGCCCCCGACATCCCCGACCAGCGGCTGCCCGCCCCGCCGACCGACGGCACGGTAGGGGCGATACTGAAGATCTCGTAGTGGCCGGCGAGGAGACCGGTACCCGGCACGATGTGCCCGGTCAACTGCTCGTCCAAGCGGCGCCCGTCCCGGGGGTCCTTCTGCATACGGGGAAAACCCACCAGCGTTACCGGGTACGGGCGCGTGCCGATCAGGCGGCCGAACCGCTGGGGCGGCCGAGTAAGCAGATCGGCAAGCGAGTCCGGCGTAGACCAACCGTGACCGTCGTCGACTTCGATCAGCGCGGCATCCACCGCCTCGTCCTTGCGCCGCCAGCGCACGGTCGCGGGAAACTCCCCCCATCCCGTGTCCGGACGGGACACCGTTACCGCCCCCTGGCCTGCGTCGGCCATGCCGTCAAGCACGTGAGCGGCTGTCAGCGCCAGGCGCGGCGCCACCAGATACCCTGAACCGAGCACCCGCTGATTCGTGTCGGACTTACGAACCCGGATCTGCACCCGGCGGTCGAACTCCACACGCCCCCCCACGCTCATCACTGCACATGCACCGACCCCGACCCCGGCCCCTGGCCGGGGGCTACTCGACGTCGCTGATCTCGATGTCGCCGCCGTCCGGCGCATGCGCCTTCAGCTGCACCGTCACCGTGTGGGTCGCCCGGTCCCCCGACTCCTTCTTGGCGCCCAGACTGACGACGCTGAACCGCAGCCCACCATCCGCCCCCTGGGTACGCGACAGCTCCATGCCCAACTCAAGCGTGATCTCCCCCAGCGTGAACAACAGCCCCTTGTCACCGCCCCCCGTACCACCAGGACTGGCAATCCGCTGCTGCGCCTCAGCGACCTGATCCCTCAACAGCGTGATCGCGTCCGCCAGATCCATCCACTCCTGCTCCCCACCACGAGCAGTGCCCATCGCCATCCCCCGTCCCGCCGCACGCTCCTGCCCCACGGCAGGAACACACCTGCTTACTTCTCCCCCCGCCCCCGGCTGAAACCCGCCACGACCGCGCCGCCCCGGCGCCTCTCAGGGCGACGCTCCCCCGCACTGGTGCCAGCAGTGGTGCGGGGCGGGTGGTTCCGCATCGGAAACGTGACATGCGTCACGAGGCTTGAATCGGCATGCGCCCTCCGCTCACACGTCGAGTCCCGCCGACATTTCGATATTTGTCCGTTTGGAATCGACATTCCCCTCAACTGCGGGAACGGAATCGGCCGTACCGGTGGGCTCGCCCCCCATCCGCCTGGTCACGGCTGTTTCTGAGAACCCCTCAGCCGGTGGCGGAAGTGACCGGATCGTGACCAAGCACGTTCACCGGCCCGTTTCAAGCCCGGTGCCGAAGGGCCGGGCCGCACGGGAAACGGGAACTTGCCAGGCCGTTCGCGGGCTTTTAAGAATGGCGGCTCCTCCGGCGACGCGCAGTTCCGGCGCCGGAAGCTTCGCGATCACCGAATGAGGTCACGCATGCAGAGGCATCGGAAGAAGAAGCAGTACCGGAAGATAGCCATCGCCGTCAGCGCGCTGGCGATCGTGGGCGTTCCGACCACCGCCATGGCCTGCTTCGGCTCGGACGACGACGGCCGCGCCCCGGCCGCGAGCCGGTCAGAAAGCCGCCCCTCGCCGTCCGCGCCCCCGGCTGCCCCCACCGCCCAGCCGCCGGTCGAGGCCCCGCTTCCCAGCGCGCCGCCGAGCAGCCCGGCCGAAGCCGCTCCGAGCACCCCCGCCGCGCCCACGCCCGCGCAGCCGGTCGTACAGGCCCCCCAGGCCCCCCAGACGCCGCAGCAGCCCGCCAAGCCGCCGGTGCCCACCAAGAAGCCGCAGGAGCCCGCGCCCGCGCCCGCGAAGACCACCGCCGCCCCGGCCACCGGCGCCGCCGCCGAGGTCCTCGCCCTCGTCAACCAGGAGCGCGCCGCGGCCGGTTGCCCGGCCGTGTCCCTGAACGCCAAGCTCACGCGGGCCGCGCAGGACCACAGCCAGGACATGGCCGCTCACAGCAACATGTCCCACACGGGCTCCGACGGCTCGGACCCGGGCCAGCGCATCACCCGCGCCGGATACGCGTGGAGCACCTACGGCGAGAACGTCGCCTACGGCTACAGCACCGCGCAGAAGGTCATGGAGGGCTGGATGAACAGCCCCGGCCACCGGCAGAACATCCTGAACTGCTCCTTCAAGGAGATCGGCATCGGCCTGGCGCAGCCGAACCACTACTGGACCCAGGCCTTCGGCGCGGCGCGCTGACACCACCGAAGGGGCCGGGGGCCGGTTGGAGCCGAAGGTTCGCCCTACGCGGCCCCGTAGAACAGCTCCTCCATGACGGCCCGCGCCCGGCGCGTCGTACGGCGGTAGTCCTCCAGCATCTCGCCGACCGTGCCGGGGGCGTAGCCGAGGTAGCGGCCCACCGCCGCCAGTTCGCGCGCCTCGGACGGGAAGGTGTCGCCGGCGCGGCCGCGGACCAGCATCACGGCGTTGCGCACCCGGGTGGCCAGCACCCAGGCCTCGTCCAGGATCTGCGCCTCCTCGGTCGGGATCAGCCCGGCCGCGTGGGCGGCGGCGAGGGCGCGGCGGGTGCGGGTGGTGCGCAGGCCCGGTTCGACCCAGGCGTGCCGCATCTGGATGAGCTGGACGGTCCACTCGACGTCGCTGAGCCCGCCGCGGCCGAGTTTGGTGTGCAGGGTCGGGTCGGCGCCCCGCGGCAGCCGCTCGGACTCCATCCGCGCCTTGAGCCGGCGGATCTCCCGTACGGCGTGCTCGCTCAGGCCCTCCATGGGGTAGCGCAGCGGGTCGATCAGCTCGATGAAGCGGCGGCCGATCTCCTCGTCCCCGGCGACCGGTTCGGCGCGCAGCAGGGCCTGGCTCTCCCAGGTCAGGGCCCAGCGCCGGTAGTAGGCGGCGTAGGAGGACAGGGTGCGCACCAGCGGGCCGGAGCGTCCTTCGGGGCGCAGGTCGGCGTCGATGAGCAGCGGCGGGTCGGCGGAGGGCAGCTGGAGCAGGCGGCGCATCTCGGAGATGACCGTCTGGGCGGCCTTCGCGGCCTCCTGCTCGGGCACGCCCTCGCGGGGCTCGTGGACGAAGAGCACATCGGCGTCGGAGCCGTAGCCCAGCTCGTGTCCGCCGAAGCGGCCCACGCCGATGACGGCGAAGCGGGTGGGCAGGGTGTCGCCCCAGTGGTCGTGTACGGCGGCGCGCAGGGCCCCGGCGATGGTGGCGGCGGTGAGGTCGGAGACGGCTGCGCCGACCCGGTCGACGAGGGCCCCGTGGTCCTCCTCGGCCGGGTTCTCCTCCGTACCGTACGAGCCGATGATGTCCGCCGCCGTGGTGCGGAACAGCTCGCGGCGGCGCACCCCGCGGGCGGCGGCGACGCCCGCTTCGGCGTTCGGGGCGCGGCCCACGGCGGCGAGGACCTCCTGTTCGAGGGCCTCGTGCGTACGGGGAGCCAGGCCTTCGGGGTCACCGAGCAGGGCCACCGCTTCGGGGGCGCGCATCAGCAGGTCGGGGGCGAGGCGCCCGGCGGACAGCACCCGGGCGAGGTTCTCGGCGGCGGCGCCCTCGTCGCGGAGCAGCCGCAGGTACCAGGGCGTCTTGCCCAGGGCGTCGGAGACCTTGCGGAAGTTCAGCAGGCCGGCGTCCGGGTCGGCGGAGTCGGCGAACCAGCCGAGCATCACCGGCAGCAGGGTGCGCTGGATGGCGGCCTTGCGGGTGACGCCGGAGGCGAGTGCTTCGAGGTGGCGCAGGGCGGCGGCCGGGTCGGCGTACCCGAGGGCTTCGAGGCGCTGGCCGGCGGCGCGCGGCGAGAGCCGGGTCTCGCCGGGGGTGAGCTGGGCCACGGCGTCGAGGAGCGGCCGGTAGAAGAGCTTCTCGTGGAGGCGGCGGACCACGGAGGCGTGCCGCCGCCAGGCCTTGTGGAGCTCGGCGACCGGTTCGGTGCGCAGCCCCAGGGAACGGCCCAGGCGGCGCAGGTCCTTCTCGTCCTCCGGGACGAGGTGGGTGCGGCGCAGCCGGTAGAGCTGGATGCGGTGCTCCATGGCGCGCAGGAAGCGGTACGCGTCGTGCAGCTGGGCGGCGTCGGCGCGGCCCACGTATCCGCCGGCGGCGAGGGCGTGCAGGGCGTCGAGGGTGGTGCCGGAGTGCAGGGTGGCGTCGCTGCGGCCGTGCACGAGCTGGAGCAGCTGCACGGCGAACTCGACGTCGCGCAGTCCGCCGGGGCCGAGTTTGAGCTCGCGGTCGATCTGGGAGGCGGGGATGTTGTCGACGACGCGGCGGCGCATCTTCTGGACGTCCGGGACGAAGTTCTCGCGCTCGGCGGCCTGCCAGACCAAGGGCGTTATGGCGTGGATGTAGTCGGCGCCGAGTTCGGGGTCGCCCGCGACGGCGCGGGCCTTGAGCAGGGCCTGGAACTCCCAGGTCTTGGCCCAGCGCTGGTAGTAGGCCAGGTGGGAGGAGAGGCTCCGGACGAGGGGGCCGTTGCGGCCCTCGGGGCGGAGGTTGGCGTCGACGGGCCAGATGGTCCCCTCGACGGTGGTCTCGGAGCAGATCCGCATGAGGTGGGAGGCCAGCCGGGTGGCGGCCTGGAGGGCCTTGCCCTCGTCGGCGCCGGAGCCGCCGTTGGTGTGCGGCGTGTCCCCGACGAAGATGACGTCCACGTCGGAGACGTAGTTCAGCTCGTTGCCGCCGCACTTGCCCATCGCGATGACGGCGAGGCGGCACTGCGCCGCGTCCTCGGGGGCGGCGGCGCTCGCGATGCGCAGGGCCGCCCGGAGGGTGGCGGTGGCGAGGTCGGCGAGCTCGGCGGCGGTCTGGGCGACGTCGATGGTGCCGCAGACGTCACGGGCGGCGATGGAGAGCAGGCAGCGGCGGTAGGCGATGCGCAGCGCGACGGGGTCGTGCGCGTCGGCCAGCCCGCGTTCGAAGTAGGGCAGGCCGGGGTGCAGGTCGGCGGCCTCGTACGTGACGAGCGCCTGCCAGTCGTGGGGGTGGCGGGCCAGGTGGTCGCCGAGGGCCTCGGAGGCGCCGAGGACCCCGAGCAGCCGGTCGCGGAGCGGCTTGGCGCTGACGAGGGTGCCGAGGAGTCCCCGGAGTTCCTCGGGCGGCTGCGCCTCGGCGAGGCGGACCAGGCCGAGGAGGGCGAGATCGGGATCGGCGGTCGCGCCGAGCGCGTCGATGAGCACCGGATCGGCGCGTACGGCGGCCAGCACGTCGGCGTCGAGCAGCCGGGCGGCGGCGGAGGGGTCGGTGAACCCGCTGCGCAGCAGCTGGGTGACGGTGCTGCTCCTGCGTCCCGGGACTGTCATCCCGCCGCCTCCCGCGGTTGTCCGGCGTACCTGGGGCGAGCCTATCCGGAGCGGGCGCTCACCTCGCGGCACGTACGGTCGCCGGCACCAGCACCTCCTGGCTGACCTCCGACGCGGAGCACGGACTGTGGGCCTTCAAGGTGCTCGACGGCCAGGTCGCCGTCTGGCACCGCGCGGGCCCGGTCGGCCGCTGGAGCGGGCCGGCCCTGCTGGACGGCACGGGCATGGACCCGGACATGTCCACGGTCACCCTGCGGGACGGCCGCATAGCCGCCTTCGGCTCCCGCACCTCCTTCGGCGCGAAGCCCGCGGACTACCGCCGTGAGGTCGTTCACACCCTCCAGAAGGCCCCGGGGTCGGAGGAGTTCGGACCGTGGCAGTCGCTGGGCACCCCGGAGAGCGCGGACGCGGACTGGACCTCCGACATCAGCGCGCCCGCCGTGTCGGTCGACGGCACCGGGCAACTGGCGGCGTACGTCCGCGACGGCGCGTACACCCTGCGCGGGCGGGTGCAGCGGGCGGACGGGACCTGGGGCCCGTGGGAGCGGTACGGGGGCGCCGACCTGCACGGCACCCCGGCCACCGCGACGGACGGGGCCGGGCGGCGCATGGTGTTCGCCACCACATCCAAGACGGTGACGGGCTGGGTGCAGCCGGGGCCGGGGGCGCCGCTGGGGGCGGCCACCGCCACCGGGCTGCCGGACACCACGATCCCGCTCACGGCTGACGGGCGCGAGGGCGGCGTACGGCTGTGGTTCCGCAAGCCGGGCTCGGGCAATGTCCGTACCGCCCTCATGACGGGTGAGGGCGGACTGAAGGTGAACCACCTCACAGACCTCGGCGGACTCCAGGGCTTCGGCTCGGTGACGGCGAGCGGGCACGTACTGGCGGGCCGCGCGGCGGGCGGGCAGCTGGGCTCCGAGGTCGGCCGGGGCCGGCCGTGGGAGCGGTCGGCGCTGATGTTCGTCGGCGCGCCCTCCTTCACGAAGACCGGGCGCAACATGGTCAGCCTGGCGGTGGTGGGGACTGGACGCACGGCTGTACGTGACCTCGACGACGGACAATCCGGACGCGCACCTGGCGCCGTGGCGGCCGGTGGGCCCGCGCAACGTGACGCCGTGAACGCGTGAGTTGACGCAGTCCCCGCCGTCTGGCCGCGTGGCCCCAGCACTGCCGCCGCCGCGTCTCCGCGGTGGCGCGCGTCACAGCGGTGGCGGAGTTCACAGCAGTGGTGTCGGTCACGACAGGGGCGGGTTGGCAGCCGCGGCGCGGGTCACGGGAGTGGCCGGAGTCACAGCGGTGGCGGACCGGCGTTAGTGGCGGGAATCACCGGCGCGGTGTTCAACTCACCGCTCCTACCTCGGTCGACGCGGACCACAGCGGTCCCCGCGCCTGTCGCAACCACCGCAAATTCGTACATCTGAGACATAAGACATAAGTAGCGCACCACACCTCAAAAGCCCGGCTCTCTCCGCCGGTTGACCCGAGGGGCGGACGGACTCCGTCCACATTTCGATCACATATCCTGATCAAATCCCGCACAAGGAACAATCACGTCCGGTCATTTCGGAAAGCAGGAGTCATCGGCGCCATCGGTGAACCAAGTTCCCCGATGTGGCCTCTCTCTGACTGCCCAGCGGTTTTCCGCCCGGAACGAACCCCCCAAGGCGTAGCCGATGACCCTGTCCCGCCGCCGCTTCGCGGCCCTGCTCACCGTGCTGACCGCCGGCGCCACCGGCGTGCTGGGCGTGGCCACCGGCCAGCAGACCGCGGCCGAGGCCACCCAGGTGAAGAGTCCGGCCGCCGTCCCCCCGAGCACCACGGCGGGGTCGGTCGTCCAGGTCGTCGCCCACCCCGACGACGACCTGTTCTTCATGAACCCGGACCTCAGCCGGTCGCTCAGCGCCGGCACCCGGGTCACCACCGCGTACCTCACCTCCGGCGAAGCCGACGGCCGCAACCAGGCCCGCGGCGGCGCCGCCACGGACCCGGAGCAGCCCGCGGACCGCGCCCACTACGCCGAGGCCCGGCAGAACGGCATACGCGCCGCCTACGCCCAGATGGCCACCGGCGACCGCACCAGCGCCTGGAGCCGTACGGTCATACCCACCGCGGGCGGCGGCCAGGCCGAGCTCGACGTCCTCCTCGCCCAGCCCCAGGTCAACCTCGTCTGGCTCCAGTTGCGGGAGGCCCGCAGTCCGCTGGGGGACAGCCCGGACAGCCTGCGCGGCCTGTGGAACGGGCGAATACCCGCGCTCCACGCCCAGCTGGCCTCCGGCACGCCGGTCAAGCAGCCGTACGCCTACACCAAGGACCAGGCGATAGCGGCGATAGCGGGCATCTTGGAGCGGTACAAGCCGACGACGATACGGATGCAGGACCCGACGCCGGGCCGGTACGACCACACCGGCAAGTACACCGACCACCAGGACCACATGTACGGGGCCCGCTTCGCGCAAGCGGCCACCGCGGCCTACGCCGCCCAGGCCGGGGACCGCCCGCACTTCTCGGTGCAGACCTACCTCGGCTACCACAACGGCACCCTCCCCCACGCGCTGGACCCGCAGACGGCCGAGACGAAGACCGGTTTCCTGCGGACGTACGCCTGGCAGGACCGCGAGGACCACTGCGCCAGCCCCTCCGGTTGCGGCGACCGCAAGGTCGCGGGCAACCCGACCGGCAACAACTGGGCGCAGTCCCTGCGCTACGCCCGTGGTGACCACAGCTCCTGGCTGGTCCAGGGCACGCCGGGCCGGCTCTGGGCGTTCGCCGCGCTGGACGGCCAGATGGCGTACTGGACCCGTACGGGCCCCCGGGCCGGCGCGGCCGGCGCGCCCACCACCGTCGCCGCCGCCAGCGCGGCCGGCGCGGGCGAGTGGACCGGGCCCGTCCTCCTCCCGGGCACCGGCATCGACCCGGGCGCCACCGCCGCGCGCCTCCCCGACGGCCGCGTCACCGTCCTCGCCACCCGTACCGTCTTCGGCGAGCTGCCCGAGCAGTACCGGCGCGAGGTCGTGTACGCCGTCCAGTCCGCGCCAGACGGCCCCTTCGGCCCGTGGCAGTCCCTCGGCACCCCCGAGGAGGGCGACGAGCAGGGCACCTCGGCGATCAGCGCGCCCTCGGCGGCCGTCGACGGCGAAGGCCGCCTGACCGTCTACCTCCGCGACTCCCGCCGCACCCTGCGCGCCCGCACCCAGCTGCCGGACGGCGGTTTCTCCCCCTGGCAGCGCCTGGGCGGCGAGGACCTGCAGAGCGACCCGGTGACGGCGGTGGACTACGCCGGGCGGCTCCACGTGTACGCCACCACCACGGGATCGGTGCTCGCCTGGATCCAGCCGGAGCCGGGCGCGCCCCTGGCCGGGCCTGCGCCGACCGGCCTGCCCGCCACGACGGTCCCCCTCTCGGCGGTCGCGGAGGGCGCGGGAGTGCGCCTCTACTTCCGCCGGCCCGACTCGGGAGTGGTGCGCACCGCCCTGGTCACGGCGGGCGCCGGCAAGCCGCAGGTCTCCAGCGTCTCGGAGGCGGGCGGCCGGGCCGGCTACGGCGCGGTCGGCGCCGCGGGCCGGCTGATCTCGGGCCGCGCGAACACCGGCGCCATCAGCACCACGGGGCTCGGCGGCCCTCCGGCGTGGACGGAGTCCCAGATGCTGTACGCGGGCGCTCCGGCGGCCGTCCTCGAACCGGCCGGCACGGCCACGACGGCGGTCCTCGGCCTGGACGCGCAGCTCCACATCACCACGGCCCCCGCCACCCCTCACACCACCCGCACCACCACCACCTGGCGCCGCGCCGTCCTGCGCCCCTGACGCGCCCCTGGCAGATCGAGGTCAGGCCGAAGTCAGGAGGTCCACGATCTCCTCGGCGCTCCACCGGCCGCTCGCCCCGGGGCACCCGGCGAGGTACTCGGCGACGGACCGCTCGTCCCAGGGGCCGGTCTCCAGCATTCCCGCCGCCAGGTACCGGACGTACGGGGCGGACGGCTTGACCCAGTCCACTTCGTACATCGTCCAGGGCGCGGTGAAGGTCAGTACGGGGATGCCCTCCAGCAGGCCGGGGCAGACGAGCGTCTCGTACCGGCCGGGCCCCACCTCGTCGCGGCCCTCCCGCAGGACGGTGGTGAGGTCCAGATCGCGGCCGGGAGCCCGGTACATCTCCTGCGCGGCGATGTCGGAGAACTGCCGCGCCGTCACCAGGTGCGCGCGCGCCCGGGTGCGCCCGCCTGCCGCGGGGTCGTAGAAGGCCCTCCCCCCGCTCCACACCGCGGACTCGGTGGCGAAGTACAGCCGCCCCCGCAGCTCGACCGCCACCGACCGCTCCGGCGCCCGGTGATCGCGGCATCCCGGATACGTCCGCGCCGCCCCGGGAGGAGTCCCCCCGGCGAGGTAGAAGGCGAGCCGGTCCAGGTGCATGTTCGAGCCGTAGGCCGCGTACCAGACCCGCCCGGCCGCACCCCCTTCGCCCCGGGCCTCTTCCACGGCGTGTACGACGTTCACAGCGCTCATGGCATCCGTCTACCCCGCCGGGAAGCAGAAGTGGCGAAAGAAGCTCGGCGGGAAAACGGGAAAACGGAGTATGCCGGGTGGCTGTTTTCCGCTCCCGTGGTGCGCCCGCCTCGGCTCGGCCCGAGGAGGCTGCGCGTGCGCAGGTCGAAACGTTTTTCCCTGCCACGCGCACCTTGACAGGTCCCGCTGATCTCGGCGTCGCCATCTGGCCACGTTCGCACTTTGCATATGAACCGACTTACTTTGGCGGTCTTGCCATCGCATCGGATCATGCGGGTAGCTGGGAGTGCGCCCGCTTCCTGGTCCGGGTCCCCGATGGATCCCGGACAGGACGGCTGGGAACCGGTTTCCGGTTCGCGGTCGGACAGGGAGGCGGCGTGACACCGGTAGTGAGGAGTGGCCATGAAGAAGGCTTACGAAGCGCCGACCCTGGTCCGGCTCGGGACGTTCCGCAAGAAGACCGGGCTCCTGCAGAGCTCCGGCAACGACCGGCTCATCCTGAGCAAGAACTGACGGCGAGAGTTCTCGACCCGACGTCATGACTGAACTGCACGAGAGTGCGGGGACGGGCCCCGGCGACGCGCACTTCGCGGTCTTCACCGACCGTGCGGACGCGGCCGCCGTGGCCCGCTCCTTCTCCCGCCCCGGAACACGGACCCTCGAATACCCCTCGGGCCGGCCCTGGCTGGTCGGACAGTGGGACGACCAGGAGATGGTCACCGCGCGCGCCGGCCCCGCCGCCCTCGCCGTCATCGGGTGCTGCCCGGTCGAAGCCTCAGAGCTGGGGCGGCGCGCCGCCCGGCTGCGCGACCTCGCGGAGCTCGACGCGCTGGCCCGGTCCCTGCCCGGCAGCTTCCACCTGGTGGCCGTGCTCGACGGGCGGCTCAGGGTCCAGGGAACCGGGTCCGGGTTGCGGCTGGTCTTCCACGCGGATGTCGGCGGCGTGCGGGTGGCCGCCACCAGCGCCGATGTACTCGCCTCCGCGCTGGGCGCCGAGCCCGACCGCGAGCAGCTGGCGGTCCGGCTGCTGTGGCCGGTTCCCCACCCGTTGTCCGAGAGGCCGCTGTGGCGGGAGGTTACGGCCGTCTCCCCGCAGGACGCGCTGATCGTCGCGGCGGACGGGCGCACCGTACGGCATGCGCGCTGGTGGAGCCCGCCGGAACCGGTCCGGCCGCTCGCCGAGGCGGCTCCCGCCGTCCGGGAAGCCCTCATCGAGGCCGTCGACGCCCGCACCCGGCAGGGGGGCGTGGTCAGTTGCGACCTGTCCGGCGGGCTGGACTCCACCTCCATCTGCTTCCTGGCCGACCGCTCGCCGGCGCGGGTGGTGGCCAGCACCTGGCCGGGGCGCGATCCCGCCGACACCGATCTGCACTGGGCCGAACGGGCCGCCGGGCACCTGCCGGACATCGACCATGTGATCTGGGACGCCGACGCCTCACCACTCGTCTACACCGGTCTGCTCGGCATCGACGACCTGCTGGACGAGCCGACCATCGGCGTCATGGACCGCTCCCGGGTCCTCCACCACCTGCCGGGCTTGGCGGAGCGGGGCAGCCGGCTGCATCTGACCGGCATCGGCGGCGACCACGTGGCCTGGTGTTCCGAGGCCTACTACCACCGTCTGGCGCGTACCCGCCCGCTGTTCGCCCTTGGCCGGCTGCGCGGATTCAGGGCCCTGTGGCAGTGGCCGCTCGGGGACACGGCACGCGCGCTGGCGGACTCCCGGCCGTACGGGAAGTGGCTGGCCGACTCGGAAACCCGCCTGCGCGGACCGCTGCCCCCCTCCGTCAGCACCAGTCTCGGCTGGGGCATGGCGCCGCGCCTGTTCGACTGGGTGACCCCCGACGCCGAGCGCATGGCCCGGCGGGCACTGCGCGAGGCCGCCGCGAGCGCCGTCCCGCTGCACCCGGACCGCGGCCTGCACGCCGACCTGGAACAGATCCGCTCCTGCACCCGCATCATCCGCCAGTGGGACCGGATGGCCGCCCGGGCCGGCGTACCGATGGCATCACCGTTCCTCGACGACCGTGTGATCGAGGCCTGCCTCGCGGTCCGCCCGAGCGAACGCGTGACGCCCTGGCAGTACAAACCGCTCCTGACCGCGGCCATGGCGGGCATCGTGCCGGAGGAATGCCTGCGCCGCACCAACAAGGCCGCGGCTTCCATGGACGCCGCCAACGGGCTGCGTGAACACCGGGCGGACCTGCTGGCGCTGTGGGAGGACTCGCGGCTGGAACAGCTGGGGCTGGTCGACGGCGACGCGCTGCGCCGGCTCGCCCAGCGCCCGGCCACCCCCGAACTGCGCGACGCCGTCCTGTACTCGACCATCGCCGCCGAAGTGTGGTTGCGCGGCCTCGCCCGCCCTTCGGCGGCCCCGGCCTCCACCACGTCCTAGAGCGCGAAGCACCGCCCCGGGCCACTCGCCCCCCTGGGCGTACGACGGAAAGGGATCCCATGGCACTACGGTTCGGCGCCGACGTCTCGACGGCGAAGACCGACTACGGCACCGTCCTCCTGGACGAGCGCGCCGGGGAGTACTGGGAGTTGAATCCCACCGCCGGGCTGGTGGTGGACACGTTGATGGCCGGCGGTGACGAGGCCGACGCGGTGGCCGCGCTCACCGGCGCATTCGACATCGACGTCACCCAGGCGCAGCAGGACGTCGAGGCACTCGTCCGGGAACTCCGCGCGTCGGGGCTGGCGCAATGACCACACCCAGCGCCCTGGAGCGGCCCGTCGGCGTCCCCTTCCCCCGGCGGCTGGCCGCCCGCCTCGTCCTCGTCCCGGCCGTCGCGCTCTCGCTGCTGCCGCCCCGCCGGCTGCGCACCGTACTCGGCGCCGTGTGCCGCGGCGCCGTACCGGCCACCCCCGCGCAGGCCAGGAACGCCCGGGACGCGATGTGCGCGGTGAGCCTGCGCTGCGCCGGGCCGAAGGGCTGCCTGCCCCGATCACTGGGCGCCGCGTTGCTGTGCAGGCTGGGGGGAAGCTGGCCGACCTGGTGCACGGGGGTGCGGGTGGTGCCGCCGTTCACGGCGCACGCCTGGATCGAGACGGAGGGCCACCTCGTGGGTGAGGACGTGCCCGACGACTACTTCACGCGGCTGATGACGGTCGCCCCCGTGAGCCGATCCAGCCGATGACCGGCGCCGGCGCGGGTGAGGCACAGCCGGCGGCGGAGGAGGACCGTTCCACCCGGGCCGCGGTCGCCACCATGTACCGGCTGACCACGGGGCACCGGGCCTCCGTCGCCGTCGCCACCGTCCTCACGCTGGCCGGCGCCGGGCTCGGCCTGGCCCAACCGCTCGTCGCCAAGCACGTCGTGGACGCGAGCGGACGCGGACAGGTGCTCTGGCCGCTGTTGCTGATGCTGGCCGTCCTGTTCCTCACCGAAGCGGCGACGGGCGCGGTGGGCCGGTTCGTCCTGGAGCGGATGGGCGAAGGCGTCGTACGAGGGCTGCGCCACAGCCTGGTGGCGCGGCTGCTGCGACTGGAGATGAGGGAGTACGACCGGCACCGCAGCGGTGACCTGATCTCCCGGGTGACCGCCGACACCACCCTGCTCCGGGAAGTGGTGTCCCAGGCACTGGTCGACCTCGTGACCGGGGCGCTCATCGCGGCAGGGGCGCTCGTCCTCATGGTGTGGATCGACCCGCTGCTGCTGCTCATGGTCGCCCTGACCGTGGCCACCGCCACCGTGGTCGTCGCCTCACTCCTCAAGGGCATCAGGGCCGCTTCCGAACGCATGCAGGCATCCGTGGGCGCGATCGCCGCCGACCTCGAACGGGCGCTCGGCGCCCTGCCGATGGTGCGGGTGCACCGCGCGGAGGACCGGGAGGCGCGGCGTATCGGGGAACGTGTGGAGGCGGCGTACGGCGCGGGCGTGCGGACCGCGAAGCTCGCCTCCGTGATGAGTCCGGCGGTCGAACTCGCCGTCCAGGGCTCCTTCCTGCTCGTCCTGGTCGTCGGCGGCCTGCGGGTGAACGGGCAGGCCAACACCCTCGGCGACCTGGTCGCGTTCCTGCTGTACGCCTCTTACCTGGTCCTGCCGCTGTCATCGGTCTTCCGCGCCGTCGGGCTGATCCAGCGGGGCATGGGCGCCTACCAACGCATCGAGCAGGCCCTGAACCTTCCCGCCGAGCCGTCGGAGGGGGACCTGCCGGACCCCGGGCGGGGCGAGGCCGTCGTGGGTACGGCGGTCGCGGGTACGGCGGTCGCGGGTACGGCGGTCGCCGCGCGGAAGGTGCCGCCGGGCGACCGGGACGGGAGCGACGACGCGCCGGCACTCGCCCTGCGTGACGTCCGCTTCGGCTACGGCCCGGACCGGCCGGTGCTGTGCGGCGTCTCCTTCACGGTGCCCCACCGCCGGCAGGTCGCCCTGGTGGGCCGGTCGGGGGCCGGCAAGAGCACCGTCTTCGCCCTGGTGGCGCGGTTCTACGAACCGGACCGAGGGGCTGTGCTGTTCGACGGCCGGCCGGCGAGCGGGCTGAGCCGAGAGGAATGCCGGGCCCGCATCGCCGTGGTCGACCAGAACACCCATGTGGTGCACGGCTCGCTGTGGGACAACATCACCTACGCCGCGCCCGACGCCACCGAGGCGGAAGTCCGGCGCGTGGTCGAACTGGCCCAGCTGGACCGCGTGGTCCAACGACTGCCCGGGGGGCTGTCCGGTCTGCTCGGTGAGCGCGGCGGCACCCTGTCGGCCGGGGAACGTCAGCGGGTCGCCCTGGCCCGCGCCCTGCTCGCCCGCCCCTCCATCCTGCTGCTCGACGAGCCGACCTCCCACCTCGACGCCATCAACGAGGCGGCGCTCACCGCGGTGATGAAGGCCGTCGCCCAGGAGTGCTCCGTACTGGTGATCGCACACCGGCTCTCCACGGTGCAGCACGCGGACCGGATCGTGGTCCTGGACAACGGCCGTACGGTCGCCTCCGGACGCCACGACGAACTGCTCGCCGCCAGCCCCACCTACCGGGCGCTGGCCGCCGGCCAGATGCTCCGCCCGGCCGACACCAAGGCCGCCCCCGCCCGGGCCCAGTGAGACGACTCCGGGCCGGCGGTCGTCGACCACCGGCCCGGGGTGTCCCAGGTGCTCCGAAAGGGCTGTGACCTGCCCTTACAGCACCGGCATCATCTTGCGGAGCTCGAAGGCGGTGACCTCCGAGCGGTACTCCTCCCACTCCTGCTTCTTGTTGCGGAGGAAGAAGTCGAAGACGTGCTCGCCGAGGGTCTCCGCGACCAGTTCGCTGCGTTCCATCAGGGCGATGGCCTCGCCGAGGTTCTGCGGGAGGGGTTCGATGCCCATCGCGCGGCGTTCGGAGTCGGAGAGGGCCCAGACGTCGTCGTCCGCGCCGGCCGGGAGTTCGTAGCCCTCCTCGATGCCCTTGAGGCCCGCCGCGAGGAGGACGGCGTAGGTCAGGTACGGGTTGGCGCCCGAGTCGATGGAGCGGACCTCGACGCGCGAGGAGCCCGTCTTGCCCGGCTTGTACATCGGGACGCGGATCAGGGCGGAGCGGTTGTTGTGGCCCCAGCAGATGTACGAGGGGGCCTCGCCGCCCATGCCCGCGGTGCGGGAGGAGCCGCCCCAGATGCGCTTGTAGGAGTTGACCCACTGGTTGGTGACCGCCGCCGTCTCCGCGGCGTGCTTCAGCAGGCCCGCGATGAAGGAGCGGCCGACCTTGGAGAGCTGGTATTCGGCGCCGGACTCGTAGAAGGCGTTGCGGTCGCCCTCGAAGAGGGAGAGGTGGGTGTGCATGCCCGAGCCCGGGTACTCCGAGAAGGGCTTGGGCATGAAGGTGGCCTGCACGCCCTGTTCCAGCGCGACCTGCTTCATGACCAGGCGGAAGGTCATGATGTTGTCGGCCGTGGACAGCGCGTCGGCGTAGCGCAGGTCGATCTCCTGCTGGCCCGGGGCGCCCTCGTGGTGGCTGAACTCGACCGAGATGCCCATGGATTCGAGCATGGTGATCGCCTGGCGGCGGAAGTCCATGCCGACGTTCTGCGGAGTGTGGTCGAAGTAGCCGGAGTTGTCGGCCGGGACCGGACGGGTGCCGTCCAGCGGCTTGTCCTTCAGCAGGAAGAACTCGATCTCCGGGTGGGTGTAGAAGGTGAAGCCCAGGTCGGAGGTCTTGGCCAGGATGCGCTTGAGGACGTAGCGCGGGTCGGCGAAGGAGGGGGAGCCGTCCGGCATCAGGATGTCGCAGAACATCCGGGCGGTCCCGGGGGCCTCCGCGCGCCACGGCAGTATCTGGAAGGTGCTCGGGTCCGGCTTGGCGATCATGTCGGACTCGTAGACCCGGGCGAAGCCCTCGATCGCGGAGCCGTCGAAGCCGATGCCCTCGTCGAAGGCCTGCTCCAGCTCCGCGGGGGCGACGGCGACGGACTTGAGGAAGCCGAGCACGTCGGTGAACCACAGGCGCACGAAGCGGATGTCGCGCTCCTCCAGCGTCCGGAGGACGAATTCCTGCTGCTTGTCCATACCTTCATCCTCGCAGTTCAGACGGCCTGTGCACCACCGACCCGGAAGCCGGGGGCACAGTCGGTCCGGCCCAGTATCGCCCGTGGTGGTTTCCGCCACATTACGCACCCGGGAAAGGTCGCGGCACCCCCGCACTGACCTCAGACCCGTCATGAGCATTACCATCTGCGGCCATGGGGGGCGGGGAGCACACGCAGCGCGGGCGGCGCGGACGCCGGGCGCTTCGGCGTGCCGTCCTCCCGGTCCTGCCGGTGCTCCCGGTGCTCCTGGTGCTCATGGGGGTACTGGCCGGGGCGCTGTTCCTCTGCGCGCGGCCCGGCGAGGCCCATGACTCCGCGCCCGTGCCGTGGCAGGCCGCGCGGGCCGCGCCGGGCGCGCAGGCCGTGCCGGGGGCGGAGGCCGTGCCGGGGGCCCAGGCCGCGCCGGGCGCGCAGGCCGTCTGCGTGTCCCCGTACGACGTGCCGGGCTGCTCGCCCCTCACGCACGTGACCCCGGCCCTGCTGCCCGTACCGGCGCCCGCCGTGGCCCGGGCGGGCGGCGGCGCGCCGCCGGCGGCCGTCGCGGCCGGCCCGGTGGGACGGATCCGGGAGCCCGCGCCGCTCGCTCGCGCCCCCGACCCCTATGCCCTGCGAGTGCTGCGGACCTGACGGGCCCGGTTTCGCGTCCCACCACCCCCCTCAGCAGAAGGAATCAGGGCACATGGCCAGCTGGAACGGCAACAACGCACACCACACGGACCCGCACTCCCGCCAGGCACGCATAGCCGAGATGCGGCGCGCCGACCGCGCGCGCGACCGGCGCAACAAGGCCATCGCCATCACGAGCGCGGCGGTCGTCGTCGTCGGCCTGGTCGGCTTCGGCGCGTGGGTGATGATCGACCAGCAGCAGGCGGAGCAGCGCAGGAAGGACGCCGCCGAGACGGCCCGCAAGAGCCCCGTCAGCGGCGAGCAGAGCTGGGACGCCAAGACCCTGGGCCGCAACCACGTCGAGACCCCGGTGAAGTACGAGATGAACCCGCCGGTCGGCGGCGACCACCACCCCCGCTGGATGAACTGCAACGGCGACGTCTACGAGAACCCGGTCCCCGAGGTGTACGCCGTGCACTCGCTGGAGCACGGCGCGGTGTGGGTAACGTACAACGAGAAGGCCGCCAAGGGCGATCTCGACAAGCTGGCCAAGACGGTGGGCAAGACCCCGTACACGCTGATGAGCCCGGTCAAGGAGCAGAGCGGCGCGATCATGCTCAGCGCGTGGGGCAAGCAGGTGACGGTGGAGAAGGCGGACGACCCGCGGGTGGCGCAGTTCTTCACCAAGTACGTGCAGGGCCCGCAGACCCCGGAGCCGGGCGCGGCCTGCACCGGCGGGCTGGCCGGCAAGTGAGCCGTCCCTCCCCCGGTCCCTCTCCCGATCCCTCCCGCAGTACCTCCCGTACGTACTGGGCGGCGGGCACGGCCGTCCTGGTGGCGCTGCTGTTCGCGGCGGCGGCCGTGGTCGCCGCCACGGTCGCCGCCGCGAACGGCGGGGCGGGCGCGCGGGACGCCGCGCCGGGGCCGCACTCCCCCGACGCCGGTTTCGCCCGCGACATGGCGGTCCACCACCAGCAGGCGGTGGAGATGTCCTTCATCGTGCGGGACCGCACCGGCGACGAGGCCGTCCGCACCCTCGCCTACGACATCGCCAACACCCAGGCCAACCAGCGGGGCATGCTGCTGGGCTGGCTGGACCTGTGGGGGCTGCCGAAGGTGGTGGCGGGCGAGCCGCCGATGTCCTGGATGGCCGCGCCGGACGGATCCGAAGCCGGAAGCGGGCACTCCGGGCACGACAGCGGGCACGGCGACAGCGCAGGCGCGCACTCCGGCCACGGCGCCGCCGAGCCCGGTGCGCTGATGCCCGGTATGGCCGCCAAGGCCGAGATCGCGCGGCTGGAGGCCGCCGAGGGGCGGGACGCGGAGGTGCTCTACCTCCAGCTGATGACGGACCACCACGAGGGCGGCGTCGCGATGGCCCGGGCCTGCGCGGAGCAGTGCCGGATCCCCGTCGAGCGGGACCTCGCCCGGGGCATGGCCGACGCTCAGCGGTCCGAGCTCGCCCTCATGGCGGACATGCTCCAGCGCCGCGGAGCAGCGCCGCGCGGCTGACGGTCTACGCGCGCGGCCGATCCGCGGCGGTACGCACCGCCCGGGCCACCTGGTCCGGGCGGTCCAGCATGACCAGGTGCCCGGAGGGCTCGGCGACCTCGAAGCGGGCGCCGAGCCGGTCGGCGAGATCCGCCTGGCGGCCGAGCCAGCGCAGCCCGGCGCGGCCCGCCGAGCCGTCGTGGCCGGCGAGGACGGTGGTGGGCGCGGCCAGCGGATGCGTCCGGCGCAGCTCCAGGATCTCGGCCGCCGTGTCCGGGTAGCGGGAGTTCTCCAGCAGGGCGCCGCGCCAGACCCGGCCGGTGCGGTAGCAGCGGCGTACGAGGTCCTCCGCGGCCGGGTCATGGCCGCCGGTGCGGGAGGCCCGTACGGTGGCGCGCCGGGCCGCGGGCCCCAGCGCGGCCGGCAGTCCGGCCGCGGTCACCGCCCGGCCGAGGGCGCGGGCGAGGCCGGTGCGCACGGCGGCGGGCAGGACCGTACGGGGATCCTCCTCGACGCTGCCGTCGACCAGGACCAGTGCGGCGGTGCGCCCCGGGTAGAGGCGGGCGAAGGCCTCGGCGTGGAAGCCGGCCAGGGAGTGCCCGACGACGGTGACCCGGCCGGCGCCGGGGAGGCCGAGCGCGTCCAGCACCGCGGCGATCCGGTGGGCCTCCCCGGCGGCGGTCGGCGGCGTGGTGGCCGGCCCGCTGAGGCCGTGGCCGGGGCGGTCGAAGCGGACCACGGTGCGGTGCGGTGCGAGCAGCTCCGCTACCGCGTCCCAGTCGAACCAGGCCATGGCGAGCCCGGCACTGAGCACGCACACGGGGCCCCGGCCCTCCACGACCACGTGCAGCGGCACCCCGTCGGGGCCGGGCGGGCGCAGGAACCGGCCGGGGCCCGTGCCCGTCATGTGCGGTGTTCTTTGTGGACCGAGTACGCGAGCAGGCCCAGCCAGAGGGCGACGAGCAGCACTTGCAGCCGCTGCCCGGCGCCGAGGGCCCACGTCCCGTGCCCGGCGGTGAACAGCGCTATGGCGGACAGCGTCCAGACGGTGGCGAGCAGTTCGAGCACGACGAGCGCGGGGCCGTAGCGGGCGAGCGGGGCGAACCAGCCGTAGCGGCGCGCGGCGTAGGTGAGGGCCACGATCCCGACGAGGGCGCCGGTCATGGCGAGGCTGCTGCTGACGGCATGGGCCTGATGGGTGGCGGGGACCAGACCGGCGGTCTCGCGGGAGGCGCAGACGGGGTCGACGGTCGGCGTGCAGCTGAGCGGCAGCCAGGCGTCGGCGGCGGTGGCCGCGCCGAAGAGCATGAGCCCGGACCAGCCCGCGACGGCCCACCGGCGGCGGGATTCGGCGTACCGGACCAGCCGGAGGAGGGCCACCAGGCTGCCGGCGAAGGCGAGTATCCCGGCGGTGAAGTCGGTGGCGCGGAAGAGGCCGCCGAGCGGCTGGTCCTGGGCGGCGAGTTCGCTGACGTACGTCTGGATGGGGTTGAGGCCCGTGGACAGGACGACTTCCAGCACCCAGGCGGTGTACGCGGCGGCGCCGAGCCCGATGAGGGCGGCGACCAGCCGGGCGGTCCGCAGCGAGAGACCTTTCGTGGATATCGTCTGACTTATCCCGGGCAGGTCCGGGGGTGTTACCTCGATGGGATACCTACCCCGGGTACGGTTCGCCTCATGACGCGTAGCGCCCGGCGAACCGCCCCGCGCCCTCGGCTGCGGCTGCTTGCCGCACTCCCGCCGGGTCTGGTGACCATGTACACGCTGAGACATTCCACTGAATCCCACGCCTTGGATGACGTACGGGAGCCCCTGCGCGTTGCCTCGGCCGCCGCGCCATCCGCGCATCGTGAGCCACACCACTCCCGCGGCGGCCTGGGACCGCCCGGAGCGGCAGGGGCTCCCGCCGGGTCCGGCGCACCGCGCCGGGCGCACTCACTGCGCTGATCCTCGGCGCCGGACCGGCCGGCTCCCGCGACACCGCGCCGCTCGGGGGCGAGGACCGCGCACCGGGCCGGTCGGGCCTGCCGGGCGCCCGGCGCCATGGCGGCCGGGTCCGGATTCTCAGGGACGCCCCCCGGCGAAATCCCTGGGGAAGCATGGCGGGGACATGGCAGTCTTGCGTGATCACGACACTGCGACATAAGGACGCCCCCGCCGGTATGAGCACCCCGCCGAACCCGCCCAGCACCCCGCAGGACCCGCCGCCGGAACCGGCCGGCACGCCGTCGC
Organism: Streptomyces sp. NPDC003034; assembly: GCF_053591375.1. Taxonomy (NCBI): domain Bacteria; kingdom Bacillati; phylum Actinomycetota; class Actinomycetes; order Kitasatosporales; family Streptomycetaceae; genus Streptomyces; species Streptomyces sp. NPDC003034. The sequence goes on from NZ_JBSFTS010000004.1 coordinate 135,765, forward strand.
CGCCGCCGCCCGAGGCGGGTTCCATACCGGCGCCCGCACAGCCCTTGTCGCTGGAGAAGACCCCCGCCCCGGAACCGGCCGCCGACCCGGCCCCGGAGGCGACCCAGGAACCGGCCGCCGACCCGGCCCCCGAGGCGACCCCTGGGCCGAGCCCGGACCCGGCCGCCGAGCCGGCCCCCGGAGCGGTGGCCCCCACGCCCTTCGCGCCGCTCACCCCCGCTCCCCCGGCCTCCCCCTCGGCTCCGTACGCCACGGCCTCCCCCTCCGCCCCGCACGACTTCGCCCCCGGCGCACCGGGTGCCCACGGCGGCGCGCCCGGCGCCCCCGCCAACCCGTGGGCCCAGCCCGGCCCCGGCTTCCCGTACCCCGCCTACCCGCAGGCGCCCTCGAACGCCAACGGGCTGGCCGTCGCCGCCTTGGTCGTCGCCATCGCCGGCATCGTCATCGGGCTCACCCCCTTCCTCTTCTGGGCCGGTTTCCTCCTCGCCGCCACCGCCCTGGGCCTGGGCATCGGCGCCGTCGTGCGCTCCTCCCGGGGCGGCCCGCGCAAGGCGATGTCCATCGTCGGCACCGCCCTCGGCGTGCTCGGTATGGGCGCCTCGGTCGGCGGGTTCTTCCTCACCGGTTACGTGGTGGAGAAGGCCGCCGACCGCATGGTGGAGGAAGCCGACTGGGAGCAGGAGGACCTGGACCAGCACGGACCGGGCGCCGGGCCGACGCCGTCGCAGGCGCCGACGCCCTCCGAGGTCCCGGGCCTGACCAGTGCGCTGCCCTTCGGCGAGACCTTCACGTACGACAGCGGCATCAAGGTGACCCTCTCGGCGCCGAAGGCGTACAAGCCGTCGGGCCTGTACGCCCGCGAGAAGTACGACAACGCGATCCAGATCACGGTCACGATCACCAACGGCACGACCGCGCCGCACGAGGTGATCTACGCCATGCCCAACGTCCGCGACGACAAGGGCATGACCGCCGACAAGGTCTTCGACTCCGGCGGCGGCGTGCCGAAGATGATCACGGGCTCCATCCTGCCCGGCCAGTCCGCCAGCGGAGTCGTCGCCTTCGAGATCCCCGAGGGCACCAAGAACATCACGGCGGACATCTCCGCCGGCACCCTGCTCGAAGACGTGCAGTACGCCGGACCGGTCGGCTGACGGCGACGGAAACGGCCCGGGCCCAGACATCGCGTCAGAAAGACGATTAGACTGGGCCCGTGCCTCAACTTCGCCTCGCGCTGAATCAGATCGACTCGCACGTCGGCAACATCTCCGCCAACGCCGACGCGGTCGTCCACTGGACCCGGCACTCCGCCGAGCAGGGCGCCCATCTGGTGGCCTTCCCCGAGATGATGCTGACCGGGTACCCCGTCGAGGACCTCGCCCTGCGCGGTTCCTTCGTGGAGGCCTCCCGCACCGCCCTGCGCCGGCTCGCCGAGCGGCTGGCGGCCGAGGGCCTCGGGGAACTGCCGGTCGTCGTCGGTTACCTGGACCGCTCCGAGAAGGCCGCGCCCCGGCTGGGGCGGCCGGCCGGCTCCCCGGAGAACGCGGCCGCCGTACTGCACCGCGGGCAGGTCGTCCTGCGGTTCGCCAAGCACCACCTCCCCAACTACGGCGTGTTCGACGAGTTCCGGTACTTCGTGCCGGGCGACACCCAGCCGGTGATCCGGGTCCACGGGGTCGATGTCGCCCTGGCCATCTGCGAGGACCTCTGGCAGGAGGGGGGCCGCGTCCCGGCGACCCGCTCCGCCGGGGCCGGGCTGCTGATCTCGGTCAACGCCTCCCCGTACGAGCGCAACAAGGACGACCTGCGCCTCGAACTGGTCCGCAAGCGCGCCCAGGAGGCCGGCTGCACCCTCGCCTATCTGGCCATGACGGGCGGCCAGGACGAGCTGGTCTTCGACGGCGACTCGATCGTGGTGGACGCCGGCGGCGAGGTCATCGCCCGCGCCCCGCAGTTCTCCGAGGGCTGCGTCTTGGTCGACCTCGACCTGCCCGCGGCGCGTGCGGACGCCCCCGGGGGCGTCGTGGACGACGGCCTGCGCATCGACCGCGTGATCCTCTCCGAGGAGCCCGTGCCCGCCTACGATCCGGTGGTCACCGGGGGCTACGCCGAGCGCCTGGACGACGATGAGGAGGTCTACGACGCACTGGTCGTGGGCCTGCGCGCGTACGTCAGGAAGAACGCACTGCGCTCCGTCCTCATCGGCCTCTCCGGAGGCATCGACTCCGCCCTCGTCGCGGCGCTGGCCTGCGACGCGATCGGCGCTGAGAACGTCTACGGCGTCTCCATGCCCTCGAAGTACTCCTCGGACCACTCCAAGCGGGACGCGGCCGACCTGGCCGAGCGGACCGGCCTGAACTTCCGTACCGTGCCGATCGAGCCGATGTTCGACGCGTACACGGGCTCACTGGTCCTGACCGGCCTGGCCGAGGAGAACCTCCAGTCCCGGCTGCGCGGCACCCTGCTGATGGCCCTCTCCAACCAGGAGGGCCACATCGTGCTGGCGCCGGGCAACAAATCGGAGCTGGCCGTCGGCTACTCCACCCTCTACGGCGACTCCGCGGGCGCCTACGGCCCGATCAAGGACGTCTACAAGTCGGACGTCTTCCGGCTGGCCCGCTACCGCAACCGGGCCGCGACCGAGCGCGGGGAGACCCCGCCGATCCCGGAGAACTCGATCGTGAAACCGCCGAGCGCGGAGCTGCGCCCGGGCCAGGTGGACACGGACTCGCTGCCGGACTACCCGGTGCTCGACGCGATCCTGGCCCTGTACGTCGACCGCGACCAGGGCCTGGAGGCGATCGTCGCGGCCGGCTTCGATCCCGAGCTGGTCGCCAGGACCCTGCGGATGGTGGACACGGCGGAGTACAAGCGCCGCCAGTACCCGCCGGGCACGAAGATCTCCGCGAAGGGCTTCGGCAAGGACCGCCGCCTGCCCATCACCAACGGCTGGCGCGAGCAGGCGTAAGGGGTCGACCGAGCACACGCTCATGCGCCCGCCACCGGCAGCGCGAGCGCTCAGGGGTACAGTCGGCTCGCTGCTCCGCCCGCGCCGGACCGGGCACCGCGGCCTGACGTTTCCTCGTCGTATTCCGGCCAGGGAATGCCATGACCAGTACGCAGGAGCCGAGCGAGCTGCGCCCGCACGCCATCGAAGCACCGGGTGAACCCGCCGCCGAGGAGCGCGTCGCGCGAATACGGCGGCGTCTTGAGCGGCTGATCGGGATCGCCGCGACTGAGGGGAACGCGCTGACGGTCCTGCGCAACGGGGACGAGATCTTCGCCGCGATGCTGGCCGCGATCCGGTCCGCCGAGCACACGGTGGACATGATGACGTTCGTGTACTGGAAGGGCGACATCGCCCGCCAGTTCGCCCAGACCCTCGCGGGGCGGGCCCGCGCCGGGCTGCGGGTGCGGCTGTTGCTGGACGGGTTCGGCAGCCGGCTGATCGAGGCCGAGCAGCTGGAGGAGATGGAGCGGGCCGGGGTGCAGGTGGCGTGGTTCCGCAAGCCGCTGTACCTCTCGCCGCTGAAGCAGAACCACCGCTGCCACCGCAAGGTACTCGTCGTGGACGAGGAGTCCGCCTTCACCGGCGGGGTGGGGATCGCCGAGGAGTGGTGCGGCAACGCCCGCAACCCGCACGAGTGGCGCGACACCCACGTCGAGGTCCGCGGCCCCGCTGTGGACGGCATCGCCGCCGCCTTCGCGCAGAACTGGGCCGAGTGCCACGACGAACTCTTCGACGACCGGGACCGCTTCATCGAGCACCGGCCCCAGGGCGACGCCATCGTGCAGGTGGTGCGCGGCTCGGCCAGCTTCGGCTGGCAGGACATGCAGACCCTGATCCGCGTGATGCTGGAGTCGGCCGAGGAGCGCTTCCGCCTGGCCACCGCCTACTTCTCCCCCGACGCGTACTTCGTCGAGCTGCTGTGCGCCACCGCGCGGCGCGGCGTCGAGGTGGAGATCGTGCTGCCCGGGCCGCACACCGACAAGCGGGTCTGCCAGCTGGCCGGCCAGCACTACTACGAGGACCTCACCGCCTGCGGGGTGAAGATCTACCAGTACCAGCCGACGATGATGCACGCCAAGGTCATCACCGTCGACCGCGTCGCCGCTCTGATCGGCTCGACCAACTTCAACCGCCGCTCGCTCGACCACGACGAGGAGATCATGCTCGCCGTCCTGGACCGGGAGTTCACCGCGACACTGGACAAGCACTTCGACGATGACGTGGCCGCCAGTGAACTGATCCGGACGGGCAGATGGAAGAGGCGCTCCCTCGTCCAGCGGACCCGCGAAGTGGCCGTCCAGCCCATCCGCCGCTTCCTGTGACGCAGGTGGGTGTACGGCTCGGCTGGCGGTGACGCGCTCTACGGCTTGGCGGTGACCCGTGCCGCGACCGGCAGGTGGTCGCTGCCCGTGCGCGGGAGGGTCCAGGAGGCCTCCGGCTTCATCCCGCGCACCATGATCTGGTCGATCCGCGCCATCGGGAACTGGGCGGGCCAGCTGAAGCCGAAGCCGTCGCCCGCAGCGCCCTGCGTGGAGCGCATCTGGGAGGTGACCTCGGACAGCGCGCGGTCGTTCATGGTGCCGTTGAGGTCGCCGAGCAGCATGACCTTCTTCAGCGGTTCGGCGGCGAGCGCGGCGCCGAGGGCGTCCGCGCTGTTGTCGCGCTGGTTGGCGGTGAAGCCGGCGTTGAGCTTGACCCGGACGGAGGGCAGGTGGGCGACGTACACCCCGATGTCGCCCGCCGGAGTGGCCACGGTGGTGCGCATGGCGCGGGTCCAGCCCATCTTGATGTCCACGGGCCGGCTTGAGGTCAGCGGGTACTTGCTCCACACGCCGACCGTGCCTTCGACCGCGTGGTACTTGTACGTGCCCGCGAGGGCCTTCTCGTACACGGGGACGACGCTCCCCTTGAGCTCGGTCAGGGCCAGCACGTCCGCACCCGCCTTCGCCACCGACTCGGCGGTGCCGCGCGGATCGGCGTTGTCGGCGTCGACGTTGTGGGTGGCGACCGCGAGGTTGCCCCGGGAGCCGGACTTGTCGGTGACCAGGCCGCCGAAGATGTTGATCCAGACCGCGGCCGTCAGCAGTATCGCGATCAGCGCGGTCGCCGACCTGCGGTACACGGCGGCGGCCGTCAGCACCGGTACGGCCAGGCCCAGCCAGGGCAGGAAGGTCTCGGTGAGGCTGCCGAAGTTGCCCACATCGTTGGGCAGATCGGCGTGGAAGATCATGACCAGTGCGATCAGCGCGGCGATCGCGGCCAGCACGATCCCCCGCCACCAGATGCCCCGGTCACCGCGCAGTTCGGCCAGCCGGCGCCGGAAACCGGATTCGGAGGGCTCGGGCTCCGAGCCGCCGTTCCCCGTCTCCATCATGTACGCCTGTGCCATGCCACTGCCCTCACTGCCGTGCTCGCGCTCCGCTTCCGCCCCTTGACCCTAGGCGATGAGCGGAGCCTTCCGTGCCGTACGTCACGACACGTCACGACCGCCGGTCGCGGTCGTACGTCCGGGAGGACGAACGGGCGTACGCCCCGGGTTCCGGCTGTCACGAAACGCGCACATTGAGGACGGGCCCGCGCCCCACTTCCGCCCCGGGCCGCGAGGATGCCACCATGGTGGGTGAGTCCGGGGACACCGTGAGGGTGCCTCGAGATGACACAAGGAGCAGTTGCAATGACGCATGCCGTTTCGCCTGCCCGCGAACCCGCATCCGCGGCCTCCCCCACGCTGTACGGAGGCACCGGTACCCGGCGCATCACCGTCCGCGACCTCACCCTCGCCAAGGAACGCGGCGAGAAGTGGCCCATGCTCACCGCATACGACGCGATGACCGCGTCCGTCTTCGACGAGGCCGGCATCCCGGTGATGCTCGTCGGTGACTCGATGGGCAACTGCCACCTCGGATACGAGACCACCGTCCCCGTGACGATGGACGAGATGACCCTGCTGTCGGCCGCCGTGGTACGGGGCACCAGCCGGGCCCTGATCATCGGCGACCTGCCCTTCGGCTCGTACCAGGAAGGCCCCGTGCAGGCGCTGCGCAGCGCCACCCGCCTCGTCAAGGAGGCCGGTGTCGGTGCGGTGAAGCTGGAGGGCGGCGAGCGCTCGCTGCGGCAGACCGAGCTGATCGTGCAGGCCGGCATCCCGGTCATGTCGCACCTGGGCCTGACCCCGCAGTCCGTCAACGCGATGGGGTACCGGGTGCAGGGCCGCGGCGACGAGGCCGCGCACCAGCTGCTGCGCGATGCCAAGGCGGCGCAGGACGCGGGTGCCTTCGCGGTGGTGCTGGAGCTGGTGCCGGCCGAGCTGGCCGCCGAGGTCACGCGGTCCCTGCACATTCCGACGGTGGGCATCGGCGCGGGTGCGCAGTGCGACGCGCAAGTCCTGGTCTGGACCGACATGATGGGCCTGACGGGCGGAAAGCTGCCGCGGTTCGTGAAGCAGTACGCCGACCTGCGCAAGACCATGGGCGACGCGGCGAAGGCCTTCGCCGAGGACGTGGTCGGCGCGACGTTCCCGCAGGAGGAGCACTCCTTCCACTAGGTCCTGTCCGGGCGGCAGCGGCACCGGCAGCCCGCACCGGCAGCCTCCGCTGACACCTGACTGACAGTTCACCGACAGCCCGCCGGCATCCGTGCCGGCAGGCTGTCGGCTTGCCGTCGGCCTGCTGTCGGCCGCCTGTCGGTGCTTTGTCAGTGGCGGATGCTCCTATGGGGGGCATGACGCGAAACGACACGAAGCCCCTGCGCGGCCCGCACGCCGTGGAGGTCCGGGGGCTGGTCAAGCACTACGGCGAGACCAAAGCACTGGACGGTGTGGACCTGGACGTCCGCGAGGGGACCGTCCTCGGGGTCCTCGGGCCCAATGGCGCGGGCAAGACGACCCTCGTGCGGTGCCTGTCCACCCTGATCGTCCCGGACGCCGGGACGGCGACCGTCGCCGGTTACGACGTGGTCCGCCAGCCGCGGCAGCTGCGCCGCACGATAGGCCTGACCGGCCAGTACGCCTCGGTGGACGAGAAGCTCTCCGGCTGGGAGAACCTCTACATGATCGGCCGGCTGCTCGACCTGTCGCGCAAGGACGCCCGCTCGCGCGCCGACGAGCTCCTGGAGCGGTTCTCGCTCACCGAGGCCGCCAAGAAGGCCGCGATGCACTACTCCGGCGGTATGCGCCGCCGGCTCGACCTGGCCGCCTCCATGATCGGCCGCCCGGCCGTCCTCTACCTGGACGAACCGACCACCGGTCTGGACCCCCGCACGCGCAACGAGGTGTGGGAAGAGGTGAAGCGGATGGTCGCCGAAGGGGCCACCGTCCTGCTCACCACCCAGTACATGGAGGAGGCGGAACAGCTCGCCGACGAGCTGACGGTCATCGACCGCGGCAAGGTCATCGCCAACGGCAAGGTCGATGAGCTGAAGGCCCGCGTCGGCGGACGGACCCTGAGGATCCGCCCCGCCGCCGCGTCCGATCTGCCGGGCATGGCGCGCTCGCTGGCGGAGGCGGGGCTCGACGGCGTGGCCGGTTCCCAGACGCTGGCGGACGAGGGCGTGCTGCTGGTCCCGATCCTGAGCGACGAGCAGCTGACCGCCGTGGTCGGTCTGCTGGCCGCCCGCGGGTACGCCATCGCCGACCTGGGCACCTACCTGCCCAGCCTGGACGAGGTGTTCCTGTCCATCACGGGCCACAAGCCCGCCTCCGCCGAGGAGTCCGTTTCCGCCGAGCAGACCGAGGGGGTCGCGGCATGAGCACCGCAACCACGACGAAGCCCACCGATACCGCGGCCTCCCCGGCACCGCCGGACGCCTCGGCCGCTGCGCCCGGTGAGGGACGGATCGGCCTGCGGGGCAATCTGCGGCACATCGGCGCCCTGGTGCGCCGCAACGCCCTGCAGATCAAGCAGGACCCGGAGTCGATGTTCGACGTCCTGTTCATGCCGATCATCTTCACGCTGCTGTTCGTCTTCGTCTTCGGCGGCGCGATCTCCGGCAAGGGCAACCAGGCCGCCTACGTGAACTACGTCGTGCCGGGCCTCATGGTCATGATGGGCATGAACATCGCCATGGCGGTCGGCACCGGCGTCAACGACGACTTCAAGAAGGGCGTCATGGACCGCTTCCGGTCCATGCCCATCGCCCGGTCCTCGGTGCTCCTCGCGAAGATCGTGGTCGAGATCGGCCGGATGCTCGTCGCCATCACCATCCTGCTCTGCGTGGGCTTCCTGCTCGGGCTGTCGATCAAGACCTCGGTGCTGGACCTGTTCTTCGCCATCGGGCTGTCGGCCGTCTTCGGCGCCTCGCTGATGTGGATCTTCATCCTGCTCGGTCTGACCATGAAGACCGCGCAGGCTGTCCAGGGCATGGCGATGCTGGTCCTGATGCCGCTGCAGTTCGGCAGCTCGATCTTCGCCCCGCCGTCGACCATGCCCGGCTGGCTGCAGTCCTTCACGGACTACAACCCGCTGTCCAACCTCGCCGACGCCGCCCGCGGCCTGATCAACGGCGGTCCGGTCGGACACTCGGTGTGGATGACCCTGGGCTGGTCGCTGGCCATCACGGCGGTCACGATGCCGCTCGCGGTCCGCAAGTTCCGCCAGAAGACCTGATCCGGACCGGGTCCGCCGGGCCCGTTCCGCACGGGCCCGGGCCTGGCGCTGCGGTCCGGGCTCTGCGGTCCGGGCCCGGGGGACCTGGTCCCCGGCGGTCGGTTCAGATCAGGGCGGTGGCCTCCGCCAGCGCGAGGCCGCCGCCCGCGGCGTACGCGGCCTCGTACGCCGCGTCGCCGAGGGCGGCGCGCGCCAGCTTCTCGGCCCGGGCGCAGTCCTCGCGTTCCGTGGTCACGGGGAAGTGCCGGGGCGGCAGGTGGGCCCGGTAGGCGCCGAGCAGCCGGGCGCCGTCGTACTCGCGCCGCGCCCCGCCGAGCGAGACGAGGGAGACGGCCGCCGCCAGCAGGTACACGGCGGGCTGCTGCGGGGCGACCATCAGCGCGAGGGGATCCTGAGCGGTCGCCGCGGCCCGGCGCAGCAGCGCCCGCGCGTCCTCGTACCTGCCCTCCTGGTTGTCCAGCCACGCCATCGTGCCGAGCAGGAACCCGTCGAAGATGGCGAAGGCTCCGAAGGCGAACTCGTCGCGCATCGCCTGGAGTTCGGCGCGCGCCTCGGGGGTCCGGCCGGTGCGGCCCAGGATGACGGCCAGGAACATCCGGGCGGCGGGCAGCGCCTCGCTGCCGTACCTCTGCAGGGTGGACACGGTCTCCCGGAGGATCTCCTCGGCCTCCTCGATCTGGCCGTTCTCGGTGAGGGTCCCGGCCATCCGCACGCGCAGTACGGTCACCTGGCCCTTGGCGCCCAGCCGTTCGGCGTGCTCGATCGCCGCGCGGTAGTCCTCGGTGGCCGCCGCGTAACGACCGCGCCTCTCTCGTGCTTCCGCGCGGGCGGCGAGCGCCTCGGCGCAGCCCCAGTCGTCGCCGAGGGCCCGGAAGAGCGACAGGCTCTCCTCGGCGTCGCGGGAGGCGTCGCCCGCCCAGTCGGCACGGTTGGCCAGGATGTTGGCGCGCAGCTGGAGCGCCGAGGCGAGCTCCCAGCGGTAGCCCAGCGCGCGGGCGGTGGCGACGGTCTCGTCCGCGACGTGCTGGAGCAGTGCGGCATCTCCCGCGATCATGACGGCGTAGACCCAGAGGCCCGCGGGGGCCCGGCAGGTCTGCGGGAGCCCCGGCCGGTAGGCGGCGAGCACGCCGTCGATCTGGGCGCGGACCTCGGGGCTGTCCCAGTCGCCGCTGTTCTGGTCGCGGGCGGCCAGCCGGATCAGCTGGATGCCGCGCCAGGCCTCGGTGAGCAGCTCGCCGGTGTAGGGCGGGGGCGTGTCGATGATGCGCTCGTAGACGGGCTCGGCGGGGACGACGGGTGTCGCGGCGAAGGGGTCCGGGCCGAGCGCCGCGGCGGCCGCCGACCAGTGCCGGGACTCACTGCGCAGGTCGTGCATCTGCCAGTACCAGCCCAACGAGTGGACGAGGCACAGCACTTCGCCGGCGTCCCGGGCGGCGACGGCCCGGCGCAGGGCGGTACGGAGGTTCTCGTACTCGGTGGCGAACCGCTCGGTTGCCGCCCGCTGCCGGTGGCCGCGCAGCAGGGGTTCGGTGGTCCGGGCGAATTCGCGGTAGTGCACGAGGTGGCGGCGCTCGGTGGCCTCGCGGTCGCCGTCGGCCTCCGCGAGCCGCTCGGCGGCGTACTCGCCGACCGTCTCCAGGAGGCGGTAGCGCATGCCGGAGCCGTCAGCGGCGGGGGCGGCGACGACCAGGGACTTGTCCACGAGGGACCCGAGGATGTCGGCGCAGTCGGCGACGTCGAGTCCGCGCTCGTCCGCGCACACCGTCTCGGCGGCGGCGAGGTCACAGCCGCCGGCGAAGACGGAGAGGCGGCGCAGGACGGTGCGCTCGGGCTCGTCGAGGAGGTCCCAGGACCAGTCCACGACGGCGCGCAGGGTCTGCTGACGGGGCAGCACCGTACGGGCGCCGCTGGTCAGCAGGCGGAAGCGGTCGTCCAGCCGGGCGGCGATCTGGCGCGGGGTGAGGAGGCGCAGCCGGGCGGCGGCCAGCTCGATGGCGAGCGGCAGGCCGTCGAGGCGGCGGCAGATCTCCGCGGCGGCGGCCGGATCCTCGGCGACGGTGAATCCGGGCCGGGCGGCGGCGCCGCGGTCGCCCAGGAGCCGCAGCGCCACCGGGTCGGGCAGCGGTTCGACGGGCCGCAGGGACTCCCCCGGCACGCCGAGGGGCTCCCGGCTGGTCGCGAGGATCTGGACGCCGGGGCAGTGGGTCAGGATCCGCTCGGCGAGCTCGGCGGCCGCGCCGATGACGTGCTCGCAGTTGTCGAGCAGCAGCAGGAGCCGCCGCCGTGCGCAGTGTTCCGCGAGCCGGTCGAGGGGGGCGTCCCCGCCGCGGTCGGTCAGCGCCCGCATCTCCTCGGCGGAGGCGCCGCGCAGCTTGGTCTCCCGCGCGCCCAGCGCGACGAGCGCGGCTTCGGCGACATCGTCCGGGTCGTCCACGGGGGCGAGCTCGACGAACCACACCCCGTCGGGCCACGCGGCCCCGGCATGCGCCTCGGCGGCCTCCTGCGACAACCGCGTCTTGCCGGCCCCGCCGGGCCCGAGCAGGGTGACGAGCCGCGCCCGCGCGAGGTCGTCCCCGATGAGCCGGATGTCGTCCTCCCGCCCGACGAAGGTGGTGAGCCGGGCCCGCAGGTTCCCGAGCGCCGCGCCGCCGCCCTGGCCGGGCGGTACGCGGCCCCCCGGGCCGCTCGCGGCGGCGCCCGCCGGGGGCGGCGCCTGGGGCGAGGCGGGCTGAGGCGCGGCGGCGGCCGGGTGCGGGCGCCCGGTGGCGCCGGACGGCCGGGCGGGTGCGGGCGCGGGCGCCGGGGCGGCAGCGGGTTCCGGTACGGGGGCGGGTTCATGTACGGGGGCGGGGCCGGCGGCGGGCAGGCGTGCGGCCGGCCCGGGGTCGGCGGCCGGGGCGAGGAGCTGCGTGTGGAGGGCGCGCAGGGCCGGTCCCGGGTCCGTGCCCAGGCGGGCGGCCAGGTCCGGCGCACGCCTTCGTACGCGGCCAGCGCCTCCGCCGCCCGGCCCGCGTCGCGCAGCGCCCGGATGCGCAGGGCCTGCAACGGCTCGTCCAGCGGCAGCTGTGCGCACAGTGCGGTCAGCTCCGGCAGGGCGGCCTGCGCCCGGCCCAGCGCGAGGTCCGCGGTCAGCCGGCCCCGGCGCGCGTCGACCCGTACGGCCTCCCAGCGCGCGGCCCGCGCACTGCGGTCCGGCAGATCCGCCAGGGCGGGCCCGCGCCAGAGCGCGAGGGCCTCGTCGTACAGGGCGGTGGCCTCGGCCGCCTCCCCGGCGGCCAGCGCCGCGCCCCCGGCCCGCGCCAGCCGTTCGAAGCGGTACAGGTCGATGTCCTCGCGCTCGGCGGCGAGCAGGTAGCCGCCCTCGGCGGAGCGCACGGAGGCGTGCCCGAGGGCCCGCCGCAGCCTGGCCACGAGTGCCTGCAGGGCGCCCGGCGCGTCGGCCGGCGGGGCGCCGTCCCACACGTCGGCGACCAGCAGGTGCGCCGGGACCACCCGCCCCGGCCGCACCGCGAGCGCGGTCAGCAGCGCGCGCAGGCGCGCTCCGCCGACGGGGATCGGGCTCCCGTCGTCGCGAAGGGCCTGGGCCGTACCGAGGATCGCGTAACGCACCGGCCCATTGTCACCGGCCCCGGGCCCGGACCCGAACCGATTTCCGTACAGGCCCCGGGATAGGTTTCGCCGCATGGGTCATCAGGGCAGCCGCGGTGAGCGGCGGATCAGTTCCGTATTCCTCGGCATCGTCGCGATCATGGCGGTGACCGGCTGGGCCGTGTGGACGGACTACTCGACGAGCCTCGGGCTCGCCGTGTTCCTCTTCGTCACATCGGCCTGGATCGTGTCGCTCTGCCTGCACGAGTACGCGCATGCCCGTACGGCCCTGCACAGCGGCGACCTGTCGGTCGGCGCGAAGGGCTACCTGACGCTGAACCCGCTCAAGTACACGCACGCGCTGCTCAGCATCGTCCTGCCGGTGCTCTTCGTGATCCTGGGCGGGCTGGGCCTGCCCGGCGGCGCGGTGTACATCGAACGGGACCGGATCCGGAGCCGGTGGCAGCACAGCCTCATCTCGGCGGCGGGCCCGCTGACCAATGTGGCCTTCGCCGTCGTCTGCACTGCGCCGTTCTGGCTGGACGCCCTGGACGGGGTCCCGCGGCCGTTCCGTTTCGCGCTCGCCTTCCTGGCGCTGCTCCAGGTCTCGGCGGCGATCTTGAACTTCCTCCCGGTACCGGGCCTCGACGGCTACGGGGTCATCGAGCCCTGGCTCTCGCACCGGGTGCGAAGCGAGCTCGCGCCGCTGGCGCCGTTCGGGCTGATCGCCGTCTTCGCCCTGCTGTGGATCCCGGAGGTCAACGGGTTCTTCTTCGACGTGGTGCGCGGTCTGGTGTCCTCGCTGGGCGTGTCGGACCTGGAGACCTACTGCGGTCGCGAGCTCTACCGCTTCTGGCTGGACGCCGAGGGCATCTGCGCGCTCCCGGCGTCGTAGTCCGCTGCGCCGTAGGCCCGTGCGCCGTAGGTCCGTGCGTCGTGCCCGTGCGTCGTAGGTCCTTGTGGTCGGCGCCTGTGCGGCTTACGCGCGGCGCCCGGCCTCGCCGGCCTTGTCGGCCTTCGCCTTGCGCACGTAGTACCAGGCCATGTTGGACGTGACACCGGCCAGCAGGACCCACACGATCCCGAGGAAGCTGCCCTCCACGAAGGCGACGACGGCCGCGGCCACGGCGAGGGCGCAGACGACTACGGCGAAGACGGCAAGGCGGGGCATGGGAAGAGCTCCTCGGGAACACGGAAAGGGGTCGATCCCGTCCAGTGTCCCCCATGCCCCGCAATGCTCCCGTAAGGAAACGGCGCCGGGCGGCCGCGCGGCTCAGACGTCCGTGACGCGCAGGCCCGCGTGGGCCTTGTAACGGCGGTTGGCGGAGATCAGATTGGCGACGAGGGCCTCGACCTGGTGGGCGTTGCGGAGCCGGCCCGCGAAGACGCCGCGCATGCCCGGGATCCGCGCCGCCAGGGCCTGGACCACGTCCGTGTCCGCGCGGGCCTCTCCGAGGACCATGACGTCGGTGTCGATCTCGGCGATCGACTCGTCCTGGAGGAGGACCGCCGAGAGGTGGTGGAAGGCCGCCGTGACGCGGGAGTCCGGGAGCAGGGCGGCGGCCTGCTGCGCCGCGCTGCCCTCCTCGACCTGGAGGGCGTACGCGCCCTGCTTGTCGAAGCCCAGGGGGTTGACGCAGTCCACCACGAGCTTGCCCGCCAGGTCCTCGCGCAGCGTTTCGAGCGTCTTGGCGTGGCCCTCCCACGGCACCGCGACGATGACGATGTCGCTGCGGCGAGCGCATTCGGCGTTGTCCGCGCCCTCCACGCCCAGTCCCAGCTCGGCGGCGGCGGCGCGGGCCCGGTCGGCGGCGCGGGAGCCGATGATCACCTTCTGGCCGGCCCGGGCGAGCCGGTAGGCCAGCCCCCGGCCCTGGTCCCCGGTGCCGCCGAGGACGCCGACGACGAGGCCGGAGACGTCCGGGAGGTCCCACGGATCCTTGGCCGGCGCCTTGGCGGCCGGCGGCGTCTGCGTGCTGTCTGTGGAGGTCATGGGGCAGAGGGTAACTCCGGGCCCCGCGCAAGGGATCCGCCGGGGGGACGGGGACGCGACGGGGACGCGACGGGGACGCGGCTGTGGGCCCGTGCCCGGCGACCGGGCGGGTCAGGCCGACGGGAGCCGATCAGGCGCGCCCGTGGCGGTGCCCCCGGACGGGCGCAGGCCCGGGGAACCGCTCCCGTATGTCCCTTCCATGGTGCAGGATGCCGATATGGATGCCGTGAGGGTCGCGCTACTGCGCGAGGTACTCGCCGGTACGCACTGGCCGGATGCCACGCGCCGCTTCGCCGGCTCACTGCGGCGTTCCGTCGTACCGGCCGGCGGGAATCTGCTGCTGGTCGGGACCGAGCAGTACGAGCCGTGGCATCTCGCGGCGCATCTGGTGGACGAGGCCGCCTGGTCGGGTCTGCCGGAGCTGGCACCGACGCTGGTACGCCACCGCGTGCTGCCCGGGGAGCCGCCGCACCTGTCGGTGGGGCTGAGCCGGCTGGAGGCGGCCCGGCGGCAACACACGCTGCTGGTGGTGGCCCCGGAGCAGCCGGGCGAGGGGCTCCTGGAGCGGGTGCACGACGCCCGGCGGGCGGGGGCGACCGTACTGTCCCTGGACGGCGGGGACGCGGATCTGCGCATGCTGGCGCACGACGCGCTGTCGGTGGCCCCGGCGACCGCGGAACTGGATCTGGACACCGTGCAGCACCTGGTCAGCGCGGCGGCCGGGGAGAACGGCCTGCCGGTCCAGCGCGGTCCTCGCCGGTTCCGGGACCGGCTGGCGCGGCTGGCCGATCTGCTGGCCTCCCCGCCGCCGAGCCGCTGGTGAAGAGGGGCGGGCCAGCGGCGGACCGGGGCCGGGCCCTCACCGGGACCCGGGCCCAGAGGCTAGACCGTGGAGCCGGGGGCGCCCGGCGTGCCCTCGTCCTCCTCGCGGGACTTGTCGTTCCACTTGGGGTCGTTCTGCCATTCCAGGTTGCGCTCCTGCGCCGTCTCCATGGCGCGGTTGGCTTCCTCGCGGCTCCCGTACGGACCGAAGCGGTCCTTGGCCGGGCACTCGGGGCCCTCTTCGACCTTCTTGTGGACCAGGCAGTAGTACCACTCGCCCGGTTTGCCCACCTGGCGCTTCTTGAACAAGGCCATCGTCGTCGGGCTCCTCTCGATACGGCTCTCTGCCGCCATGCTGCCCCATCGCCGCTGGATACACTCGCTTGCATGTCCGGCCAGTCGCTGCTCGTACCAGGCGAGCTCTCCCCCGCCCGTTCCGTTCCCGGAAACATCCGCCGCCCCGAGTACGTGGGCAAGCCCGCGCCCACTCCGTACACCGGGCCGGAGGTGCAGTCGGCCGAGACCATCGAAGCCATGCGCATCGCCGGCCGCATCGCCGCCCGGGCGATGGAGGAGGCCGCCAAGCTGATCGCGCCGGGGGTGACCACCGATGAGCTGGACCGGGTCGCCCACGCCTACATGTGCGACCACGGCGCCTATCCGTCGACGCTGGGCTACCGGGGCTATCCGAAGTCGCTGTGCTCCTCGGTCAACGAGGTCATCTGCCACGGCATCCCCGATTCCACCGTCCTGCGCGACGGCGACATCGTGAACCTCGACGTGACCGCGTACATCGGCGGCGTCCACGGCGACAACAACGCCACCTACCTGTGCGGGGAGGTCGACGAGGAGTCGAAGCTCCTGGTGGAGCGCACCCGCGAGGCGCTGAACCGTGCCATCAAGGCCGTCAAGCCGGGCCGCCAGATCAACGTCATCGGCCGGGTCATCGAGTCGTACGCCAAGCGCTTCGGCTACGGCGTGGTCCGGGACTTCACCGGCCACGGGATCAACTCGTCCTTCCACTCCGGCCTGATCGTCCCGCACTACGACAGCCCGCACGCCACCACGGTCATGGAGCCCGGCATGACCTTCACCATCGAACCGATGCTCACGCTGGGCACCCACGAGTACGACATGTGGGAGGACGGCTGGACGGTCGTCACGAAGGACCGCAAGCGCACGGCGCAGTTCGAACACACGCTGGTGGTCACGGACACCGGCGCGGAGATCCTGACCCTGCCCTGACCGTCTTTTTACCGACAAGGCGTCGGGATCACATTGACTTAGGTATGCCTAAGCGGGAGGATCAAGTGTGGCGGCGATGCCGTCACGCCTGATTCCTCTTCTGGGAGGTTCGTCTTGGATGCCTTCTCCACGGTGATCCGCGTCGCGTCGCACGAGCAGCACACCGAGGCCGAGACTTCGACCTTCATGAGCGATCTGCTCGGTGGGCGGCTCGGCGTGGAAGCGTACGCGCGCTACACCGAGCAGCTGTGGTTCGTGTACCGGGCACTGGAGGAGGCGGCCGAGTCCCTCCAGGACGACCCGGTGGCCGGGCCTTTCATCCGGCCGGAGCTGATGCGCCTCACCGAGATCGAGCGCGACTTGGCGCACCTGCGGGGGCCGCACTGGCGCGAGACCGTGGTGGTGCTGCCCGCGACCGAGGCGTACGCCGCCCGTGTGGCCGAATGCGCCGCCGAGTGGCCCGGCGGATACGTCGCCCACCACTACACCCGCTACCTGGGCGACCTCTCGGGCGGCCAGATCATCCGGGACAAGGCCGAACGCACCTGGGGCTTCGAACGCAAGGGCGACGGCGTCCGCTTCTACGTCTTCGCCGACATCTCCAACCCGGCCGCCTTCAAGCGGACTTACCGGGAGCTGCTGGACGCGATCGCCGCGGACGACCTGGAGAAGCAGCGCATCATCGACGAGTGCAAGCGCGCCTTCGACTTCAACGGCGCGGTCTTCCGCGAGCTGGGTGAGGAGTTCCCGCTGAGCGCGTAGTTCCCTGCGCTCCACCGCCGACCGCCGACCGCCGACCGCGGACCGCCGACCGCGGAAATCAGGGCCTCGGGGCGAAGCGGACGCGGCCCCCGATGTCGACCGTCCCGTCCGGTCCGGGGGCGGTGAGGATCTGGGAGCCCGCGCCCTGGGTGATGTTCAGGGCGCGGTTGAGCTCGGCCGTCAGGAGGATCGCCGCCGAGCCGGTGGCCTCGTCCTCGGTGATCACCCCGTCGGGGCGGCGCGGAAAGCCGCGGGCCCGTACGCGGCCCGCGGCCTCGTCCTCCCAGGCCCAGGCGTACAGCCAGCCCTCGCCCGGCGGCGGGGCCGGCAGCGCGTCCACCTCGGCGGCGCTCGCATACTGCTCGGTGCGCTTGCCCTCGACCCACTCCGGGCGGGCGGTGATCCAGGTGAACTCCCCGTCGTCACGCGCCCATACGGAGCCGGCCGGAGGGCGGAGCTCCTCGATGTCCAGCAGCCAGGCGACCCCGACGAGCGGATGCCCGGCGAAGGACATCCGCGTACCGGGGGTGCGGATGTCCACGACTCCGCGCTCGGGGTCGTCCACGAACACCGTCTCGCTGTAACCGAGTTGGGCGGCCAGCGCCTGCCGGGACGCGTCGTCGGGGCAGGTCCGGCCGTCGCGGACGACACCGAGCAGGTTGCCGTACCGGCCGTCACCCGCGCAGAAGACCAGCAGCTCGTCCAGATCGTTCACGCTGGCATTGAAACACGGGTCAGTTGTGGGGCGTCCGGCGCCACGGGCTCGGCAGGGTGTTGTCAGAGGCTCGTCACGGGCTCGTCAGGGGATCCGTACGCCCTCACCACCGACCCGCACCCGCCGGTCCCCGGCCCGCAGTTCCACGGTCAGCACCCCCGGGCGGCCCATGTCCTCGCCCTGGTGGAGGGTGAGCACCGAGTCGGCCGGGACCAGCCCGAGCTCCCGGGCGTAGGCCCCGAAGGCGGCCGCGGCGGCTCCCGTGGCGGGGTCCTCGACGACCCCGCCGACCGGGAAGGGGTCGCGTACGTGGAATTCCGCCGGCCCCGCCCGGTACACCAGCTGCACCGTGGTGAGGTCCAGCCGGCGCATCAGCGCCTCCAGCCGGGGGAAGTCGTACGCGAGGTCCGCGAGCCGGGCCCGGCTGCCCGCGCCGAGCACCAGGTGCCGGGCTCCGGCGTAGGCGATCCGCGGCGGGAACGCCGGGTCGAGGTCGGCCCGGGGCCAGTCCAGCGCGGCCAGCGCCTCCGCGAGATCGTCCTCCGCGATCTCCGACACGGTGGGCTCGACGCTGGTCAGCACTGCCCGCAGGCTGCCCCGCTCGGAGCTGACCGTCACCGGCACGGTCCCCGCGCGGGTGGCGAAGACGAGCTCCCCCGGACCGATCCGCTCGCCGAGCGCCACGGCGGTGGCCACGGTGGCGTGCCCGCAGAAGGGGACCTCGGCCTTCGGGCTGAAGTACCGCACGGTGAAGGCCCGCCCCCGCTCCCCGCCCAGCCCCTCGGGCGGAGCGGTCAGGAAGGCCGTCTCGCTGTACCCCAGCCGGGCGGCGACGGCGAGCATCCGGCCCTCGTCCATCCCGGCCGCGTCGAGCACGACCCCGGCGGGATTGCCGCCGGCCGGGTCGTGGGAGAAGGCGGTGTAGCGCAGTACCTCGGTGCGGTCGTCGGCGCCGCCATCGGTGCCGTTGCCGGTATCGGTTCTGGTCATACCGTCATGATCGTCCGGGCCGCCGCGCCTGGCAATGAGGTGGCACCAAGGCCGACCGGCGTGCTCAGTCACGCGTGCGCAGTCACGCCGCGTGCTCAGCCGCGCCCGATGTACGGCATCGCCGTCGCCATGACGGTCGCGAACTGCACATTGGCCTCCAGCGGCAGTTCGGCCATGTGCAGCACGGTCCGCGCCACGTCGGCCGCGTCCATCACCGGCTCCACCGCCAGGCGGCCGTCGGCCTGGAGGATGCCCGTCTGCATCCGCTCGGTCATCTCGGTCGCGGCGTTTCCGATGTCGATCTGCCCGCAGGCGATCCGGTACGGCCGCCCGTCCAGCGACAGCGACTTCGTCAGGCCGGTCATCGCGTGCTTGGTCGCCGTGTAGGCCACCGAGTTCGGGCGCGGCACGTGCGCCGAGATGGAGCCGTTGTTGATGATCCGGCCGCCCTGCGGGGCCTGCCGCTTCATCTGCCGGAAGGCGGCCTGCGCGCAGAGGAAGGCACCGGTCAGGTTCACGTCCACGACCGAGCGCCAGGCCTCGTAGGTGATGTCCTCCAGCGGCACTCCGCTGGGTCCGAAGGTTCCCGCGTTGTTGAAGAGCAGGTCGAGGCGCCCGTACCGCTCCCGTGCTGCTTCGAACAGCGCAGTCACGTCGTCCGGATCCGTCACGTCGGTCCGTACGCACAGGACGTCCGCGTCGGCCCCGGCCGCCCTGGCGGTCTCCTCCAGCGGCTCCGTCCGGCGGCCGGCCACGGCCACGGCCCATCCGGCGCCCGCCAGGGTCAGGGCCACGGAGCGGCCGATCCCGGATCCGGCCCCGGTCACCACGGCGATCTTCTTCCCACTTTCGTTCATGGGGCCGCAGGGTACGTCACACCGGGCGCGCGGCCCCGGATGTTCCGACAGCTGAGAGCATGGGCCGGTCAGGGTGCACGAGGAAGACGAGAAGACTGGAGTTCCGCATGTCGGAGAGAGGCCCCGCGACGGCTCCCTCACACGGTTCGTCGCCCGACCCGTCGTCCGCGTCGTCACCCGAACCGTCACCCGCAGCGCCGCCGGCGTCGCCACCCGCACCGTCCTGTGACCCGGCGCCCCTGACGGCCGCACGCCGCACCGGCCTGCTCGTCACCTTCATACTCGGCGGGCTCACCGCCCTCCCCCCGCTGTCCATGGACATGTACCTGCCGGCCCTGCCGGCGGTCACCACCGCCTTGCACAGCCCGGCCGCGACCGTTCAGCTCACCCTCACCGCCTGCCTCGCCGGCATGGCGCTCGGCCAGCTCGTCATCGGCCCGATGAGTGACAAGTGGGGCCGCCGCAGGCCCCTGCTGATCGCCATGGCCCTGTACGTCCTCGCCACCGCCATCTGCGCCGTCGCCCCGACCACCGAACTGCTGATCGCCTTCCGGCTGCTCCAGGGTCTGGCCGGCGCGGGCGCGATCGTCATCGCCCGGGCCGTCGTGCGCGACCTGTACGAGGGCGTGGAGGTGGCCCGCTTCTTCTCCACCCTGATGCTCATCTCCGGGGCCGCCCCGATCATCGCCCCGCTCATCGGCGGCCAGGTGCTGCGCTTCGCCGACTGGCGCGGGGTCTTCGTCGTCCTCACCGGCGTCGGCATCCTGCTCACCTGCCTCGTCTGGCGCTTCCTCGACGAGACCCTGCCGCCCGGGCGGCGGCACACCGGTGGCATCGGCTCCACCCTGCGCACCATGCGCGGGCTGCTCGGCGACCGGGTCTTCGCCGGCTACACCCTGGCGGGCGGCTTCGCCTTCGCGGTGCTCTTCTCGTACATCTCCGCCTCCCCCTTCGTGGTGCAGGAGATCTACGGGGCTTCGCCCCAGGCCTTCAGCCTGCTCTTCGGCCTCAACGCCGTCGGCCTGATCATCGTCGGGCAGATCAACGGCAAGCTGCTGGTCGGCCGCGTCCGCCTGGACAAGGCCCTGGCCACCGGGCTCGGCGTCATCACGCTCGCCTCGGTGGCGCTGCTGCTGATGTCGACCGGGGTGTTCGGCAGGGTCGGGCTGTTCCCGATCGCCGCCGGGCTGTTCGTGCTGATGTCGGCGATGGGCCTGGTCCTGCCGAACACCAACGCGCAGGCGCTGATGCGCACCCCGCACGCGGCGGGATCGGCCTCCGCGCTGCTCGGCACCTCCTCCTTCCTGATCGGGGCGATCGCCTCGCCGCTGGTCGGGATCGCCGGCGAGGACACGGCGGTGCCGATGGCGGTGGTGCAGCTGGTCTGCTCGCTGCTGTCGGTGGGCTGCTTCCTCGGCATGTGCCGGCCGTGGCAGACCCGGGAGCCCGCGCCCGCGTAGGCATCCCCCGGCCCGGGGCTACGTCGCCGAGCGGCGGACCGGCCGGCCGCTGCGGCGGGGAGGTCGGCGGCGGGGAGGTCGGCGCCGGCGCCGTAAACTTTGCAGGTGAACGCCTCCCCCTCCGCCCCCACGACCTCCGAGACTCTCCGCAGCGCGCTCGGCGGGCTGCTCGACGGGCTGCCGCCCAAGCAGGCCACGGCCGCCGTCGAGCGGCTGATCGCCAGCTACCGGGGGCAGACCCCGACCGACGTGCCCGTGCTGCGGGACCGCTCGGACGTGGCCGCGTACGCCGCCTACCGGATGCCGGCCACCTTCGAAGCCGTACGGTCCGCCCTGGCCGGCCTCGCGGAGGCGGCCCCGGAGTGGGCGCCGGGCTCGCACGTGGACGTGGGCGGCGGTACGGGAGCCGCGACCTGGGCGGTGGACGCGACGTGGGACGGCCCGCGCCAGACGACGGTGCTGGACTGGGCGGAGCCCGCGCTGACCCTCGGCAAGGAGCTGGCCGCCGCCTCCGCCTCGGACGTGCTGCGCGCGGCCGAGTGGCGGCGGGCGGTCATCGGAACCGGGCTGACGCTTCCCGAGGCGGACCTGGTGACCGTCTCGTACGTCCTGGGCGAGCTGACTCCCCCGGCCCGGCAGGCGGTCGTCGCCGAGGCGGCGCGGGCGGGCCGCGCGGTGGTGCTGATCGAGCCGGGCACTCCGGAGGGGTACCTGCGCATCCGCGAGGCCCGCGACCAGCTGATCGCGGCGGGACTGCGGGTCGCGGCCCCGTGCCCGCACGACGGGACCTGTCCGATCGAGGTCGGCCAGGACTGGTGCCACTTCTCGGCGCGGGTCAGCCGTTCCTCGCTGCACCGGCAGGTCAAGGGCGGCTCCCTCGCGTACGAGGACGAGAAGTTCAGCTACGTCGCCGCCACCCGCTTCCCGGTACGCCCCGCCGCCGCCCGGATCACGCGCAGGCCCCAGATCCGCAAGGGGCTCGTCCTGCTGGACCTGTGCGGCCCGGAGGACGAGGGCCTGATGCGGGCCACCGTGGCGAAGCGCCACGGTGACCTCTACAAGGCGGCGCGGGACGCCGACTGGGGGCAGGAGTGGCCGCCGGCTCCGTAGTGCCGGGCCCGCCTAAACGCGCAGCTCCTGGGTGCAGCACTTCACGCTGCCGCCGCCCTTGAGCAGTTCCCCCAGGTCCATCGGGACCGGTTCGAAGCCCCGGTCCCGCAGCGGCGCGAACAGCCCGCTGGCCGCCTGCGGGAGCAGCACGTGCCGACCGTCCGAGACGGCGTTCAGCCCGAGGGCCGCCGCGTCCTCGCCGTCCGCGAGCAGGGCGTCCGGGAACAGGCGCCGCAGCACGGCCTGGCTGCCGGGCGAGAAGGCGGCCGGGTAGTACATGATCTCGTCGCCGTCGAGGACGCAGAGCGCCGTGTCCAGGTGGTAGTAGCGCGGGTCCACCAGGTCCAGGCCGATGACCGGGCGGCCGAAGAACTCCTGGGCCTCGTCGTGCGAGAGCGGACTGGATCGGAAGCCCCGGCCGGCCAGCAGGTAGCTGGCGGTGACGGCGAAGTCGCCCTCGCCCTCGTTGACGTGGGACGGTTCGTGAACGTCCTGGAAGCCGTGGGCGCGGAACCAGTCGAGGTGGATCTCGGCTTCCGCCGCGCGTTCCGGGTAGGCGAACCGGGCGCCGAGCACCCGGCCGTCCACGACGAGCGCGCCGTTCGCGGCGAAGACCATGTCGGGCAGCGCGGGATCCGGTACGAGGGTCTCGACGGTGTGGCCGAGGGAGCGGTAGCGGTCCCTGAGGTCTTCCCATTGGGCCAGTGCGAGGGGCAGGTCCACCGGTTTCGTGGGATCCATCCACGGGTTGATGGAGTAGGTGACCTTGAAGTGTGCGGGTGGGCACATCAGGTAGCGCCGGGGTGTGGCGTCTCTGCGCAAAGAAGGCTCCTCACGACTTACGACTCGGACGAGTGTGGAGAGAATCGTCTCTCCTCGGAGGGGGACAGCACAGTGAACTGATCGGGTGGTTTATGCGATCAACGGAAGACGAGACGTATCGGGTTGGTACGTTGGTGCCATGAGCATGAGCAGGAGTCCAGACGTGCGGCCCCCCGCCAAGGCACAGCCCCCAGCGGCCGCCGCGAAGGGCAGCGGCGCGAAGGGCAGCGGCGCGAAGGGGTCCGCCGGGAAGGGTCCGGACGCGGCCCGGCGCAGCGACCGCTCCCGGCGGGCCATCCTCGACGCCGCACTCGCCCTGGTCGGCGAGGTCGGCTACAACAAGCTGACCATCGAGGCCATCGCCGCACGCGCGGGTGTCGGCAAGCAGACGATCTACCGCTGGTGGCCGTCGAAGGCCGCCGTCCTCCTCGACGCCTCGCTGGCACTCGCCGGTGACGCGGAGACGGAGGCCGAGTGGACCGGCTTCCCGGACACCGGCGATCTCGCGGCCGACTTGAAGTACGTCCTGCGGGCGACGGTGGACGAGTTCAACGACGAGAAGTACGAGGCCCCCGCCCGCGCCCTGACGGCGGCCGGGGCGACCGACCCGGAACTGGGCGCCCGTTTCACGCAGCAGCTGCTGGAGCCGCAGCTGGCCCTGTACGAGGCGCGGTTGCGCTCGGCCCGGGAGGCCGGGCAGATCGCCGAGGACGCGGATCTCCGGCTGACGGTGGAGATGCTGCTCGGGCCGCTGACGTACCGCTGGCTGCTGCGGACGGCGCCGCTGACGCACGCGTATGCGGACGCGCTGGTCGACCGGGTACTGGGCGGGGTCGCCAGCGGGGGCGCGAGCGGGGGCGGCCGCGCGGACGGGGTGTGAAAGGTCACCGCCCGGCCGCCGACCGGAGGCCGACCCTCGGCAAACCGGGTAGTTGTGCACCGATTCTGGGGCTATGCGGTGGTTTGGTGTCACCCGCCCTCCGCCCCCCGGTTGAGGAGTCCGGTCACCCGGGGCGCAGGATGGTGGGAGCATGTGAGGGTCTGCCGGGGTTGTCGGTGAGGTGAGGGGATAGATGGGGTCTGAATCCGGCCGCGTCAAACGCGGCGAGCAGAGCAGGATTTCCCAGTGGCTGCGCCGGCGGCAGAAACCCACCGCCGAGGATCCCGGCCAAGAGCGCGAAGCGCTCCTCCTGGCCGTCGCCGCCGCAGGTCTGCCGCTCGCCCCCGCCGCCCATCCCGCCGGTTACCGGTGCTCGTGCGACCGGATCGGCTGTCCGACGCCCGCACGGCACCCCCTCTCCTTCGCCTGGCAGACCCAGTCGACCACCGACCGCGCACAGGTCGAGCGGTGGGCGCGCAACGAGCCGCAGGCCAACTTCATCACCGCCACCGGGATGGTCCACGACGTCCTGGACGTCCCGCTGGAAGCCGGAACTGGCGCCCTGGCCCGCCTGCTGGCCGCCGGGATCGACGTCGGCCCGGTCGCCGAGTCGGGCGGCACCGGCGAACAGGCCCGGATGCTCTTCTTCACGGCCACCCGCGGCACCCCCGAGGACGAGGACGAGTGGTGGCCGTGCGAGCTGGACTGCCACCCCGAGACGATGGACGAACACCCGGGCCTGCGCTGGCACTGCCGAGGCAGCTACGTCCTGGTCCCGCCGGCGGCCCTGCCCGGTGATCAGGCGGTGACGTGGCTGCGCGGCATGGAACACCCGCTGCCGGATCCCCTCACCCTGCTGGAGACCCTGACGGACGCCTGCGCCCAGTACGCGGGCTCCTCCGCCCAAACCCCAGCCGCGGTGGCCTGGCCCCTGGGCCGCCTCTAGCCTCCCGGCAAGGCGAGCGGCCAATCCAGCCCCGCCGAACCCAGCCCCGCCGGCGTTTGATGCGGACCACCCCAGCCCCGCCGGCGTTTGAGGCGCGCCCAATCCAGCCCCGCCGGCGTTTGAGGCGCGGGGTCCGGGGCGGAGCCCCGGTCTTTGAGCCCCGCCGACGCTGAGGCGCGCAAACCCAGCCCCGCCGGCGTTTGAGGCGCGGGGCCGGGGCCGAACAGACGGCACGGTCAGCCGCGGTGGTGGACCTGGGTCACGACCACGTCGAGGGACCACGCCTTGCCGGGCTTCGCCGGAGCCTCGGCCTCGACCACGTGCCCCAACCCCCTCAGCGCCTCCACCAGCTCCGCCGGATCCCCCGGCACGGCCCCGGCCAGCAGCAGGTCCCGTACCAGCCGCCCCTTCGTCGCCTTGTTGAAGTGGCTGACCACGGACCGCTTCTCGACCCCGTCCACCATCTGCGAGTGCAGCACCCGCACGGTCGCCGTCCGTCCCGCCGTCTCGCCCTTCGGCTTCCACGCGGACGCGTACGCCGACGAGCGCAGGTCCAGGACCAGCCCGTCACCCGCCGCCTCGGGCAGCACCCGCGCCATCGGCTCGCGCCAGTACGCGCCGAGCGCCCCCAGCCCCGGCAGCTTCACGCCCATCGAGCAGCGGTACGAGGGGATCCGGTCGGTGATCCGCACTGCGCCCCACAGACCGGAGAAGATCAGCAGCGCGTCCTCCGCCCGTGCCAGCGCCGCCGGGGGCAGATCGGCCAGCCCCAGGGCGTCGTACAGCACGCCGGTGTAGATGTCGCCCGCCGGGCGGGCCGGCGCCGAGAGGAGAGCCGCGTTCTTCGCGACATCGCCCCGCAGGCCCTCGCTCAGGCCCAGCACCTCGCGCGCCTTGAGCTCGTCGCCCGCGCACAGCTCGACCAGTTCCTCCAGCACCGCCGCCCGGGCCGGCGCCAGCCCGGGCAGCGACAGCGCCTCCGGCTTCAGGGGTGCGCCGGAGCCGCCGGCGGCCTTTCCTTCGGACGGCGGCAGCAGCACGAGCACGGTGGTTCTCCTTCAGTACGACACGGCGCGGGGGATGCGGCCCCCGAGCCAGGGTAGACGCCTCGAAGTGGTCCCCATCCCTCCGCGACGAGAGGCCCTAGGCTCAGCCCATGCCACGCCGTCCTATGCACATGACCGGCGCAGACGGGGCTGCCCTGCGGGCCGCGCTGCGCGACCTGCGGGCCAGGCTGGACGTGCCGCGGGAGTTCCCTGCCGAGGTGATCGCCGAGGCGGAGCGGGCGGCCCGGGCGCCGCGCCTTCCCGACGCCGACGCCACCGACATCCCCTTCTTCACCATCGACCCGCCGACCTCCGTCGACCTGGACCAGGCCATGCACCTGGCGAAACGGGACGGCGGCGGCTACCGCGTCCACTACGCCATCGCCGACGTCGCCGCCTTCGTCACCCCCGGCGGCCCACTGGACGCGGAGGCCCACCGCCGGGTCACCACCCTGTACTTCCCCGACGGGAAGGTCCCGCTGCATCCGGCCGTGCTCTCGGAGGGCGCGGGGAGTCTGCTGCCCGGCCAGACCTGCCCGGCGCTGCTGTGGCGGCTCGACCTGGACCCCGACGGCCGGGTCGAGTCCACGGAGGTCCGGCGGGCCCTCGTCCGCAGCCGGGCCCGGTTCGACTACGAGGGCGCCCAGCGGGCCATCGACACCGGAACGGCGGCGGAGTCCCTCGCCCTCCTCCGGGACATCGGCCGGCTCCGCGAGGCCCTGGAGCAGGAGCGCGGCGGCATCTCGCTGAACGTGCCCGAGCAGGAGATCGTCGCCCGCGACGGCACGTACGACCTGGCCTACCGCGCCCCCCTGCCGGCGGAGGGCTGGAACGCGCAGATCTCCCTGCTGACCGGCATGGCGGCGGCCGAGCTGATGCTCGCCGCCGGGACCGGCATCCTGCGCACCCTGCCGACCGCCCCCGACGGCGCGGTCGGCAAACTCCGGCGGACGGCGACGGCCCTGGGGAGCGACTGGCCGCACCACGTCCCGTACGCCGGACTCGTGCGCTCCCTCGACCCGCGCCACCCCGCCCACGCGGCCTTCCTCCAGGAGTGCACGGCCCTGCTGCGCGGCGCCGGTTACACCGCCTTCACCGGCGGCGAGAGCCCGGACCCGGCGATCCACGCCGCGGTGGCGGCCCCGTACGCCCACTGCACCGCGCCGCTGCGCCGCCTGGTCGACCGGTACACCGGCGAGCTGTGCCTGGCGGCGGTGGCCGGGGCGGAGCCGCCGGGGTGGGTGACCTCCGCGCTGGCCGCGCTCCCGGCGGAGATGGCGGCGGGCACCCGGGTGGCCAACACGGCCGAGCGCGAGTGCGTGGACCTGATCGAGGCCGCCGTGCTGCAGGACCGCGTCGGGGAGACCTTCGAGGCCACGGTGATCGACGTCAAGGACCGGGAGCCGCTGGTCGGGACGGTGCACCTGGCGGACCCGGCGGTGGTCGGCCGCGTCGAGTCCGCCGCTCGGGAGCTGCCGTTGGGCGAGCGCGTACGGGTCCGGCTGGCGCAGGCCGATCCCGGCACGGCGAAGATCCTCTTCGCCCTCGCCTGAGCACCGCGCCGTCAAGGTCAAACGCGGCCGTCCCCCCGGGTAACATGGCGACCACGGCAGACGAGTCGGCCGGGCGGCCGCGTCGGGATCTTCGGACCCCGCCGAGGAACGTCCGGGCTCCACAGAGCAGGGTGGTGGGTAACGCCCACCCGGGGTGACCCGCGGGACAGTGCCACAGAAAACAGACCGCCGGGGGCTTCGGCCCTCGGTAAGGGTGAAACGGTGGTGTAAGAGACCACCAGCGCCTGGGGTGACCCAGGCGGCTAGGTAAACCCCACCCGGAGCAAGGTCAAGAGGATCCGTTTTCGGACGGGTCTGCGCGGACGCTTGAGGGCTGCTCGCCCGAGTTCGCGGGTAGACCGCACGAGGCCGGTGGCAACACCGGTCCTAGATGGATGGCCGTCTCCCCGGCGACCGTGAGGTCACCGGGTGACAGAACCCGGCGTACAGGCCGGCTCGTCTGCCCCTCCCACTCCCGTTCGGGGTACCGCGCGAAGCGGGCCCGTCGCCGGGCCCGCCGCGCCGCTACCGCAGGTGCGAGGTGTCGTTCAGGAGGCGCAGCGAGGCGTTGCCGTCCGCGTAGTAGGCCACTTCCGAGAGCGAGGCGGCCGAGAGTTCCATGCGGAACAGCGACTCCGGCGGGGCGCCCAGGGCGAGGCGAACCAGGATCTTGACCGGGGTCACGTGCGTGACGAGCAGGGCCGTGCGGCCCGCGTGGGCGGCCAGGAGCCGGTCGCGGGTGGCCGAGATGCGGCGGGTGGCGGCCATGAAGCTCTCGCCGCCGCCGGTGGGTGCCGCCCTCGGGGAGTCCAGCCAGGCCTGGAGGTCGTCGGGGAAGCGTTCGCGCACCTCGGCGAAGGTCAGGCCCTCCCAGGCACCGAAGTCCACCTCGCGCAGGCCTTCTTCGACGGTCACGTCGAGGCCGAGGCGGTCGGCGACGGCCTGGGCGGTCTCGCGGCAGCGGCGCAGCGGGGAGCTGATGATCGTCTGGACGGTGCCGTGTGCGGCCAGCGCCTCGGCGACGGCCGACGCCTGGCGGCGGCCGACCGGGGACAGCTCGGGGTCGGTGCCGCCACTGCCGGAGAAACGCTTCTGCGGGGTGAGGGCCGTCTCGCCGTGCCGCAGCAGCACGAAGGTGGCGGGCGTCCCCATATCGGGCCCCCACCCCGGCCCGCTACCGCCCGCGGCGGTACCGCTCCGCGCGTTCCCGGCCAAGGCCGGGCCCGTGCTCGTCGGATCCTGCCCGCCGGCGCCGGTCCCCGCCGGAACGGTCGCGCTCGGCATGGTGGAGGCGGGGGCCGTCCCCGCCGAAGCCGTGCCCGCCAGGGCCTGACCGCCGGCGCCGGTCCCCGCCGGAGCGGTGCCGCTCGGCTCGGCCGGGGTGGTGCCCGCCGGGGCCTGACCCGTCGGCGCGGTGGCCGGCGTTGCCGCCCGCGGCGTGGCCGGGGCGGTGTCCGGGCGGAGGGCTTCCGGGGCCGGGAACAAGGCTGGCGGCTCGTCGGCCCGGGCGCTGCGGCCGGCGGCGAGGGCGGCTCGCACCGCCGCCGCTCCGGCCGCCGCGTCCCCCGGCGGACCCGCCGGGACGGCCACGGCGCGGGCGGCCCCGTGGTCCAGCGCGGCCGTGGAGTTCGCCGGCTCCCACGGCCGGCCGCGCCTGCCCGCGTCCATCGCCTCGTTGGCGAGCCGGTCCGCGTGCTTGTTCCGCTCGCGCGGGATCCACTCGTACGTCACCTGCGCGCGCGGCAGGATCGTGGCGGCCTCGGCCGCGAGCGGCTTCATGTCGGGGTGCTTGATCTTCCACCGCCCGGACATCTGCTCGACGACGAGCTTGGAGTCCATCCGGACCAGGACGACCGCGTCGGGGGCGAGTTCGCGGGCGGCCTTGAGCCCGGCGATCAGGCCCCGGTACTCCGCCACGTTGTTCGTCGCGACGCCGAGGTACTCCGCGCGTTCCGCCAGCGTCTCGCCCGTCACCGGGTCGAGGATGACCGCGCCGTAGCCGGCGGGCCCCGGGTTGCCCCGGGAGCCGCCGTCCGCCTCCACGACAAACCGCGGCATCAGATGCCCGAGTCGGCCGTACGGACCAGGATGCGGCCGCAGCTGTCGTGACGTACGACCTGGTTGCGCGGGGCGGCCTTGATCTCGTTCACGTCCGCCATGTCGAGCTCCAGCCGGCAGCCCTCGCAGCGGCGCTGGTAGAGGCGCGCGGCGCCGACGCCGCCCTGCTTGACGCGGATCTTCTCGTACAGCGCCATCAGGTCGGCCGGCATGGACGCGACGATGATCTCGCGGTCCTTGGTGATCTTGGCGACCTCGGCGTCGATCTCGGCGGTGGCCGCGTCGCGGCGTGCGATGGCGTCCGCCGCCTTGGCCTCCAGGCCGGAGACCCGCTCGGTCAGCTCGGCGACCCGCGCCTGCGCCGCCTCCAGGCGCTCCATGACCTCCAGGACCACGTCCTCCAGGTCTCCCTGGCGCTTGGCGAGGGAGACGACCTCGTTCTGCAAGTTCGCGAGGTCGCGGGCGGAGACGCCGACGCCGGAGTCCAGCCGCTGCTGGTCGCGGGCCGCGCGCTGGCGCACCAGGTCGACGTCCTGCTCGGCCTTGGTCTGCTCGCGGGCCGCGTCGCTCGCCTGGGTCTGCGCG
This sequence comes from Streptomyces sp. NPDC003034, assembly GCF_053591375.1. Lineage (NCBI taxonomy): Bacteria > Bacillati > Actinomycetota > Actinomycetes > Kitasatosporales > Streptomycetaceae > Streptomyces > Streptomyces sp. NPDC003034. The sequence continues at coordinate 165,810 of NZ_JBSFTS010000004.1, forward strand.
GCGACGAGCAGGTCGCGCTGCTGCGTCAGATCCTTGGTCAGGGAGTCGACCTCGGCGTGCTCGGGCAGCGACTTGCGCTTGTGGGCGAGCTGAGACAGCCGGACGTCCAGGTCTTGGATGTCGAGAAGTCGGATCTGGTCGGCGGGCTCGGCGTTCAGTTGGGGGCTCCAGAGATAGAAGGGGGTGTCACGGACGGCGCGTGCGCCGTCCAAGGGTCGGTGACCGTGCGCGAGACGTGGGTACGCAGACCCCAGCCCCGGCGCTCGGAGATCGCGTCGAGCTGTGCGGCGGCCTGCTCGCACCAGGGCCACTCGGTCGCCCAGTGCGCGGCGTCGACGAGGGCGAGCGGGCTCTGCTCGCGGGCCTCGGAGACCGGGTGGTGGCGCAGGTCGGCGGTGAGGAAGGCGTCCACGCCGGCGGCCCTGACCTCGGCGAAGAGGCTGTCGCCGGAGCCGCCGCTGACGGCGACGGTGCGGATGAGCGCGTCGGGGTCGCCCGCCACGCGGATGCCCTGGGCGGTCTGCGGCAGCCGCGCCGCGGCGCGGCCGGCGAACTCGCGCAGGGTTTCGGGGTGGTCCAGTTCGCAGATCCGGCCGAGGCCGCGGCGGCCCGCCGGGTCGCTCGGGTCGGGCACGAGCGGGCCGGTGATCCGCAGGTCCAGGGCGCCGGCGAGGGCGTCGGACACCCCGGGGTCGGCGGTGTCGGCGTTGGTGTGGGCGACGTGCAGCGCGATGTCGTTCTTGATCAGCGTGTGCACGACGCGGCCCTTGGAGGTGCCGGCTTCGACGGTGGTGGTGCCGCGCAGGTAGAGCGGGTGGTGGGTGACGATCAGGTCGGCGCCCAGCCGCAGGGCCTCGTCGGCGATCTCCTGTACGGGGTCCACGGCGAACAGCACGCGGGAGACCTCGGCTTCGGGGTCGCCGCAGACGGTTCCGACGGCATCCCACTGCTCGGCCCGCGCGGGCGGCCAGAGAGCGTCCAGCTCGGCGATGACTTCAGAGAGACGGGGCACAGCCCAAGGCTACCGTCCAGGGCGACCGTCCCGGTCAGGACCGGCTTACGGGCGCCAGGGCGGCCCGGCGAGGGCTGCGGCGGCGTGGGCGGCCGGGGGCGGGGGCGGCCTGGTGAGGCACGCCGTCGTACTGCAACGGTCTTTGGTCTGACAGGTCGGCGGCTTCTGGTGGTGTGTGGCCGCGTCGTTTGTAGTGGCTGGTGCGGGCTTGGTGTCGTCGTTGGCGGCGCCAGGGGGACCTGTGCAAGACGTGGCTGAGGGGGCTGGTCGGGGGTGGGTGAGGCGGGTGCTCAGGCGTCGGAGTTCAGGGAGGGGGAGGGGGATGAGCTGGGAGGATCCGTTTCCGCTTTCCCGGTACCCGACTCGCGGGCCTTCAGGATGGAGAGGCAGGCGTGCGCGGCCAGGGCGAGGGTGATGGGGCGGTGCCATCCGGGGTAGCGGCGGACCTGGTAGTCGCCCAGGCCGCACTCCTGCTTCGCGCTCTGGAAGCATTCCTCGATCGCCCAGCGGCTGCCCGCGACGCGGACGAGTTCGTCGAGGGTGGTCTTGGCGGGGCAATAGGCGATGAAGTACGAGATCTGATCGGGCCGGCTGACGCTGCGGCGGGCGATCACCCAATGCCGGCGATCCTCGCGATGCCAGGGCCTGACCTCGACCCTCGACCCTCGACCCTCGACCCGTCGTAGACCCGCGGACCGTGGGCGCCGTTCCCGCAGGAACGACGTTTCCACTTCTGCCGGGCCAGCCCGTTGAACAGGTCGTGAACGGGGTGGTCCCTCGCCCAGCGGGAGACGACGGTGTCATGCCGGGTGGTCGCCATGACAGGGAAGACATCAGCCCTCTCCAGCTCGGTCCGCCAGCCCTTGGAGAAGCCGTAAGCGGCGTCCGCGGTCACCCACCGGAACGGAATGCTCTCCGCGATCACCCGGCGGACCATCGCCTTCGAGATCACTGCCTTCGTCTCGAAGGCGACCGTGTCCTCGATGCCCGCGGCCCGGCATCGTTCCCGGTCATCGGTCCATGACGTGGGGAGATACACGCGGCGGGCGATCAACGTGCGGCCGCGTGCACCGGCATAGGCGAGGAAGACACCGACCTGGCAGCTCTCCGTCCGGCCCGCTGTCCCCGAGTACTGCCGCTGGACCCCGGCGGAGCGGACGTCCTTCTTCAGGAACCCGGTGTCATCCATGATCAACACATCACCCGGGTCACCGAGATGTTCCACGACGTAGTCGCGGACGTCGTCGCGGACTTCATCAGCGTCCCAGTCGCACCGGTTCAGCAGCCGCTGCATGCGGTCGGTGCATGCGGTCGGTGCATGCGGTCGGGCGCCGCATGCCCTGCTTCCTCCGCGAGTGTCCCGCCGTGCTTCCGCCCCGGCGGAGCGATCCCTCAAACGCCGTTGCCGCCATGCGTAATGCCGCCGATCGGCACGTCGTCCTTCGGCTTCTTCGGCAGGGCACTGACCTGGTCGGGGAACTCGTTGGCCAGGCCCTGGTAGCTCTCGTCGGCCTCGGCTCCCACCTTCGGGCGGAGCCGGAAGTCGATCAGCGATCGCGGACCAGGTCGTCAGCGAAACGATGTGAGAACGTGGGTGAGTTGATCAGTCGTGAAGGAGAGCCGGATGAGCGGCCAGATGAAGCTTGCCGACGCCTACGACGCCGTGTATTCGGCGGCGTCGCGGATGATGTGGGTACAAGAGAACCGCCTGTGGCGCCTGGACAGCTTGGGGGGCGGCTGGCCAGAGGAGCGTCGGCAGGCGTGGCGGGAGCTGGAGGCGGCGCTGTGCGTCTCCGAGCAGGGACTTGCCCCGCGCGCGGGTGAACCTTCGGATCCGACACGTCATTTGGTCTCCCGGCGGGCCGCGGGCCCGGTAGACCGGCCGGTCACCTTTGCGGAGGCGGTCGCGGAGTGGAAGGCCCGGATGGCTGAGGACCCCGGTCCCTACGAGCCGCGGATGGAGCCGTATCCGGACGACTACCTGGTGCCGGGGCGGGCGGTGGTCGTCCCGGAGAACCACATGCTGGCGCTGACCGGCCCGCTCCGGGACTTGGCCTACCGGCTGGCGCCGGGGCGGCCTCCGGTGACGATCGCCGGGGACACGGCAGAGCTCAGCCGGATGGTGCACGAGGCCGCCGACGGACTGCGGGAGGCGCTGGGGGTGAATGTGCCCACTCGGCACCCAGCCGATGCGGTCACTGTGGCCCGAGTGTTCCACCGGCCGTCCGACGTGGACGATTTGCAGCTGCGGTACGAGGCACTGACCCGGGCGGCCTGGCACGCATCGGAGAACATGCCCACCCTGAAGGACATCCGGGAATCCGGGGACTTCTCGGTGCATCCTGATGCGTCGAACGCCGCTCGGGACCTTCAGGATCTTCTGGCCGGGAGGTCGGATGTGTTCTGGCGGGAGGACCACGAGCTGATCGACCCGCGCGTACACAAGGTCTCGGGGGTGGGTTGGCCCGAGGGCCGGCCGGTTCCCAAGTTGATCGCAGCCGAGGCCAACAGCTTCGGGCTGAGCGTGGCGGCGGGGTTGAAGCCAAGCGCTCCGCGCGCCGGCCAGCGCCGTTTCTATCGCGAGAAGGGAGAGCTGGAAAAAGTCGCCATCTCTGCCGTCCGAGCAGAAATCCTGGCGGAGATTCTGGACGAGTACGCCGCGAGGGTTCACCCGGGCGCGGAATCCGGCACCATGCACTTCTCCGCTTATGACCTGACGGAATTCATCACATCGGGAATCGGCCGCGAGTTGCGGGAAACCGTCGGCTTCTGACACGGGACACGTGATGGCTGAGGAATAGGGGGGACCGGTGTCAGAAGCGCGGTACAACATTCTCGTCGTGTCGGACAACAGCGGCAGAGGCGAGGGGGGTGTGGAGGTATTCAACCAGGAGCTGTCCGAGGCTCTCGCCCGCCGGCACAACGTCACGCTGTTCACGGCCAACCCTGACATGCCCCAGCATGAGGGCATCCAGAAGGTGGTGACGACACGCCCGCCCGTACTCGATCCCGGGCCGGGGGTGGAAGGCACACCGGAGGGAATGGAGCGGCGGGATTGGATCAAGCATCTCGCCGGCCAGGAACCGAGGCAGTACGGGCTGGAGGATCCGGCAAGCCGGCCGTACGACATCATCGTCGCGCACTCGCGTTTCTCCGGACCGGCCGCTGCCGAGCTGCGCGACAACTGGTATCGAGATGCGCGCGTCGTGCACTTCCTGCACACGAGCCCCGAACGACTCCCCTTTGTGAAGGGGTTCGCGCGCGAGAAGGCCGAATACAAGGCGGCCAGGGACTCATCGATCGAACGTGCCGCAATGGGGCGTGTGGACGTCGTGGCCGGAGTCGGTCCACTTCTGTCCGAAGTGAGCAGGGAGCTCTCCGCGCAGGGCGTGAACGTTCCGCATTCCCACGAGGTCATCCCGGGCACCAGGGTCCACGATCCGGTGCAGCACGATCCTGCGCCGGAGAGGCTGAACCTCTTGGTCATGGGGCGGGTCGATGACCCCCTCAAGGGCGTGGCGGACGCCGCGAAGGCAGTGAGGGCGCTGAACAGAGCCGGCACCTCCGTCCATCTCACCGTCCGTGGTGTCCCCGCGGAACGGATGCAGGCGGAGCTGGAGAATCTCGAGGAGCTCACCGGTGGAAACGTCACCGTCAAGCCCCGTACGAGCAGCGTGGACGAGCTCAACGAGGACATCAGAGGCTCTCACGCGGTGATCATGCCCTCGAAGCACGAGGGTTTCGGCATGGTGGCCCCCGAGGGGCTGGCTCACGGTGTTCCCGTACTGGTCAATGAGGAGAGCGGCGCCGCTCAGTTCCTCCAGGATCCCGGTCGGGTTCCGCCGGAGATCGGCGGACCGTGCGTGGTGGCCGAGCCGACCGACGGCACCAGCCGTGCAGAGGCCTGGGCAAAGGCGATCCGTCAACTGAGCCAGGACCTCCCGCAGCGCCAGGCCGGCGCGCTGCACCTGCGGGAGACCCTGCAGGAGTACACCTGGGACCACGCTGCGGGCGCCACGGTCGAGGCGGCGATGAGCCAGACGCCGTTGCCGCGGCGGGACCCCAGGTCACTGCTCACGGCGCAGGAACGGGACGCGGCCCGCACGGTCCAAGGGCCGAACGGGCAGTTGCTCAGACCCGAGGCGCCGGAACGGACGCAACAGACGCCGGAGCAACCGGTGCCCGAGATCGGTGCGCAGCGGGACGCGCCGGGGCAGGACATTCCGGCGCCCGAAAAACCGGTGCCGGCGTGGCAGGCGGGCTTCACGCAGAGCCAGTCCGGGGCCGGGGGCCCCCGCGCTACCGCCCGTCCGGAGAGCTCGGCGCCAGTCTGGCAGGCGGGCTTCACCCAGAACCAGCCCGAGGCCGGGAACTCCCGCGCTACCGCCCGTCCGGAGAGCTCGGCGCCAGTCTGGCAGGCGGGCTTCACCCAGAACCAGCCCGGCGCCGGGAGTCGGCCCGGTACCGCTTCCCCGGGGCGCAGTGCGGGAGAGAGCGATCCGGGACGGTCCGGGACCGGGCACCAGCCGCCACCCAATCTGCCGGGTCCCCGTGGCGGCGGAATCGAAGTATGACGTGACGGCCGGGGCGGACATGCCGGTTAATGACTTCCGTCCGCGGGGGTGAGGCGGGGGCGTGGAGGGTCAGGCCGGTGCCCGCCGTGAAGCTGTCGAGGGTGTCGGGCCGGTACTGGAGGCGCTTGAACCGGTTGCGGACGAGGGCTTCGAGCGGTCGAGGGCCAGGCTTCGTTTGACGTGCGCCCACACGCCTCGACCGGGTTCGGGCGGTAGTGCGGGGTGAGGAGCGCGTCCGGCTCCTCGAAGTCGAACACGTCTTTCGCCGTGTCGAACTTCGCGGCGACCTGGGGCGTCGCACAGCACAATCGTCCCGCCCACCAGGGACGAACCGCTGCGCGGCCACCCTTATGTGTGAAGCGGGCTGGGACGTGTTGTCCGGCAGGAAGTGCGAAAACTAGCTTCCTCACCGGAGGTGACGCACGGATGACTGTCTGTGCCATCGAAACGACGACGACGGCCCCGTTCACCATCGCCGCGGACGGGTCGTATGCCGCCCGGCTCGCCGGTGACGGTGACGCGCTCTACCCGGAGCGGTGGACCCTGTCCGGCCCGGAGCCGTACGCGGTGCCCCTGCCGCTCGCGCAGCCGGAGGAAGCCGAAAGCGAGGTGTCGCCGCTGGCCGACGGGCGGGTGCTGATCCACCGGCGGGTGGCGGAGCGGCACGCCTTCGCGCTGCTGTATCCGACGGGCGCCGCGGCGGGGCCCCGCACGGGTGAGCTCCAGCTGGGCGCGATCGCGTCCGCCGAGGGCGTACGGGTCCTCCTGCTGCCTCCCGCTCCAGACGGACGCAGCGCCTTCGCCCTGGCCGCGGCGGACAGCGTGACCACGCTCTGGCAGGTCGCCGGGAGCACCGGCGGCCCGCGCCCGGTGGCCCGTATCCCGGGCCGGTGCTCCGGTGGCGTCTGGCTGGACCGGACGGGCCGGCTGCTGTCCCTGGACCGCGAGCTGGACGGCATCACCAAGGCCGTCGCCGTGGACCTGAGCCGCGGCGGTGAGGTGTCGCCGCTGCTCCAGATCACGGAGCGGAGCGACGACCGGCTCCTGCTGGCCGATCCGGACAGCGGGCTGCTGCTGATCGGCTCCGACGCGCCGGGCGCGCCGCGCCTCGGCTGGGGGGTGCTGGGCAGCTCCCGGCCGGTCCGCTTCCCGGAGTGCCTGCGGGAGGCGGGCCGGGGCGGAGCCGTGGCCGTGCCCTTCGCCGTCCAGCCGGGCCAGGCGCTGATGCCGGAGACCTGCGGGGTCGCGCTGCGGCTGCCGGAGGGCGGCATCGGCCTGTGGCGCCCCGCCGACCGGCACGTCTTCCGGTTCGGCGCCCCGCTCGGCTGGCTCGGCGGTGCGGGGCTGTGGAGCGCCGAGGGGCGGCTGCGCCTCCCGTACGCGACCCCCGAAGTGCCGTGCGGGGTCCTCGGGCTGGCCTTGCCGGCGGTGCCGGCGCCGACGGTCCGCCTGGACCCGCAGCCGGTCTGCCCGGCCCCCGCACCGGTGGCCGCGCCGCGCCCGGTGCCGTTGCAGCAGGCTCCGCTGCGGTGACACCGGGGACGGGGGCACGGGGCAGCCCCCGCCGGCCCGTCGGCCCATGACCGGAAGCCCGTCAGCCCGTCAGCCGTGCCGCAGGCCCAGGACCTCCACCGCGGCGAAGGTCTCCTGCGCCGGGCGGGAGTCGTAGTGCGCGGTCAGGGCCTCCTCCAGCTCCTCGTAGGTGAAGGCCTCCTTGCCGGTGTCGAACTTCGCCGCGACCCTGGGGCGTTCCATCACGGCCACCATCCCGCCGTGCACGACGAACAGCTGTCCGTTGACCTTGGCCGCGGCGGGCGAGGCCAGATAGCCGACGAGCGGCGAGACGTGTTCGGGGGCGAGGGGGTCCAGCTCGCCCTCCTGGGGGACCTGGAAGCCGGCGAACACGTCCTCGGTCATCCGGGTGCGGGCCCGCGGGCAGATGGCGTTGGCCGTCACCCCGTATTTCGCCAGGGCCAGGGCGGTCGAGGTCGTCAGTCCGACGATGCCGCCCTTGGCCGCCGCGTAGTTCGGCTGGCCCGCGGAACCGCCGAGGAAGGCCTCGGAGGAAGTGTTGACGATCCGCCCGTAGACCGGGCCGCCCGCCGCCTTCGACCGCTCCCGCCAGTGGACGGAAGCGAAATGAGTGGTGTTGAAGTGCCCCTTGAGATGGACCCGGATGACCGAGTCCCACTCGGTCTCCGACATCGAGAAGATCATCCGGTCACGCAGGATGCCCGCGTTGTTGACCAGTACGTCGAGCTTGCCGAAGCTGTTCACCGCCAGCTCGACCAGCTCCCGCGCCTGTTCGAAGTCGGCCACGTCGCCCAGGTGCGCCACCGCCTGCCCGCCCTCGGCGCGGATCTCCGCGGCCACCTCCTCCGCCGGGGTGGCCGATGCCTCCCCCGAGCCGTCCCGGCCGCTCTGCCCGAAGTCGTTGACCACCACGCTCGCGCCGAGCCGTGCCAGTTCGAGCGCCTCGGCCCGGCCCAGGCCACGGCCGGCGCCCGTGACGATGGCGGAGAGTCCCTGAAGTGGGGTCGACATCTGCGTCCATTCCTCTCAGAGTTCGATGCAGGTGCGCAGGGCCGTACCCGTGCGCATCTGGTCGAGGGCGTCGTTGATCTCGGCGAGCCGCACCCGGTGCGTGATCAGGCCCGCCAGGTCCACCCGCCCGGCCCGCCACAGGGCGATGGTGCGCTCGTAGGACCGGAGCACGTCCCCGCCCCCGTACATCGACGGCAGGATCCGCTTCTCGTCGAAGAACAGCGAGAACATGTCGATCTGGAAGTGGTCGTCCATGGCGCCCGCGCCGACCACGCACACGGTGCCGCCGCGCCGGGTCATCCGGTAGGCGCTCTGCGCGGTGGCGGACTTGCCGACCACTTCGAAGACGTAGTCGAAGCCCTCGCCGCCGGTGATCCGGTTCTTGGCGTCCTCGAAGGCTTCCGGTGCGACCGCCTCACTGGCCCCGAAACGCAGCGCGGCCTCGCGCCGTGGCTCCACCGGGTCGACGGCGACGATCTGCGCCGCGCCCTGGACCTTGGCGCCCTGGATGACGGATATGCCGACGCCGCCGCAGCCGATGACGGCGACCGAGGACCCGGCCTCCACCCTGGCCGTGTTGACGGCCGCGCCGAGGCCGGTGGTGACCCCGCAGCCGATGAGCGCGGCGATGTCGAAGGGCACGTCGTCGGGGATCGGGACCGCGCACGCGGCGTCGACCACGACCTCCTCGGCGAAGGTGCCGGTCCCCGCGAAGCCGAAGACGTCACCGCCCGCGCGGCGGAAGTTGGGGGTGCCCGCGTTCGCGAGGCTCGCGAGGCACAGGTGGCCCTGGCCGCGCTTGCAGGCGGGACAGTGGCCGCAGGGCGGCAGCCAGCAGACGAGGACCCGGTCGCCCTGCCGGTGGGTGGTGACCCCGTCGCCGATGTCGGCGATCACTCCGGAGCCCTCGTGGCCGGGGACGAAGGGGGCGGGCTGCGGCAGGATGCCGCTCATCGCGGACAGGTCGGAGTGGCACAGGCCGGTGGCCTTGATGCGGATCCTCACCTTGCCGGGGCCGAGGCCCACGGCCTCCATGTCCTCCACGACCTCCAGCTTGTCCTGGCCGATCTCGCTCTGCAGTGCTGCGCGCACGGTGCGGCTCCTTCTACAGGTCTGAACGGGGCTAGGCGTGTTCGACGGTGGTGTCGGCGAGGACCGGCGCGTCGTCCCGTTCGACGGCGGTCACCGACACCAGGACGCGGCCGGGCTCCTGCCACATCCGGATGCGCAGCGTCTCGCCCGGGAAGACGATCCCGGCGAAGCGCGTGCGGTAGGCGCGGACCCGGGAGACGTCCCCGCCGAGGGCCGTGTCCACGACGGCTTTGAGCGTCATCCCGTACGAGCACAGGCCGTGCAGGATCGGCCGGTCGAAGCCGGCCAGCTTGGCGAACTCGGGGTCGGCGTGGAGGGGGTTCCAGTCTCCCGAGAGGCGGTAGAGCAGCGCCTGTTCCTCGCGGATCGGCCGCTCCTCGGTGCGGTCGGGGGCCCGCTGCGGGAGCTGCGCGGTGGCGGAGGGGCCGCGTTCGCCGCCGAAACCGCCCTCGCCCCGTACGAAGATCTGCGCGTCGCTGGTCCACAGCGGCCCGTCCGCGTCCGCGACCTCGGAGCGCAGCACGATCACGGCCGCCTTCCCCTTGTCGTAGACGGCGGCGACCTTGGAGCGGGCGGTGGCGCGGCCCGTGACGGGGATGGGCCGGTGCAGCTCGATGGACTGGCCGCCGTGCAGGACGGCGGCGAGGTCGACCTCGATGCCGGGGGCGGCGAGGCCGCCCATCATGGCCATGCCGGCGCCCGCGACGGTCGCGAAGCTGGGCAGGACGTGGAGCCTGGACTCCAGGAGGTAGCGCAGCTCGTCGGGGTCGGTGGCGGGGGTACCCGCGCCGACGCCGAGGTGGTAGAGCTGGATGTCCTTGTGGTCCCAGGCGATGTCCCCCTGGCGGGGGGCTGCGGCGAGGGCCTTGGCGGCATCGATCGGCATGAGGATGCTGCTCCTTGTTCCGTGGAAGACCTCGGTGCGGCCGTCCGCACCGTCGGTCGCACCGAGGTCGTATGCGGGACCGGCTCCGCGAGGCGTTCTGGAACCATTCCAGAACGGTTCCGGAACGGGTGCCAGAGCGGGCTCCAGAGCGGGTTCTAGAACGGGTTCTAGGAACCGGTGAGGGCATGTATAGCCCACGGCCCTCCACTTGGGAAGACCGCTGACTCTACGTCAGATCCGGTCGGGCCAGGCGCGTACCGTGCCGAATGCCGGGCCGGGGTCTACCGTTTCCCCGTGGACGAAATGCCCGTGTACCACCGCCCGGCCCGGTCCCTGCGGGTCCTGCTGGTCCCGCCCGATCCGGCGCTGGCCCTGCGGCTCGGCCTCCAGCCGGACATCGAGGTGGTGGCATCGCCCCTGTTCAGGCCGGCGGTGGCGCTGGTCGAGGAGGTCCCCTCGGTGGCGGAGGTACTGGCGGACGATCCGGAGTGCCGGGTGCTGGTCATGACCGGGTCGGCGCACCCGGGCCTGCTGGCGGCGGCCCTCGCGGCGGGCGCGGCGGGGCTGGTCCTGCGGGACGGCCCGATCGATGATCTGGCCGACTCCCTGCGCCGCGCCTCCCGGGGGGAAACGGTGATCGACCCCGCGCTGTCCCGCTGACCGCTGCCCGGGGCTCCGGGGGGCCTCGGCGGCGGGCCGTTACCGGCGCAGCAGCGTGACGACCGCCGCGCCGCCCAGGCCGATGTTGTGGGCCAGCCCGACCCGCACGCCGGCCACCTGCCGGGCGCCCGCCTCGCCCCGCAGCTGCCAGACCAGCTCGGCGGCCTGCGCCAGCCCCGTCGCTCCCAGCGGATGCCCCTTGGAGATGAGCCCGCCGGAGGGGTTCACCACCCACCGGCCCCCGTACGTCGTCGCCCCGCTCTCCACCAGCTTCCCGGAGGCGCCGTCCCCGCACATGCCGAGGGCCTCGTACGTGAGCAGTTCGTTGACGGAGAAGCAGTCGTGCAGCTCGACCACGTCCACGTCCTCGATGCCGAGCCCCGACGCCTCGTACGCCTTCCGCGCGGCCACCGCCGTCATCGGCTTGCCGACCACGTCGATGCAGGAGCCGGAGGCGAAGGACGCCTCCGTGTCCGTGGCCATCGCCTGGCCCACGATCTCCACCGCCTTCCCGTGGAGCCCGTGGCGCACCAGGAACCGCTCCGACACCACCAGGGCGGCCGCCGCCCCGTCGGAGGTCGGGGAGCACTGGAGCTTGGTCAGCGGGGCGTGGATGGTCTTGGCCGCGAGAATCTCCTCCACCGTGTACACGTCCCTGAACTGCGCGTTCGGATTGTTCGCCGAGTGGCGGTGGTTCTTGGCGCCGACCGCCGCCAGCTGCTCGGGCGTGGTCCCGTACCGCTCCATGTGCTCCCGCGCCGCGTTCCCGAAGATCTGCGCGGTGGGCGGGGACACCGCGAAACCGTGCCCGGCGGCCATGACCCCGTAGTGCCGGGCCACCGGCGAGGTCGCGAAGTCGGCGCCGCCGTCCGCCCCGCCGCCCAGCGCGCCCTTCTTCATCTTCTCGAAGCCGAGCGCCAGCACGCAGTCGCTGATCCCGCCCTCCACGAACTGCCGCGCCAGCATCAGCGCCGTCGAGCCGGTGGCGCAGTTGTTGTTGACGTTGTAGACGGGGACCCCGCTCAGCCCCAGTTCGTACGCGGCGCGCTGGCCGGCCGTGGAGGCCTGGAAGCAGTAGCCCACCGGCACCTGCTCGACCTGCCGGTAGTCCACCCCGGCGTCCGCCAGCGCCGCGCTCCCGGCCTCCTTCGCCATGTCCCAGTACTGCCAGTCCCGCGACTGCGGCTTCTCGAACCTCGTCATGCCGACGCCCACGACGTACGACTTCATGGCCTGTGGCTCCTAATCCCTGGGAAGGCCGAGGATCCGCTCGGCGACGACATTGAGCTGGACCTGCGTGGTGCCCCCGGCGATGGTCAGGCAGCGGGACATGAGCATCCCGTGTACGGCCCGCTCCCCCGCCCCCTCCCGGACCGCGCCCGCCGGGCCCAGCAGTTCGAGGGCGAGCTCGGCGACGCGCTGCTGGTGCGGTGTCTGGACGAGTTTGCGTACGGAGGCGCCCGCGCCCGGCTCCAGCCCGGACACCTGCTGGAGCGTGGTCCGCAGTCCGATGCAGGCCAGGGCGTGCGCCTCGGCGGCCAGTGCGCCGATCCGGACGCGCTGGACGTCGTCCAGTGCGGCCGAGCGCGCGAGGAGCGATTCCAGGCCGGTGTCGAAGGAGAGCTGGTCGGCCATGTGGACGCGCTCGTTGCCGAGCGTGTTGCGGGCCACCTTCCAGCCGCCGTCCGCCGCGCCGACCAGCGCGTCCGCCGGGAGCCGCACGTCATCGAGGTACACCTCGTTGAAGAGGGCCTCGCCGGTGATCTCCCGCAGCGGGCGGACCTCGATGCCGGGGGTGTTCCTCATGTCGACCACGAAGTAGCCGAGGCCCTGGTGCTTGGGCGCCTCGGGGTCGGTGCGGGCCAGCAGGATGCCGTAGTCGGCGCTGTGCGCGGAACTCGTCCACACCTTCTGTCCGTTGACCCTCCAGCCGCCGTCCCCGGTCGGCTCGGCCCTGGTCCGCAGCGAGGCCAGGTCGGAGCCCGCGCCCGGTTCCGAGAAGAGCTGGCACCAGGTCAGCTCGCCGCGCAGGGTGGGCAGGAGGTAGGCGGCGCGCTGCGCGGGGGTCCCGTAGGCGAGCAGGGAGGGCACGACCCAGGTGGCGATCCCGAGGTCGGCGATCTTGACTCCGGCCTCCCGCAGCTCCTGCTGGACGACGAGTTGCTCGACGGGCCCGGCGCCGAGCCCGTAGGGGGGCGGGAGGTGGGGGGCGGCGTAGCCGGTGGGGGCGAGGACCCGCCGGGCCTCTGCGGGGCCGAGGCCGCGCGCGGCCTCGATGGCGCGGCGCGCCTTCGCCCGGTACGACTCGGCCCCCGCCGGGAGCTCCAGGCGCAGTTCCCGCCGCGCACCGCCCGCCGCGAGCCGCACGGCCCGCAGGCGGTGTCCGTCACCCGGTCCGAGCAGCTGGCGGGCGACGAGCGCCCGCCGCAGGTAGAGGTGGGCGTCGTGCTCCCAGGTGAAGCCGATGCCGCCGAGGATCTGGATGCAGTCCTTGGCGCAGGAGTAGGCGGCGTCGAGCGCGGTCCCGGCGGCGAGGGCCGCGACCAGGGAGCGCACGTCGGCGGGCTCGTCCATCGCCTGCGCCGCGTCCCAGGCCAGCGCCCGGGCCTGTTCGAGGCGCACCAGCATGTCGGCGCACAGGTGCTTGACCGCCTGGAACCGCCCGATGGGCCGGCCGAACTGCTCGCGCACCTTGGCGTATTCGGCCGCCGTGTGCAGCGCCCAGGCGGCGGTGCCGCAGGCGTCGGCGGCGAACAGGGAGCATGCCGCGTCCCGCACGACGGCGGCGTCCACGTCCAGCAGCCGGTCTGCGGCGACGGCGATACCGCGCGCCCGCACCTCGGCGGTGGGCCGGGTCGGGTCGGCGCTCGCGTGCGTACGGATCTCCAGCGCGGCGGCGTCCACGGCGAACCAGCGGACGCCGTCCGGCGCCTCGGCGGCGAGCAGGACGAGATCGGCCTCGCCTGCGCCGAGCACGGGGGGCGCGAGGCCGTCGAGCAGGTACCCGCCGCCCTCGGCGGGGACGGCGCTCAGGGTGCCGGCGCCCAGCGCGACCGCGCCGACGCGCCCGTCGAGCGGGGCGGCTCTCGCCCGGCCGAGCAGCACGGAGGCCAGCGCACTCGGCAGGTACGCCCCGGGCAGCGCCCCCCGGGCGGCTTCCTCCACGACGACGGCGAGGTCGAGGAGGGTGCCGCCGTCCAGGTGCGGTTCCCGCAGCCCGGAGGCGCCGAGCGCGTCCCAGTAGGCGGGGCGGGTCCCGATCTGCGGCGGGCTGTCGAGCCGCTTGCGCACCTCCTCGGGCGGCGCGGCACGCGCCACCCAGCCCCGTACGGCTTCGGCCAACTCCCGCTGCTCGTGCGTGATTCCGATGCCCATGCGCGGCAGATTAGAACACGTTGCATTCTGACGGAAGGTCAGATGAAAGGTTGAATGAAAGGTCGGATGCGGGTCGGATCACGACCTGATCGCGGGCTTGGCGCGGACGTGCATGCGCTCCCCCTGCCTCCCGAAGAGGCTGAGGAGCTCGACGGGCCGCCCGTCCGCGCTGCTGAACCAGTGGGGCAGCCGGGTGTCGAACTCGGCCGCCTCGCCGGGCCCGAGGACCACATCGTGCTCGGCGAGGACGAGGCGCAGCCGGCCGTCCAGCACGTACAGCCACTCGTAGCCCTCATGTGTACGGGGCTCCGGCTCCCCCCGGTCCGAGATGATCATTTTGTACGCCTGGAGGGGCCCCTGACTGCGGGTCAGAGCGACGAACGTACCGCCGCTCGCCAGGGTCCCGGGTTTCAGCCGCACTCGCGGGTCCCCCACCTCGGGGGCTCCGACCAGGTCGTCCAGGGGCACCCCGTACGCACCGGCGAGTGGCAGCAGCAGCTCCAGGCTGGGACGGCGCTTCCCGCACTCCAGCCGGGAGAGGGTGCTCTTGGAGATGCCGGTCGCCTCGGAGAGTGCGGCCAAGGTGAGGCCGCGCCGGGCGCGCAGCCTTGCGAGCCGGGGCCCGACCTCATCGAGGACCGCGCGGTGGGGAGCTGGCGCCGGCGCTGGTGTGTCCATGCGGCCATTCCACTCCGCCGTCCCGGAAACGGCAACAAGAGTTGCCGCTACAGCCCGGCCGGTTCCACGCTCCGGGCATGAGCCCACACAGTGATTCCGGACCGGTCAGCGCAGCACAGGACGAGGCGGAAGCGGCCTCAACTGCGGGAAGGACGCCGGCTGCGGTCCGGTGGGCGCTCACCGGCCTGTCGCTGTCCATGCTGCTGTCCTCGCTCGGCACGAGCATCGCCAACGTCGCCCTGCCGACCCTGGCGCAGGCCTTCAACGCCTCCTTCCAGCACGTCCAGTGGATCGTCCTCGCCTATCTCCTCGCCCTCACCACCGCGATCGTCAGCGCCGGACGGCTCGGGGACCTCGTCGGCCGCCGGCGGCTGCTCCTGGCCGGGATCTCCCTGTTCACGGCGGCCTCGGTCCTGTGCGCCGTCGCGCCCACGCTGGGGCTGCTGATCGCCGCCCGGGCGGCGCAGGGCCTCGGAGCGGCCCTCATGATGGCCCTCACCATGGCGCTCGTCGGCGAGACGGTTCCCCGGGCGAGGACCGGCAGCGCCATGGGGCTGCTCGGAACGATGTCCGCGATCGGCACGGCGCTCGGTCCGTCGCTGGGCGGCGTACTCATATCCGGCCTGGGCTGGCGGGCGATCTTCCTCGTCAGCGCACCACTGGGCATCCTCACTCTTCTTCTCGCACACCGCCACCTGCCCGCCGACCGGCGGGAGCCCAGGACCGCCCGACCGGGCTTCGACCACGTCGGCACGCTGCTGCTGGCCCTGACGCTGGCGGCCTACGCCCTGGCCATGACCCTGGGGCACGGAAGTCTCGGTGCGTTCAACATCATCCTGCTGCTGGCCGCCGCCCTCGGAGCGGGCCTCTTCGTACGGACCGAGGCGAGAGCGGCCTCACCCCTGATCCGATTGACGCTGTTCCGCGAGCCCGCGCTCAGCGCGAGCCTCGCCACGAGCACGCTCGTCTCGACAGTGATCATGACCACGCTGGTGGTCGGGCCGTTCTACCTCTCCCGCGCGCTCGGGCTCGGTGAGGCCCTCGTCGGACTCGTCCTGTCGGTCGGTCCGCTGGTCGCCGCGCTGACCGGTGTGCCGGCGGGTCGCGTCGCGGACCGTTTCGGCGCCCGGCGCATGACGGTCGCCGGGCTCCTCGGGATGGCTGCCGGCTCCTTCACCCTGGCCATGACCCCGGCGACGCTCGGCGTGGCCGGATACGTCGTCCCTCTCGTCGTCATCACCGGCGGCTACGCGGTGTTCCAGACGGCCAACAACACCGCCGTCATGACGGATGTCCGCCCGGATCAGCGCGGCGTCATCTCGGGGATGCTCAACCTGTCGCGCAACCTCGGCCTCATCACCGGCGCCTCCGTGATGGGCGCGGTGTTCGCCCTCGGGTCGGCGACGACCGACGTGACGACGGCGGACCCCGGGGCCGCCGCCACCGGCATGCGGATCACGTTCGCGGTCGCGGGGGCCCTGGTCCTGGTCGGACTCGCCGTCACGGCGTCGGGTTCTACAAAGCGCTGACGAAGGCGGCGAAGGCGGCGGGAGAGAGGGTGAAGGCGGGACCATCGGGATTCTTGGAATCCCGCACGGCCACCCGACAGGGCTGAGCGGCGACCTCGACGCAGTCGCCGCCGCTGGTCCCGCTGTACGAGGCCTTGTTCCAGGCGGCGGCACCGAGCGGCGCGCACTCGACGCAATCACCGCCGGTGTTGCCGCTGAACGACGACTTACGCCAGGCGGCGGCACCGAGGGGGGCGCACTCGACGCACTCACCCCCCGTGTCGCCGCTGTACGAGGACTTACGCCACCGCGCGCCCGTAAGCTCCAGGATGGTGTCCATAGCGTTCCTCCATTACGCGGGCGATCAGTGCCGCCGATTTCTCCACAGAGAGCGCGGCGGCCTGCAAATGATCGTAACGGAGATAACCCTCCCTGAGAGCTTGCGGATTAGCCGTCATGTGCCCTTGGACGAAGTCCTCGGTATAGACAACGTCCGGGTCGTCGTCGAACCTCAGGACAGTGAAGGAACCCATCAGCCCCGCATGGGCGCCCGCCTCGAAGGGCAGGATTTGCACCTTCACCCACTCCCTCCTCCGTAGAGCCAACAAGTGAGCAAGTTGGTTCCGCATGACGCCCGGCCCGCCGATCTCCTGGTGGAGGACAGCCTCGCTCAGCACCACCCACATCAGTGGCGGGTTCTGGCGGTCCAGGATGCGCTGCCGATCCATACGGGCGGCGACCTTCGCGTCGAGGTTGTCCTCGTTCCGCACGCCCAGCACGGCCCGCGCGTACTCCTCCGTCTGCAACAGCCCGTACACCAGTTGCGCCTGGAAGGTGGAGACATACGCCGCCCGCGCCTCCATCTCCGCGAAGGCCTGGAACCACGTCGGCAGTTGGCTGCGCAGCACCAGTCCCACCAGCCGGGAGAACACCCCATCGGTCCCGAGGGCCGCGTCCACCCGTTCCGAGAAGTCGCGGGTCGGCACCTTCCTCGCCGTCTCGACCTGGCCGATCAGCGAGCCCGTACAGAAGACGATGTCTCCGAGCGATCCTTGCTTCAGCCTCGCCTCCTCTCTGAGGCGACGCAGTTCGGCACCGTAGTAGTCCAGCGGCGAGGCGCTGGGATCGAGTTCGCGGATGTTGACCACGAGGCGGTCACCCCCAAGTTCACGCCGGGCGGCGTTCGTTTCGGTCTGTTGCCCAGCGTAATCAGGACACTCCACTCTGGTGACATGAATCACGTAACTGCCCTCTGCCCAGCGGGAATCAGCAGCAGCTACCGCATGGGCTTCACTGTCGGTGAACACTCGGCCCGGCACATGCGGCGCATCCTGCGGTTGTTCCTCGGCCGGTGGGAGATGGCGGAGCTGACGGACGCCGCCGAGCTCGCGCTGACCGAGCTCGTCGCCAATGTCGTACGGCACGTGCCCGGCCGGGGCTGCGCGGTTCTCATCTTGCGGCGGCCGGAAGGGCTACGGGTGGAGGTCACGGACAGCTGCTCGCACCCCGTGCGGCTCGTACAGGGAGGCGACGACCTCAGCGAGGGCGGGCGCGGCCTGCTCCTGGTCGAGGCGGTGACCGACCGCTGGGGCACCCTGCCGCTCCCGGCGGGCAAAACCATCTGGTTCGAATGCGACACCCCCCACTCCAGCTCCAGCGGCACAATCAGCCCCGCCGGCGTTTGAGGCGCGGGGGCCCGGGGGCGGAGCCCCCGCAACGGCGCCGCACCCGAACCCCCGAGGCAACCCTGCACGGAACCGGCACCCGAACCACCGAGCAACCCCGCAGGGGGACCCGCTCCGGCCCGCTACTCAGCGGTACGGCAGCATGGGCGGGCCGCACCACCGCATCCCGCCCCACCCCGGAGGAACCATGGCCACGCCCAAGCCGGAGACCCTCGCCGCCTTCGAGGCGGCCAAGGGGTTCATGCCCGTAGGCGAGGGCCTGGCCCTCTACGCGGCCGCCACCGCCGCCGCCGCCGGGCTCGGGCTGCCGCTGCTGGAGGTCGGCACGTACTGCGGGCGCTCCACGATCCTGCTGGCCGACGCCGCCCGCGAGGCGGGGGTGTCCGCCATCACCGTCGACCACCACCGCGGCAGCGAGGAGCAGCAGCCCGGCTGGGAGTACCACGACCCGGCGGTCGTGGACCCGGAGATCGGCCTGATGGACACCCTGCCCACCTTCCGCCGCACCCTGCACCGGGCCGGCCTCGAAGACCACGTGATCGCGATCGTCGGCCGCTCTCCCCGGGTCGCCGCGGCCTGGGGCGGCCCGCTCGGTCTGGTCTTCATCGACGGCGGGCACACCGACGAGCACGCCACCGGCGATTACGAGGGCTGGGTCCCGCACCTGGCGCAGGGCGGGACGCTCGTCATCCACGACGTGTTCCCGGATCCGGCCGACGGCGGCCAGGCCCCGTACCGGATCTACCTGCGGGCCCTCGCCTCCGGCGCCTTCGAGGAGGTGTCGGTCACCGAGTCCCTGCGCGTGCTGCGCCGGACCGGGCCCGGCATCTGACCCGGGCGGGGCCCCACCCGATTGCCGCGTCAACCGGACATATAAGCGCACCGCGCCCCCGGATGGCCCAGGGTCCGTCGACCCGGCGGGACCCCGGTCTAGCATCGCGGCGTGCGCTACGACGACGACAGCCCCCCGCCGCCCGAGTACGGTTCCCCGGCCACGCCGGACCGGCCGTGGTTCACGCGCCGCTCCGCCCTCGTGGTCTCGGCCGCCGCGCTCGCTCCGACCTGCCTGGCCGGCTGGGTCCTGGCCCAGGTTCTGACCGGGGCCGGGCCGGGCCGGGAGCAGATGCCGCGCCAGACGCCCGTGCCCGCCTCGCACTCCGCCTTCCCGTCCGCCCTCCCGTCCGGCTTCCGGGACGCGAAGCCGAACGCCTGGTCGAGCGGAAGCCCGAGCCCGACCGGGAGCCCGAGCCGGAACCCCGCCACGGGCTCGCTCGCCGGCCGGACGGTCGTCATCGACCCCGGCCACAACACCGGCAATTTCCACCACGCCACCGAAATCAACAAGAAGGTGGACATCGGCACGGGCCGCAAGGAGTGCGACACCACCGGCACCACCACCAACGCCGGTTATCTGGAAGCCGAGTTCACCCTCGACGTGTCGCAACGCCTGCGCGCCGTCCTGGAGGCCCGCGGTGTGAAGGTCCTGCTGACTCACCAGGCGGACCGCCCGTGGGGCCCCTGCATCGACGAGCGCGCTCGCATCGGCAACGAGGCGGCCGCCGACGCCGTCGTCTCCGTCCACGCCGACGGGGTGTCAGCGGGCAGTCGCGGCTTCCACGTCATCCTCCCGGCCAAGGTCAGCGGTGGTGGCGCCGATACCTCGGCGATCGTCGGACCTTCCCGGCTGCTCGGCGAGCGGATCGCCGGAAACTTCGCCCGAACGACCGGATCGGCGCCCGCCAACTACCTCGGCAGCGGTACCGGTCTGGTGGTCCGCGACGACCTCGGCGGACTGAACCTGTCAACCCGGCCCAAGGTCTTCATCGAATGCGGCAACATGCGTGACGCCAAGGACGCGGCGCAGCTGACGAGTCCGGAGTGGCGGCAGAAGGCGGCCCAGGGCATCGCGGACGGCATCGTCGGCTTCCTCGGGGGGTAGTTCCTCCGGGAGTCCCGCCGGGACAGCTCGCCGCCCCGATCCTCTCGGCCGCGGGAGAACTCCGTACCATGGTCCCGCCCGCCCCGCTCCAGGCCTGATCTGCGACCGCGGCACCACGAGACGACCGAGAAGGACACCTAAGACGTGAACATCCGCTCCCTCACACGAGGTGACGGCGTGGTGATCGGAGCAGCGGTGCTGCTGTTCATCGCCTCGTTCCTCGATTTCTACTCCGCCACCGGTGGCGACCTCCCGAGCGCCTGGGACACCGACGCCTACCGCCTGGTCCTTCCCAGCGTCTTCCTCATCGGCTTCATCGCCGCGGGCCTGCTCATCGCCGCCCGCTTCCTGCCCGAGACCCGCAAGGTCCTCGGCATGCCGCTGTCGGCGTGGGGCACCGTGCTCGCCGTCTCGGCCGCCTGGTCCGCGCTGTGGTCGCTGATCACCTGCCCGAGCAGCGTCGACCTGGGCGCCGGCGCCATCATCGCCTTCCTCGCGACCCTGCTCCTGGCCGGCGTCGCCGTGGCCGGGGCGAAGATCCCGGCGCTCGCCGGGGCGCTGGTACCGGAGCCGAAGCCGGCGGCCATCCCGCCGTACGGCGGCCAGCAGCAGCCGGGCGCCGGATACGGCTACCCGGGCGGCCAGCAGCCGCAGCCGTACGGGGCCACCCCCCAGCCGGCCCCGCCGTACGGCGGCACCCCGCAGGCGGGTCCGGGTGCGCAGGACGCCGCCCAGCCGGCCCCGGCCCCGGCCCCGGCGGCCGACTTCACCCCGTTCTGGTTCGCGGTCCCGGTGGCCCGCCCCCTCTTCGCCGAGGACGGCTCCCCCACCCCGATCGCCGAACTGGCGCCGGGCACCTGGTACCTGGCCGTCGAGCAGCGCGATCCGGCCACCCTGGTCGCGCAGACCCAGGACGGCCGCCGCGGCATCCTGAACGACACCTCGGGCATCCAGCGCGGCTGACCCCCGCGGGCCGCGTACGGGGTCCGAGCAGCTCCTCCTTCACTTCGCCCCACCGGCTGTGCCGGTGGGGCGAAGTGCTGTCCGGGAGGCCGGGGAGGTCTGCCCTTCTCCGGTGGGGGTGGCTGCCCTACAGTTAGCTGACGCATCGTCAGGTAGGCTGCCGGCCGCGCGGAGGGACCGTACATGCGCCTGGGACTCGCACTCGGCTACTGGGGCCGCGGCCCCGATCCGGCCCATCTGCGCCTCGCCACCGAGGCCGAGAGCCTGGGCTACGACTCGGTGTGGACCGCCGAGGCCTGGGGGTCCGACGCCTTCACCCCGCTGACCTGGATCGCCGCACACACCTCGCGGATCCGCCTTGGCACGGCCATCGCGCAGATGGCCGCCCGCACCCCCACCGCCACCGCCATGCACGCCCTCACCCTGGACCACCTGTCCGGCGGCCGGATGATGCTGGGCCTGGGCCTTTCCGGCCCGCAGGTCGTCGAAGGCTGGTACGGGCGCCCCTTCCCCTCCAGCCCGCTCACCGCGACCCGCGAATACGTCGACGTCATCCGCCAGGTGCTGCGCCGCGAGGGCCCGGTCGCGCTGGACGGCCGCTTCCACAGCCACCCGTACCGTGGCGAGGACGGCGCCGGCACCGGCAAGGCGCTGCGCCCCATCACCCACCCGCTCCGCGCGGACCTGCCCCTGCTCCTGGGCGCCGAAGGCCCCAAGAACATCGCCCAGACGACGCGGATCGCCGACGGCTGGCTCCCGCTCTACTGGTCACCGGCCCGCACCGACGTGTACCGGGCATCGCTGACCGGCCTCCCCGAGGGCTTCATGATCGCGCCGATGGCCCGCGCCCAGGTCTGCGACGACGTCGCCGAGGGGCTCCTGCCCGTCAAGGCGATGCTCGGCTTCTACATCGGCGGCATGGGACACGCGACCCGCAATTTCCACGCCGACCTCATGGCCCGCATGGGTTACGAGGCCGAGGCCCGCCGCATCCAGGAGCTGTTCCTCGCCGGCCGCAAGGAGGAGGCGGTCCTCGCCGTCCCGGAGGCCTTCGCCGACGAGATCTCACTGATCGGACCGCGCGAACGGATCGCCGAACGCCTGGAGCTGTGGCGCGCGGGCCCGGTCACCGACCTGCTCATCACAGCCCCGGACCCGCACACGCTCCGGGTCCTGGCGGAACTGAACGGCTAGACCGTGTCCGGTCCGGGGTCCTCTGGCGCCGGGGACTGGGGGACGGCCGACAGGAGCTCGCGCAGGTCCAGGGGCATGACGGCGATCTCGATGCTGCCACCGCCCTCGTACGTGCAAGTGACGATCCGCGAGCCGGGGTTGATGGACATCCCCTCCCGTACGGAGGGTGCCCGCAGGGCGGTGGCGCGGCCGCCGGGCAGCGCCACGGTCTCGCCGCGGCCGGGGACCCACCGGGCCGCGCCCTGGTCGACGTACACCCGGCCCGTCCGCCAGCGGCCCGCACCGGCCGGATGCCGCGCCATGCACGGGATGCCGGGCACGGGCCCGCCGGCCACCCGGCGCAGGTGCTTGCGCCGCAGCAGCCAGCCGGCCCCGGCCGCCCCGAGGGCGACCACCACGAATTCGATCACGGACCCCATTGAAGCAGGCAGCGGGACCGCGCCACTTGGGGCCAACCGTTCGGGTTTACGGTGCGCTTATATGGCAAGACGCATCGCATGTCCCCACTCACGCGTGCCCGCACCCGAAGTACCAGTCAGGCAGGGCGAGCCGTCGCCCTCATAGCGGACCTCGCCGCCCTGATCATCGTCCTGTGGATCGTGCTGTACCTGCTGGACGCCAACCAGGGCAACGGCCTGGTCCAGTTCATCCACGACGTCGCCACCTGGCTTGCCGGGTGGTCCCATGACCTGTTCACCTTCAGCCGCGAATGGATCCAGGTGGTCGTCGGCTACGGCCTGGCGGCCGTGGTGTACCTGATCCTCGGCCATCTGATCGCCGGTTGGCTGTACCGGCGCTGACCGGCCGAGTCCGCCCGCAGGGGCGGGATCGCACTGCATGCGATCCCGCCCCTGCGGTACGGGCCGGGCTCGGGTCGGGCCCGTATCCCGGGGCGGCGGCGGCCTACGGACAGCAGTCGGGCTCCAGCCCGCCCGGCAGCGCCGACCCGCCGAAGACCGACGTCGTCGCCTCGTCCCCGCCCAGCACGGCGACCGCGAGCAGCAGCGAGGCCGCCGTCCACGTGGTCTGCTCCACCGGCCACACCGCCTGGTCCTGGAACACGTAACCCGTCCAGTACATGCCGTTGTCGGCGCGCAGGTGGGTGATCGAGCGCAGGATGTCCAGCGCCCGGTCCGACTCGCCCATCGCCCAGAGCGCGATCGCGAGCTCGCATGACTCGCCCCCCGTCACCCACGGATTGGGCAGGACGCAGCGCACGCCGAGGTCCGGCACCACGAACTCGTCCCAGCGTTCCTCGATGCGGGCCGTCGCCTCGGCGCCGGTCACCGCGCCGCCGAGCACGGGGTAGTACCAGTCCATCGAGTAGCGGTTCTTGTCGAGGAACCGCTCGGGGTGCCGGCGGATGGCGTGCCGCAGCGCGCCCACCGCGAGTTCCCAGTCGGGCTGCGGTTCCTCGCGGTGCTCGGCGATGGCCAGGGCGCAGCGCAGCGCCTGGTGGATGGAGGAGGACCCGGTCAGCAGCGCGTCGGTGACCGGCGTGCCGTCGGGCTCCCGCTTCCAGCCGATCTCGCCGCCCGGCTGCTGGAGCGCGAGCACGCACTCGACGGCCGCGAAGACGGCGGGCCACATGCGGTCGAGGAAGGCGTCGTCGCCGGTGGACAGGTAGTGGTGCCAGACGCCGACGGCTATGTACGCGGTGAAGTTGGTCTCGCGGCTGGCATCCTGCGGCTCGGCGGTGTCCACGCCGTCCGCCCGGTCGGCGTAGGCCGCGTACCAGGAGCCGTCGCGGTTCTGGTGCCGGGCCAGCCAGGCGTACGCGCGCTCGGCGGCCTCGTGCTCGCCGGCCACGTCCAGCGCCATCGCGGCCTCGGTGTGGTCCCAGGGGTCCAGGTGGTGCCCGCGGAACCACGGGATGGCGCCGTCCGCCCGCTGCGCGGCCAGGATCCCGGCCACCGTCGCGGCTGCCTCCTCGGCGGTCAGTACGCCGTTCAGGACCAGGTGCTCGGTGCGCTCCGGCGAGCTCACTGGGCGGCGCCGGCGGGGAGGTGCGGCTTGGTCGCGTACGCCACGAAGCTCTTGCCGATGACCGGGTTGAGCAGCTGCTCCGCGAGGCGGGTGGCCACCGGCTTCTTCATGATGTCCCAGACCAGGAGCTTGTGGTACGCCTTGACCGGCAGCGCCTTGTCGTTGTCGACGCCGAAGGCGCACTTGAGCCACCAGTAGGGGGAGTGCAGGCCGTGCGCGTGGTGCGTGCCGTAGGGCTTGAGGCCGGCCTGCCGCATCTTGCCGAGCAGTTCGTCCGCCTTGTAGATGCGGATGTGGCCGCCCTCGACCTCGTGGTAGGCGTCGCTCAGCGCCCAGCAGATCTTCTCGGGGCCGTAGCGCGGCACGGTGACGGCGATGCGTCCGCCGGGCTTGAGCACGCGCACCATCTCGGCGAGGACGCCCTTGTCGTCGGGGATGTGCTCCATCACCTCGGAGATGATGACGACGTCGAAGGACTCGTCGGGGAAGGGCAGGGCGAGCGCGTCGCCCTCCATGGCGGTGGCGGTGGCTCCGGCCGGGGCCTCACCGGCCTCCTTCATGGCGGCGAACCACTTGGCGACCTCGCGGATCTCCTCGCCGTTGCGGTCGACGGCGACCACCTGAGCGCCTCTCCGGTAGCACTCGAAGGCGTGCCGGCCTGCGCCGCAGCCCAGATCGAGCACGCGGTCGCCTGCGGCGAGCGGGAACCGGGAGAAATCGACGGTCAGCACGGGGGCCTGCCTTCGCGGTCGCGGGGGTGGTGAGCGGGGAGCGGAATCGGGAGCGGTATCGGGAGCGGTAGCGGGGGAAAGGTCACCGCGTACGGCGGGTACGGGCGGCCTGCTCGACGGCGGCCCGGTAGTGCACGACGGTGCCCTCGGCGGCCTTGGCCCAGGTGAACCGGGACAGCACCCGGTCGCGCCCGGCAGCGCCGAGCCGGGCGCGCAGCTGCGGATCCCCCAGCAGCCTGGACAGCGCGGCGGCCAGGGCGCCCGCGTCACCCGGCGGCACCGCGAGGCAGGTCTCGCCGTCGGGTCCGGTGACCTCGGGGATGGCGCCGCCGGTGGTGGCGACGAGCGGAGTGCCGGTGGCCATGGCCTCGGCCGCCGGGAGCGAGAAGCCCTCGTAGAGGGAGGGGACGCAGGCCACTTGGGCACTGCGGACCAGGTCGACCAGCTCGGCGTCGGTGATGCCCTTGACGAAGCGGACGGCGTCCTGGAGCGCGTACTTCTCGATCGCGCGCGCGACCGGCCCGCGCTCGGCGCGCTTGCCGACGACGACGAGGTGGGCGTCGGGCTGCTCGGTGCGGAGCTTCGCCAGCGCCTCGACCAGGTGCACGAGCCCCTTGAGCGGCACGTCGGCGCTGGAGGTCGTGACGATGCGGCCCGGGACTTCGGCGACGGAGCCGTCGGGCGACCACAGGTCGGTGTCGGCGCCGATGTGCACGACGTGGATGCGCTCGTCGCGCACACCCAGGTGCTGGGCGATCTCCTGCTGGGAGGACCCGGAGACGGTGAGCACGGACGGCAGCCGGCGGGCGACGCGCCCCTGCATGCGGGTGAAGGCGTACCAGCGCCGTACGGAGGCCCGCTTCTTGCGGTCCTTGGCGGCGGCGAGGTCCAGCTGCCGGTCCACGGTGATCGGGTGGTGGATCGTGGTGACGAGCGGCGCGCCGAGGTCGCCCAGGAGGCCGTAACCGAGCGTCTGGTTGTCGTGGATGACGTCGAACTCGCCGGCGCGGGCGGCCAGGTGGCGTCGGGCGCGCAGCGAGAAGGTCAGCGGCTCGGGGAATCCGCCGGTCCACATGGTGGCGACTTCGAGCGCGTCGATCCAGTCCCGGAACTCCTCGCGCTTCGGGGTGCGGAAGGGATCGGGGTGCCGGTACAGGTCGAGGCTCGGCAGCTCGGTGAGCGAAGCGCCCGTGTCGAGCACCGGGTAGGGCTGCGCGCCGATCACTTCGACGGAGTGCCCGAGGCGGACGAGCTCGCGCGAGAGGTGGCGGACGTAGACGCCCTGGCCGCCGCAGAACGGGTTCCCCTTATAGGTGAGGAGCGCGATGCGCAGCGGGCGGTCGCCGCCGGTGGCGGAACCCGCGAAAGGGCTCGTCACCATGGCCTCAGCGGTCACTCTCGGCCCCCTTCTCCCTGCACTTTCGCCGGAGCGTAACCGCTCGCATAATGTAGAACAAGTTTCAGACTTGATCCGTCGAAGAGCATTGAATCTACCGGCCGGAAACCACACCGTAAGAGGCGGAGCAGGTGATTCGCGCCACGGCTCCAGCGCCTGCCATGCTGGCCCCGGCCGGGGCCGAGCAGGGCCCGGCGGGACCCGCGCAACGCCCAGGCAGCGACACACCGCGACTCACTGCGACCACTGCGACCACTGCGACCCACCGCGACCCACCGCGACCCACCGCGACACGGAACGATACGGAACGACGCCGAACGCCATGGAACGGGACACATGACAGCGGAAGCCAAAGCCGTCAGCATGCCGGCGTCCCCGCCCCTGACGGAGCGCCAGGAGGCGCGCCGCCGCCGGATCCTGCACGCCAGCGCCCAGTTGGCCAGCCGGGGCGGCTTCGACGCCGTCCAGATGCGCGAGGTCGCGGAGTCGTCCAGCGTGGCGCTCGGCACCCTCTACCGGTACTTCCCGTCCAAGGTGCACCTGCTCGTCGCCACCATGCAGGACCAGCTCCAGCACCTGCACACCACCCTGCGCAAACGCCCCCCGGCCGGCGAGGACCCGGCGGCGCGGGTCGCGGAAACCCTGATGCGGGCCTTCCGCGCCCTCCAGCGGGAACCGCACCTGGCCGACGCGATGGTCAGGGCGCTGACCTTCGCGGACCGCAGCGTGAGCCCCGAGGTGGACACGGTGTCCCGGCTGACGACGGCGATCATCCTGGACGCGATGGGCCTGGACGCCCCGCCGACGGCCGAGCAGCTCTCGGCGGTGCGGGTGATCGAGCACACCTGGCACTCGGCCCTGATCACGTGGCTGTCGGGCCGCGCCTCGATCGCCCAGGTCAAGATCGACATCGAAACGGTCTGCCGCCTGATCGACCTGACCACCCCGGAAACGGCCTGATCCCACCGCCCTACCGGAGAAGTCCGACCCGAGATGTCCGACCCGGAGAAGTCCGACCCGGAGAAGTCCGACCCGGAGGACCAGTCCCCGGGGGACTAGCCCTCCCGGGGGCCTGGTCCTCCCAAGAACTAGTCCTCCGGGGGGAAGACCGCCTCGCCGGTGCCGGGCAGGGTGAGCGTGATCGCCTCCACCGGGCAGCCCTCCGCGGCCGTCAGGAGTGGTTCGTTCGCGTCCGTCGTCGCCTCGCGGGGGTGCGACTGGCGGGCGGAGTCGAGGGTGAAGAGCTCCGGGGCGTGGTGGACGCACATGCCCGAGCCGATGCAGACCGCGCGGTCCACCTCGACCTGCCAGCGGTCGCCCATCAGGCACCCGCCCGGCCGTCGCCCGGTACGTACCCGGCGGGCAGGTGGATCATCTTGTGTTCGAGGTACTCGCTCAGCCCCTCGGGCCCGAACTCCCGCCCCAGGCCGCTGTCCTTGTAGCCGCCGAAGGGCCCCAGCATGTCCAGGCTGAAGGTGTTCACGTTGAAGGTGCCGGTCCGTATCCGGCGGGCGAAGTCGATGCCGTGCTCGACGTCGGCGGTCCACACGCTGCCGCTCAGCCCGAAGTCGGAGTCGTTGGCGATGCGCGCCGCCTCCGCCTCGTCCCCGTACGGGATCAGGCACACCACCGGGCCGAAGATCTCCTCGCGGGCGATGCGCATCGCGTTGTCGACGTCGCCGAAGAGGGTGGGCTCGACGTACCAGCCCCGTTCCAGCCCGGCCGGGCGGCCGCCGCCGGCCAGGACCTTCGCGCCTTCCTCCTGGCCGATGCGGATGTAGTCCAGCGACCGCTGCCGCTGACGCCGCGCCACCAGCGGCCCGAGCTGCGTCGCCGGGTCCAGCGGGTCGCCGACGACCAGCGCCCCCGCCGCGGCGGCCAGGGCCTCGGCGACCTCCTCGTACCGGCTGCGCGGCGCGAGGACGCGGGTCTGCGCCACGCACGCCTGGCCGTTGTTCATCCACGCCGCGGGGACGATGCCGGTGAGGGCGGATTCCAGGTCGGCGTCCGGGAGGACGACCGCCGCCGACTTGCCGCCGAGTTCCAGGGTGACCCGGGTGAGGTTGCGCGCGGCGACCTCCATGACGCGCTTGCCCGCGGCGACCGAGCCGGTGAAGGCGACCTTGTCGATGCCGGGGTGGCCGACCAGGTACTCGCTGACCTCGCGGTCGGCGGGCAGGATCGACAGCACGCCCGGCGGCAGTCCGGCCTCCCGCGTGATGTCGGCCAGGATGTACGAGTCGAGAGGGGATTCGGGGGACGGCTTGAGGATCACCGTCGACCCGGACAGCAGCGCGGGCGCGAGTTTGGCGGCCGCCACGAACTGCGGGACGTTCCACGGGATGACGGCCGCGACGACCCCCACCGGCTCCCGCCGCACCAGGATCGGCCCGAGGACGCCCTGGCGGTGCTCCTCGTACGGGAAGTCGCGCGCGACGGTGATCGCCGCGTCGTAGACCATCATCGGGCCGAGCGCCTGGGCGAGGATGCTCCAGGAGTACGGGGAGCCGTTCTGGGAGCTGATCGAGCGGGCGATCTCCTCGTGCCGCAGGACGATGGCGTCCTTGATCCGCGATACGACGGCGATCCGCTCGTCCAGGCTCATCCGGGGCCACGGCCCCTCGTCGAAGGCCTTGCGCGCCACCTCGACGGCCCGGTCGACATCGGCCTCGCAGGCGTGCGGGACGCTGCCGATGACCTGCTCGGTGTGGGGGGAGACGACCTGGATCGTGTCGGTGCCCAGCGGATCGGTCCACTCTCCGCCGATGAGCAGTTGTCCGTGTTCCACGAGCTCCGTCATGGCTGATGCCTCCTGCGGCTTGGCGTTGCAGAACTGATACCAGTTCTAGTTCGAGGAGTCCACGGGCAGGACGAAGCCGGAGCGGCATCCGACGACTGGTCAGGGCGGCGCGTATATGGTCGACTTGGGCGACCACTGGAACAGGTTCTCGTTGAGCCGGTGAACGAGGAACGACGAACGACGAACGAGGAACGACGAACGGCGAACGAGGAACGTAGAACGAACAAGGACCCCACCGACCGAGGAAGAGGGGGCTCTCATGTCAGAGGACTCGGCCCGCGCGACACCGCCCGCGACACCGCCCGGGAGGGCGTCGGCGGTTCCGGACGTCACCGACCACGGCGCCGGCGTGTGGGGCATCAAGGTGCCCATCCCGGACAACCCGCTCGGACACACCCTCGTCCACGTCCTCGACACCGACCGCGGCCCCGTCCTCATCGACACCGGCTGGGACGACCCCGCCTCCTGGGACACCCTCGTCGCCGGTCTCGCCGTGCTCGGCATCGCGGCCTGCGCCGTCCACGGCGTGGTCCTCACCCACCACCACCCCGACCACCACGGCCTGTCGGGCCGGGTCCGGGAGGCGTCCGGCGCCTGGATCGCCATGCACGCCGCCGACACCGAGATCGTCGTACGGACCCGCCGGGCCGAACCGGGGCTCTGGCTGGAGTACATGAGCGAGAAGCTCACCGCCGCCGGAGCCCCCGAGGAGCACGTCGCCCCCCTGCGCGCCGCCCGCGCGAGCGGCCGCGCGAGCACGCTGCCGGGCCTGCGGGCCGCCATCCCCGACCGGGAGATCGTCCCCGGCGACCTGCTGCCCCTCGCGGGCCGCCGCCTGCGCGCCATCTGGACCCCCGGCCACACCCCCGGGCACGTCTGCCTGCACCTGGAGGAACGGCATCCGGCGAACCTGCCCGGCCACGGCCGCCTCTTCTCCGGGGACCACCTGCTGCCCGGGATCTCCCCGCACATCGGCCTCTACGAGGACCCCGAGGACACCCTCGTCACCGATCCCCTCGGCGACTACCTCGACTCCCTCGAACGCATCGGCCGCCTCCGGCCGGCCGAGGTGCTCCCGGCCCACCAGCACGCCTTCACCGACGCCCCCGGGCGCGTACGGGAACTCCTCGACCACCACGAGCAGCGGCTGACGGGCCTGTGGGAGCTGCTGGCCGAGCCGCTGACCCCGTGGGGGCTGGCGGAGCGGATGGAGTGGAACCGGCCCTGGGCGCTGATCCCGTACGGCTCCCGCAACATCGCCGTCTCGGAGGCGGAGGCGCATCTGCGGCGGCTGGTGAAACAGGGGCGCGCGGAGGCCGTCCCCGGCAGCGAGCCGGTCACCTACCGCGTGCTGTAGGGCGCACCGGACCGGCCCCGGCGTTCCGGCCTCCCCTGCCTGCCGTCCGTCAGGCGCGCGGCCCGGCGCGGCACGGCACGCCCTCCCGCACGCGCACACCCGACACCGGCGAGCCTCTGGGTCCGCCCCGGTGTAAGGACCACTCCCGGCCGGCGCCCCCGGGCACGCGCCGTACGGGCCGGTACAGTGTGCCCGTCGTCCACACTTCCGTACGGGGGGAAGCCGGTGCGAATCCGGCGCTGACCCGCAACCGTGACCCGCCCGGCACCGCCCGGGCGGGGAGCCGGATTGCCCCGTACCGGAGGTGCGCGGCTCGCGCCGCCGGTCCCCCGGCGGCCGGCACCGTCGAGGTAAACGGAGCCGGAGCCCGGTGCCTGTGCGTGCCTGCCTCCAGCTCCCCAGCACGAGAGGCACCCGCCCCATGAACGTCCGCCGCAGCGCCGCCGCGCTCGCCGCCTCCGCCGTGCTCTGCGTGGCCGCCGCCCCCGCAGCCCTCGCCGAAACCGCGCCGCCTTCCCCGACGCCGGTCATCCCGTCCGGGCTGTACGGCAAGAAGGACCCGACGTACGACGGTGTGTGGCGCCAGTCCTTCGCGCTGCTCGCCCAGCGCACGGTCGGCGTCCGGCCCGCCCCGCAGGCCGTCGACTGGCTCGTCGGCCAGCAGTGCGCCAACGGCGCCTTCGCCTCCTTCCGCGCCGACACCGCGAAGGCGTGCGACGCCGCCACGATGCTCGACTCGAACGCCACCGCGGCGGCCGTGCAGGCGCTGAAGGCGCTGGGAGGCCAGGACACGGCCGTGAAGAAGAGCGTGGACTGGCTGAAGTCCGTACAGAACGAGGACGGCGGCTGGAGCTTCGTCCCCGGCTCCCCGACCGAGTCGAGCTCCACCGCCCTGGTGATCAGCGCGCTGAGCGTGGCGGGTGAGAAGCCGTCCGAGGTGAAGTCGAAGGCCGGCAAGTCGGGCTACGACGCGCTGCTCCCCTTCCAGCTGGGCTGCGACGCCGAGCCGGCGGCCGACCGGGGCGCCTTCGCGTACGAGATCAAGGACGGCAAGCGCGTCGCCAACCCGGACGCGACGGCCGCCGCGACCCTCGCCGCCCTGGGCAGGGGCGCCGTCGTCAGCCCGGCCGCCACGGACACCCCGGCCGCGGCGCTGGACTGCCCGGCCGGCCCGCAGGACGTCGCGGGCGCGGCGCGGGGCTCCGCCGGCTACCTGGCCGAGGCGCTGAAGAAGGACGGCCACTTCACCGTGGCGACCCCCGGCTCCGACCAGGTCACCCCGGACTACGGCAACACCGCCGACGCGGTGATCGCCCTGGCCGCGGGCGGCCACAAGCAGGCCGCGGCGGGCGCCCTGGAGTGGCTGAAGGGCAACACGGCGCAGTGGGCGCAGGGCAGCCCCGCGGCCCTGGGCACGCTGATCCTGGCCGCGCACGCCACCGGCACCGACCCGAAGTCCTTCGGCTCCACCGATCTGGTGTCCGCGCTCAACGCGACGGGCCCGGCCCCGCAGGCCGCCGAGGGCGGTACGAGCGCGACCGAGGCCGCAGCCGAGGCCGACGCCAAGGGCGACGACGGCTCGGGCGGCCAGAACATCTGGTGGATGATCGGCGCGGGCGCCGCGGCCGGGATCGGCATCGGCATCCTCCTGAGCGGCCGCCGGAAGAAGAACCAGCTCTGATGCGCCGCCGTCTGCCCGTACTGGCCCTCGCGGCCGGGATCGTCCTCGCCCTGCTGGCCGCCGGCCCGGCGCTGGCGGCCGGTTACCGCTACTGGCTGTTCTGGGACGGCGCGGACGGCCGCTGGACGTACGCCACCCAGGGCCCTTCGCAGGCCCGTCCCGCCGACGGCAGCGTCCAGGGCTTCCGCTTCGCGGTGAGCAAGGACGCGGCCGACGCGGCGGCGCGGACCGCCGAGCCACGGGCCGCCGCCGACTTCGAGGCCGTCTGCGGGACCACCGCCCCGGCCGAAGGCAGGAAGCGGGTGGCGCTGGTCATCGACTTCGGCCTGCCCGCGGACGCCCCGGCCGGCGAGACGCCGCCGCAGGAGGCCCCGCGCACCGCTTGCGCGCAGGTGGCGCCGGAGGCCACGACGGCGGAGGCGCTGGCGGCGGTCGCCAAGCCGCTGCGCTACGACAGCACGGCGCTGCTGTGCGCGATCTCGGGCTACCCGAAGCAGGGCTGCGGCGACCAGGTCGCGGACACCGACACCCGGCCTACGGCCGCGCCGTCGTCCGCGCCGTCCCCGGCCGCCGGGGACGGCGGGCCCTCGGCCGGCCTGCTCGCGGGCATCGCGGCGGTGCTCGCCCTGGGCGCGGCCGCCGTCTGGCAGTCCCGCCGCCGCACCCGATGACGCATCCCACCGCCGCCGACCCCCCACCGCCCGACCGGCCCGCTGGCCCGGCCACGCCTCGGGACGGCGCGGACGGGAACCCGTCCGCCGCCCCCGCCTCGGACGGCAACCCCGCCGCGCCGACCGGTCGCGCGCCCGGAACCCCGTACGCCCGCCCCGCCGACGGCCCATTGGGGCGGCGCAACCCCGCCGCGCCGACGACCCCCGCGCGCGGGACCCCGTACGCCGCCCCCGCCTCGGACGGCAACCCGGCAGCCCCCACCGACCGCGCCCACCGGACCCCGTACTCCGCCGCACCCCTCGCGAACGGCGGGCGCACCGGTCGCGCGTACGCACGCCCCCGCATCCTGCGGACGCCGCCGCACGCGACCCGTGGCAACGCCCTGCACGCGGGAGCGTGGTGGCTCTGGGCGCTCGGGCTTGCCACCGCCGCTTCCCGGACCACCAACCCGCTCCTCCTCGGCCTGGTGGTCGGCGTGGCCGGATACGTCGTCGCGGCCCGCCGCACGAACGCCCCCTGGG
Organism: Streptomyces sp. NPDC003034; assembly: GCF_053591375.1. Taxonomy (NCBI): domain Bacteria; kingdom Bacillati; phylum Actinomycetota; class Actinomycetes; order Kitasatosporales; family Streptomycetaceae; genus Streptomyces; species Streptomyces sp. NPDC003034. Next base: position 199,064 of record NZ_JBSFTS010000004.1, read on the forward strand.
CCCGCTCCTACGGCGCCTTCGTCAAGCTAGGCCTCGCCGTCATCGGGCTGCGCCTGGTCTTCTCCGTGGTCCTCGGCTCCCCCATCCCCGGCTCGCACGTCCTGTTCACCCTCCCCGAGGTCCCGCTGCCCGCCTGGGCGCAGGGCATCCGCTTCGGCGGCAGGGTCACCGCCGAGCAGCTGGTCTTCGCCTTCTACGACGGCGCCAAGCTGGCCACCCTCCTCATCTGCGTCGGCGCCGCGAACGCCCTCGCCAATCCGGCCCGGCTGCTGAAGTCCCTCCCGGCCGCGCTCTATGAGGCGGGCGTCGCCGTCGTCGTCGCCATGACCTTCGCGCCGAACATGGTCGCGGACGTGGTGCGCCTGCGGACCGCCCGCCGCCTGCGGGGGCGCCCCACCGGCGGGGTGAAGACGATCCTCCAGATCGGCCTGCCGGTGCTCGAAGGCGCGCTGGAACGTTCCATCGCCGTGGCCGCCTCGATGGACGCGCGCGGCTACGGCCGGACCGCGCGCGTCCCGCCCGCCGTCCGCCACACCACCAACGTCCTCACCCTCGGCGGTCTGCTCGGCATGTGCGCCGGCACGTACGGGCTGCTCGCCGCGCAGGGAGCGGCGTACGGGGTTCCGGTACTGGGCATCGGCCTCGTGCTCGCCCTCGCCGGCCTGCGGCTGGGAGGCCGCCGGTCGGTGCGGACGCGGTACCGGCCCGACCGCTGGGGTGCGCGCGCCTGGCTGGTGTCGGGGTCCGGCGCGGCCGTCGCCGCCCTGCTGATCCACGCCGGCGCCCTCGACCCGGACGCCCTGCGGCCGGGCGTGGTGCCGCTGGTCACCCCCACGCTGCCGCTCTGGCCGGCGGCGGCGGTCCTCATCGGTCTGCTTCCGGCCTTCGTGGCACCCGTACCGCCCAAGGAGGCGTCGCAGTGATCCGCTTCGAGCAGGTGTCGGTCACCTACGAGGGCGCCGCCGGACCTTCGCTGCAAGGCGTCGACCTGATGATCCCCGAAGGGGAACTGACGCTCCTCGTCGGCCCGTCGGGCGTCGGCAAGTCCACCCTGCTGGGGGCCGTCTCGGGGCTCGTGCCGCACTTCACCGGCGGCACGCTGCGGGGACGGGTGACGGTTGCGGGCCGGGACACGCGTACGCACCGGCCGCGCGAGCTGGCGGACGTGGTGGGCACGGTCGGCCAGGATCCACTGGCGCACTTCGTGACGGACGTGGTCGAGGACGAACTCGCCTACGGCATGGAATCCCTCGGCCTGGCCCCGTCCGTGATGCGCCGCCGCGTGGAGGAGACCCTCGACCTCCTCGGTCTGAACGAGCTGCGCGACCGCCCCATCGCCACCCTCTCGGGCGGGCAGCAGCAGCGGGTCGCGATCGGCTCGGTCCTGACCCCGCACCCCAAGGTGCTGGTGCTGGACGAACCCACCTCGGCGCTGGACCCGGCGGCGGCCGAGGAGGTCCTGGCGGTCCTCCAGCGCCTCGTCCACGACCTCGGCACGACGGTGCTCATGGCGGAACACCGGCTGGAACGGGTCGTGCAGTACGCCGACCAGGTGCTGCTCCTGCCGTATCCGGGCGGGGCGCCCGTGCTCGGTGCCCCGGCCGAGGTCATGGCCGTCTCCCCGGTGCACCCGCCGGTGGTCTCCCTGGGGCGCCTGGTCGGCTGGTCGCCGCTCCCCCTGTCGATCCGCGACGCCCGCCGCCTGTCCACCCCCCTCCACACCCGCCTCTCCGAGACCCCGGCCCCCGATTCCCCCTGCCCGCACCCCGCCTCGGCTTCCCTGGGCTCCGCCCCGGCCCCCACCTCGCCGGACTCCCCCCACCCGGGCCCCGCCCCGGACCGCCCGTCCGAGCCCGCCTCCCCGCACCCGGGCCTCGCCTCGCCGGACTCCCGCTACCCGGCCTCCACTGCGGACCGCCCGTCCGAGCCCGCCCTGAGCGCCGCTTCCCAGGGCTCCGCCCCGGACCCCGCGCCTCAAACGCCGGCGGGGCTGGAAATGCCGCTCCGCGGCATCCACCAGCCAGCGGCGACACGTCCCACCAACCCAGCCCGGCCAGCGCTTGAGGCGCACCCCCCAGCCCCGCCAGCGTTTGAGGCGCACCCTCCAGCCCGGCCGGCGTTTGAGGCGCGGGGGGCCGGGGGCGGAGTCCCCGGGCTGTTGGGGCGCCTGCTCCGCCGGAGCCGCCCCGCCCCCGCCCCCGGCACGGGCACCGGCACCGGCACCGGCACCGGCACCGGCGGGGCACCGGCCCAGGTCCGCAACCTCCACGTCCACCGCGGCCGCACCGAGGTGCTGACCGGAATCACCCTCACCGTCGCACCCGGCGAAACCGTCGCCCTCATGGGCCGCAACGGCGCCGGCAAGTCCACCCTCCTGTCCGCCCTCGTCGGTACGGTCACCCCCACCACCGGCGAGGTGACCGTCGGCGGCCGCACCCCGCACCGCACCGCGCCGCCCGACATGGTCCGCCGCGTCGGGCTCGTCCCGCAGGAACCGCGCGACCTGCTCTACGCCGACACCGTCGCCGCCGAGTGCGCCGCCGCCGACTCCGACGCCGGCCAGCCGCCCGGCACCTGCCGGGAACTCGTCTCCGCCCTGCTCCCCGACGTTCCGGACGACACCCATCCCCGCGACCTGTCCGAGGGCCAGCGCCTGGCCCTCGCGCTCGCCCTGGTCCTCACCGGCCGTCCCGCGCTGCTCCTCCTCGACGAGCCCACCCGCGGCCTGGACTACGCCGCCAAGGCCCGCCTCGTCGGCATCCTGCGGGATCTCGCCGCGCAGGGGCACTCCATCGTCCTCGCCACGCACGACGTGGAGCTCGCCGCCGAGCTGGCCCACCGCGTGGTGATCCTCGCAGGCGGCGAGATCGTGGCGGACGGCCCGACCGCCGAGGTCGTCGTCTCCTCCCCCGCCTTCGCGCCGCAGGTGGCGAAGATCCTGGCGCCGGGCCACTGGCTCACCGTGAGCCAGGTCGCCCGTGCCCTGAGGCCGGCCCCGTGAGCCCCGCAGCCAACCGCTCAGCGGGCCACCAGCCGCGCCGCCGGGCCGACCGCCCCGTACGGATCGGCCCCCGGGCCGCGGCCGCCCTGGTCCTGGTCACCCTCATCGGTATCGCGGCCTTCGGCTGGCCGCTGCTCGCCGACCGCCAGTCCGGCCTCGCCCACTCCCAGGACGCCCCCTGGCTCTTCGCCGCGCTGCTGCCCCTGCTGGTCGCCGTGGTCGTCGCGACGATCGCCGACAACGGCATGGAGGCCAAGGCGGTGGCGATGCTGGGCGTGCTCGCCGCCGTGGGGGCCGCGCTCAGACCGCTGGGCGCCGGTACGGCCGGCCTGGAGCCCATGTTCTTCCTGATGGTGCTCAGCGGCCGGGTCCTCGGCCCCGGCTTCGGCTTCGTGCTGGGCTCGGTGACGATGTTCGCGTCCGCCCTGCTGACCGGCGGGGTCGGGCCGTGGATGCCGTTCCAGATGCTGGCGATGGGCTGGTTCGCGCTCGGCGCCGGTCTGCTGCCCGGGCCGGGGCGGATCCGGGGCCGGGCGGAGCTGCTGATGCTGGCGGCGTACGGCTTCGTGGGCTCGTTCGCGTACGGCACGATCATGAACCTGCAGGGCTGGGTCATCTTGCAGGGCATGGGGCAGGGCGTCTCCTTCCACCCCGGGGAGCCGGTGTCCGCGAATCTGGCCCGGTTCCTCGCCTACTGCCTGGCGACCTCTCTGGGCTGGGACCTGGGCCGGGCGGCGCTGACCGTGGTCACCACCCTGGCCCTGGGCTCGACGCTGCTGAAGGCCCTGCGGCGGGCTACTCGCAAAGCTGCCTTCGACGCGCCCGTTTCCTTCGATTCGGGGGCGGTGAGCGGGGGCGACCCCGCCCTCGAAAGGGGTATGAACGGTGACGGAACGTGACATTCGGGCCCGTCCCCGGTGACCCGCCCCACAGGACCCACGTCACATACGAAGCGGGATCGTAGCCCCCAAACGTCCCATATACACCCTTTCGCGCCCGGTCCCACCTGGACAGATACCGGTCACCCCCCGGCCGGGCCCCCGCACCCCCACTCCGAAGAGCCCTAGTAAGTGGGCTCGTTGCCAAGGCGCCCGGGCGTCTGTAGAACTGGATGAGTCGCAAGGCGGCAGGGGTACTTCACCCGCCGCCGACGAACCCCTCTCCTCCGCGTGAGTGGCTCACGCATGTCTTCGGCATGCCCGCGACCGCCCTTGCCCCCTTCGGAAGGTCAATCCGTGTCCAACGCCGTCATCCGCCGCATCGCCGCCTCCAAGAAGACCGTCGTCGGTTCCGTGCTCGCCGCGACCGTCGCCGGTTCCATGCTCGCCGCGGTCCCCGCTCAGGCGGCCCCGACCAGCGCGAAGGCGATCGCGCAGCAGATGATCAAGGACCCGGCGCAGTTCGCCGCGTTCAACAAGATCATTTCTCATGAGAGTGGCTGGGACCACACCGCCACGAACCCCTCCTCGGGTGCGTACGGCCTGGTCCAGGCCCTGCCGGCCTCGAAGATGGCCTCGGCGGGCTCGGACTGGAAGACCAACCCGGCCACCCAGATCAAGTGGGGCCTGAACTACATGAACGAGCGCTACGGCAGCCCGGTCGGCGCCTGGAACTTCTGGCAGGCCAACCACTGGTACTAAGCCACCAGCGGCAGCACAGCACACACAGACGCCCGGCTGGAGTTTCCAGCCGGGCGTCTGTCGTGCGCGAGCGGCAACAGGGAACCTCGTTGCGTGCTCCTACTCCCCCTCGACGCGGGGGCCGGCTTGCCAGCGCATCAGGTTCTGGAACAGCTCGCCCTGCTCGATCGCGTCGTCCAGGGCGTTGTGCGTGTGGGGGCGCGAGGACAGCAGACGGCTGGGCATGGACCGCTTCGTCGCCTCGCTGATCGGCACGGCCGCCTTGGCGGCGTACAGCGTCTTGAGGTCCATGCAGCGGGAATGCCCGAACGGCGAGCCGGCGTCGGCGAACCGCATGAAGTACCAGTACATCCACATCCAGTCGTAACCCAAGGGGTAGGCGACGAATACGGGAGTGGCGGCCAGCTCCTCCGCCACGGCGACGATCCACGCGGCCGCGGCGTTCATGGCCTCGGCGGGATCCTGGCCTTCTCGCACCAGCCGCTCGCGGTCCAGCCCGCTGACCGCCTGCGCCTCCGGGTCGTAGGCGTCGCTGATCGGCCTGAGTTCGGCGTAGAACGTTCGCTCTGCGGGGTCCGAGGCCTGGAACGCGATCCCGTCATGGACCCCCGCGACCGCCAGACCGAAGCTCGACATGGAGAACGGCCCGGGCACCGGACCGTCGGCCTCCACGTCAGCCGAGACATAGAACTCAGATTTCGCCATCGTCTTTTTCTCCGTGTGCGAGCTCCACGAGTGGACCGGGGCGGCGATTGTTTCCCGGGCTCTGTGTTCCCGCCGCGAGAGCATTCTTTCAGGCTGGACTGCGCCCCCTCACTGCCCTTCACGGTGGGACCTCCTGCGGTCAGCGGGGCCTCCGGTCCCGCGGGTCACAGGCGCTGGATGATCGTGCCGGTCGCGAGGGCGCCTCCCGCGCACATGGTGATCAGGGCGCATTCCTTGTCGCGGCGTTCGAGCTCGTGCAGGGCGGTGGTGATCAGCCGGGCGCCGGTGGCGCCCACGGGGTGGCCCAGCGCGATGCCTCCGCCGTTGACGTTGACCTTCTCCAGGTCCTGGTCGAAGACCTGGGCCCAGCTGAGGACGACCGAGGCGAAGGCCTCGTTGATCTCGACCAGGTCGATGTCCTGGAGGGACATCCCGGCCTTGCCGAGGACGGCCCGCGTCGCGTCGACGGGCCCGTCCAGGTGGTAGTGCGGGTCGGCGCCGACCAGGGTCTGGGCGATGATCCGGGCGCGCGGCTTGAGCTTGAGGGCGCGGGCCATCTTGCGGGAGGCCCACATCACGGCGGCGGCCCCGTCGGAGATCTGCGAGGAGTTCCCGGCCGTGTGCACGGCGGTCGGCATGACCGGCTTGAGCCGGGCGAGCGCCTCCATGCTGGTGTCGCGCAGTCCCTCGTCCCGGTCGACGAGCCTCCACATGCCCTGCCCCGCGGCCTGCTCCTCCTCGGTCGTCGGCACCTGGACGGCGAAGGTCTCCCGCTTGAAACGCTCCTCGGCCCACGCGGCCGCGGCCCGCTCCTGGGACAGCAGGCCGAGCCGGTCGACGTCCTCACGGCCCAGGCCCCGGCGGCGGGCTATCCGCTCGGCGGCCTCGAACTGGTTGGGGAGGTCGACGTTCCACTCGTCCGGGAAGGGCTTTCCGGGGCCGTGCTTGGAGCCCGAGCCCAGCGGCACGCGGCTCATGGCCTCCACTCCGCAGGCGATGCCGATGTCCATGACGCCGCCGGAGATCATGTTGGCGACCATGTGGTTGGCCTGCTGCGAGCTGCCGCACTGGCAGTCCACGGTCGTCGCGGCCGTCTCGTACGGGAGCCCCATGGCGAGCCACGCGTTGCGGGCGGGGTTCATCGACTGCTCGCCGGCGTGGGTGACGGTGCCGCCGACGATCTGCTCGACGCAGTCGGGCTGGATTCCGGTACGGGCGAGGAGCTCGCGGTAGGTCTCGCCGAGCAGGTAGGCGGGATGGAGGTTGGCGAGCGCGCCCCCGCGCTTGCCGATGGGGGTGCGTACGGCTTCGACGATGACGGGTTCCGCGGCCATGAGCTCGTCCTCTCCTGCACTGTGCCGGCGCCGGCGGGCCGTCCCGGCAGCCCCGCCTGGACTAGTACGCGTTCTAGTTCTCCTCGCAGTCTTATGACCTCGACCCCTGCCACGCAAGGGTCTTGCACGCGGCCTGCACGGATTCCACACGCAACAGTTGACGCGTCGACCCTTGTCTCTTCTAGAACTCGTTACTACCTTCAAGCCACGTTCTGATGGGCCGTCAGACCTTGGAGTTGCCGATGTCCTGCCCCGCGCTGCCCGAAGGCTTCGACGCCACCGACCCCGACCTCCTCCAAGACCGGGTCCCGCTGCCGGAGTTCGCGCGGCTGCGGCAGACCGCACCGGTGTGGTGGTGCCGGCAGCGGCGGGGCGTCACCGGCTTCGATGACGAGGGCTACTGGGTCGTGACCCGGCACGCGGACGTCAAGTACGTGTCCACGCATCCGGAGTTGTACTCCTCGACCACCAACACGGCGATCATCCGCTTCAACGAGCACATCCAGCGCGAACAGATCGATGCCCAGCGGCTGATCATGCTGAACATGGATCCGCCCGAGCACACGCGCGTACGCCAGATCGTGCAGCGCGGTTTCACGCCCCGCGCCATCCGCGGCCTGGAGGAGACGCTGCGCAACCGGGCGCGGAAGATCGTCGAAGAGGCCTCGGCGACCGCTGGCGGCGGGGAGGGGGACGGGGCGGCCGGGGACGGTAGTTTCGACTTCGTCACGCGGGTGGCGTGCGAGCTCCCGCTCCAGGCCATCGCGGAGCTGATCGGCGTACCGCAGAAGGACCGCGCCAAGATCTTCGACTGGTCGAACAAGATGATCGCCTACGACGACCCGGAGTACGCGATCACCGAGGAAGTCGGCGCCGAGGCGGCGATGGAGCTCATCGGCTACGCGATGAACCTTTCCGCCGAGCGCAAGCAGTGCCCGGCGAAGGACATCGTCACGCAGCTGGTGGCGGCGGAGGGCGAGGGCAACCTGGGCTCCGACGAGTTCGGCTTCTTCGTGCTGCTGCTGGCCGTCGCGGGGAACGAGACCACGCGCAACGCCATCAGCCACGGCATGCACGCCTTCCTCACCCACCCCGACCAGTGGGAGCTGTACAAGGCGACCCGGCCGGCCACGGCCGCGGAGGAGATCGTGCGCTGGGCCACGCCGGTGGTGTCCTTCCAGCGCACCGCCACCCAGGACACCGAGCTGGGCGGGCAGAAGATCAAGGCGGGCGACCGGGTGGGACTGTTCTACTCCTCGGCCAACCACGACCCCGAGGTCTTCCGGAATCCGGAGGCCTTCGACATCACCCGCGACCCGAATCCGCACCTGGGCTTCGGCGGCGGCGGTCCGCACTTCTGCCTCGGCAAGTCCCTGGCCATCATGGAGATCGACCTGATCTTCAACGCGCTGGCCGACGCCCTGCCGGACCTGCGGCTGACCGGCGAGGATCCGCGCCGGCTGCGCGCGGCCTGGCTCAACGGGATCAAAGAGCTCCGGGTCAGCCACGGCTGACCCGTGACCCAGGGCGGCAGGGGCCGCTCCCTCCCACGCCCCCGGCCCCTGCCGTCCGCTGGCCGCGGTGGCCCGTGCGGGGCACGCGGGGCGCCGTAGGCCGGGAGAAGCCGCGGACGGCCCGGCGGATCGGCGGATCGGCGTTGGGACCAGCCGCCGGATCTACGTCCCCGTCCCGGCAGTCGCCTTGACCCCCGCCGCGACCTCCGCCTCGGCCCCCGCGTCCCCACTCGCCCCGGCGACGCCGCCCGTCCGCTGTGCGGGCAGCTTCAGCTGGAGGCCGCGCGGCCCGGACAGCACGTAGACCAGCCCGAAACCAGCGGTGACGACCACCGCGCCGCCCACCGCGTCCAGCACCCAGTGATTGGCGGTGGCGACGATCGCGCACACCGTGATCAGCGGGTGCAGTACTCCGAGCAGCTTCTGCCAGCCCTTCGGCGCGAGGACGACGATCACGATCCCGCACCACAGCGACCAGCCGAAGTGCAGCGAGGGCATCGCCGCGTACTGGTTGGAGATCGCGGTCATCGCCCCGTACGAGGGGTTGGCGAGGTCCTGCGGCCCGTGCACGGTGTCGATGAAGCCTAGACCGGGCATCAGACGCGGCGGTGCGAGCGGGTAGAGCCAGAAGCCTATGAGCGCGAGGACGGTGGCCAGGCCCAGCGAGGCGCGGGCCCAGCGGTAGTCGCCGGGCCGGCGCCAGTACAGTACGGCCAGGATCGTCAGCGGGACCACGAAGTGGAAGGAGGTGTAGTAGAAGTTGAAGAAGGCTTCCAGCCAAGGGGTGTCGACCACGGCCATGTTCACGGCGTGTTCGATGTCGATGCCCAGCGCGCGCTCGATGCCGAGGATCTGGTCGGCGTTGCCTTCGGCGAGGCCGCGACTGGTGGGCGCGGCGGCCCGGATGTGCGAGTAGAGCGAGTATCCGACCCGGATCAGCAGCAGTTCCAGGAGCAGGTTGGGGCGCGACAGTACGCGCCGCCAGAAGGGCAGCAGCGGCACCCGCGACCAGCGCGCGGCCGCCGGGCGCCCGTAGGCGGTCGGGACGGGCTCGCGCCAGTACGGGGAGGAGCGCGGCAGGAACGGTACGGCGCAGGCCGCTGCCAGCGCGGCCAGCAGCAGCACGTTGTCGCGTACGGGGGCCAGCGCGGCCAGGTTCGGCAGCAGTACGGCGCTCGGCAGGGTCATCGCGAGGACCACGGCCACGGGCCACACGGGCCGGTCGGCGGCCCTCTTGCCCACCTTGCCGGCGACCGCGAGGAGCACCCACAGCAGCTGGTGGCGCCAGCCGGCCGGGGACACGGCGATCGCCACGCAGCCGGTGACGGCCACGGCGAGCAGCAGTTGGCCGTCCTGGGCGTAGCGGGCGGCGCGGCGCAGGCCGATCCAGGTGATCGCGGCGGCGAGCACGAGGTAGAGCAGGATCTCGGCGGGGCCGCTGAGGCCCAGGCGCAGCAGCGCACCGTGCACGGACTGGTTGGCGAGGCCGTCGGGGGCGCCGCCGAGGCCCGTGCCGGCCAGGTGCTGGGCCCAGTACGTCCAGGAGTCGCGCGGCATGGCCGCCCAGGACAGGGCGGTGACGCCGGCGAACACCACGGCGGCTGACCGGGCGGCGGGTCGGCGCCCGGTCAGCCACAGCAGCGGGGCGAAGAGCAGCAGTGCGGGCTGGAGCGCGGCGGCGAGGCCGATGAGGGATCCGGCGGGCCGGTCACCGGGCACCCGGAAGAGCGCCACGAGCACCAACAGCACCGGCAGGACGGCGGTCTGACCCGGGGAGGCGGCTTCGCGCACGGGCAGCGAGACCATCATCAGGACGACCAGCACAGGCGCGGCCAGCAGGGCCGTGCGTCGCGGCACGGGGTCTGGCAGGGCGCGGGCGGCGACCAGCCCGATGGCGGCGACGAACAGCAGCGTCACACAGGTCCAGGCCACCTCCAGCGAGGGGGCGGCGAAGCCGGTCAGTGGTTTCAGGACCAGCCCGGCGAAGGGCGTCCCGGTGAACTGGCCGGCGTCGTAGAGGGAGCCGGGCAGGCCGGCGGGCAGGTGCAGCCCGCTGAGCCACTCGCCCGGTGGCACGCGCAGAGCGGCGGCGGCCTGCCTGACGGCCAGCGCGCCGGCCAGCGCCCACAGGAGCAGGCGAGCCGCCCCGAGTCTGCCGCTGCCGTCTATGACCCCGGCATGTCCGTTCGCACCGCTGTGCTCCGCCGCGTTCGCCACGCCTCGCAGGCCTCCCGCCCAGTTGACCGCAAGCCCGACGTCGCCCGGCTGCCGCGCCTCATGCCCTGTTCCTTTACCGGGACGACGATATCCCGCGTGCGATACCTAGGATGGCCCGCATGAGCATCGTGAAGATCAACGCACTGTCCGTGCCCGCCGAGCAGCGGGAGATCCTGGAGCAGCGCTTCGCCTCGCGGGCGGGGGCCGTGGAGGGTTCGGACGGGTTTGAGTGGTTCGAGCTGCTGCGCCCGGTCGAGGGCACCGACCAGTACCTCGTGTACACGAGGTGGCGTTCCGAGGAGGACTTCCAGGCGTGGATGGAGGGACCGATGAAGGCGGCCCACCAGGGCGGGGGCGGCGGCGACCGTCCGAAGCCCGCGGCGACCGGCTCGTCGGTGTGGTCGTTCGAGGTCGTACAGCAGGCGGCACCGAAGAAGCCCTGAGGCGATGGCCCCCTGAGCGCGGCGGGCCCGGGGCGAACCGCCCGGACCTGCCGCCCTCAGGCGGGCACGCGAATCGGCGCCGTCCCCGCCGGAGCACACCGCACCCACGTGACCAGCCCCTCGCTCCTGACGCTCGCCGGCTGCGCCGGGACCTCCGGAGCGCGGGATCAACGCAGAAGGCACGTGATCAGCGCCTCCCCTGCCGCCTGCGCGGAAGCGCCGGATCCACGCTGGGTCCTCGTGCTCGCCAGAGCGGCCGGATCTGCCGGATCTGCCGGATCAACGCAGATCCCTTGCCCCCTTTCTTTTCTTTCTCTGACGCCAGTTGGGCCCGCCCGGCTCAACCCGACCGAGCCGATCCCGGCCCAACTGGCCGCAGGCCAGCCGGGCCTGTGCCCGTACCGCCCCGGAGCGCCGAACCCCTGGCGCGCTCGCCGCATGCGCCGGATCGGCGCTTGATCAGGCGAATAGCCGGATCCGCGCCAGCCCGCCCGTGTTCGCCAGAGCTGCCGGATCTCGTCGGACCAGCCGAATCCGCCTGATCTGCTGATCAACCCAGGACCTTGCGCCGCTGCGTTTCCCTGACGCCCGTTGGGCCCGCCCGGCTCAACCCGGCCGAGCCGATCCCGGCGCAACTGGCCGGAGGCCAGCTGGGGCCGTGCCCGCGCCGTCTAACCGCCGCCCGGGGCTCCGCTTCCATCCGGCCGCACCGCCGGGCGCAACCTGCGCCGCAGGCCACCCCGGCCCAGCCGAGGGCGGCGTCGGCCGTGGTCACCGGCCCCCGCTCCGACAGGCCGCCCCCACTGGCCCCAGAGACGGCGCTCAAGCCCAGAAGGCGTCGATCTCGTCAATGTCCGCGGTGCACTGGTCGATATCGGTGATCTTGTGGCCGATGATGGTGATGAAGAGCCCTTCGCGGATCTCGATGCCACGGTCACCCCGGTCACCGCGCGACGTATGGACCGACATCACATGGCCGCGGCCGTCCGCGAGGACGGTCTCCAGGTGGACCTGGAAGGTGCCGTTCGTCTCCTCCGCGAGGCGTCGGTAGAGGCCGAGGACGGCTTCCCGCCCCTTGTGGTGCCCGGATACCGGGCTGCTGCCGGGCACGTGGTGGATGACGTCGGCCGTCATCATCGTGCTCAGCGTCTCCATGTCTCCCTTGCCGAAGGCTTCGTAGGCGCGGCGGATCAGGGCACAGTCCGGATGCTCCGACATGACGGTTCAACCCTCCGTGTGCGCGATTTGTCCTTTTCATATCATCAGCCCGCCATTGTGGATATTCCACGCGGGAGATGCGCCGCGAACTCCACAATGACGTCATGAACAGCAACGTGATCACCACCACCTCCACCCCTCCGACGACGGCCGGACCGGCCCGATGGGCCCTGGCACCCGAGCCCTTCACCAGCGCGGACGCCACCGCCCTGCGCCGCGCGTACTACGCGGAGGTAGCCGGCCGGTACTGGAAGCGCACGGTCAGTAAGGCGGAGATCGACCAGGGCCTGCTGGACTTCCCCGACGACGGGCTGGTGCCGCCGACCGGCGAGTTCGTGGTCGGGCGACTCGACGGCGTACCCATGGCGTGCGGCGGCATACGCCTGCTCGACCCCCTCACCGCCGAGCTCACCAAGGTGTACGTCGACCCGCGCGCCCGAGGTACCGGCGGCGGGCCGGCCCTGCTCGAAGCCTTGGAGGAGGCGGGCCGTGCGCTGGGCGCCGAGCGGGTCCGCCTGGACACCCGGTCGGATCTCGTGGAGGCCCGGATGCTGTATGCGCGCCAGGGGTATGCGGAGATACCCGCCTACAACTCCGGCCCCTACGCCCAGCACTGGTTCGAGAAGCGACTTGTCTGAGGCCTAAAGCAGAGCAGAGGGGTCCGAGCCGTCAGAGCCGTCAGAGCCGTCACGCGATGAGGGCCTGGACCTGCGCCTGCTGGCCGGGTGGAGGACCTCGCTTCAGGACGCCGCTTGCACGACGGCGCTTTAGGACGGCGCCTGAGGTCGGCGCTTGAGGGCGTAGCCCAGCGCTGGGGTCCTTGAGGGGAGCCTGGGCGGCCTCAGTGCGCGGTGCGTCCTCCCGAGTGTCGGGGCGGGGAGTGGTCCCAGCGCGGCGGGGCGTCATAGGGCTCCTCGGCGTCGGATCCGCACAGCTCCGCGTTGAGCTGGGCCACGAGCTCTACCAGGTCGGTCGGGCGGTCCGGCCCCCACCAGTCCCCGAGCAGTTCGGCGAGGGACTCCTGCCGGGCCGCGGCGAGCTTCACGGCGACCTCCCGCCCCTTGTCGGTCAGGACCAGCGCCAGCCCCTCGCGGACGGCGAGCCCGCGTTCCTCGACCTGGCGGGCGGCCTCCGTGATGGCCCTCAGCGGTACGACGGTGCGTTCGGCGAGCACCGCCGGCTCGGCGGAGCCGTACTTGTTGATCCGCAGCAGCAGCCAGCTGGCGGCGGGCAGCAGGTCGTAGCCGGCCTTCTCGGTGATCTTCTCGTACACCCGGCGCCGCCCCTCGCGGCTGCCGAGGACCGACAGCGCGCGGGCGACCTCTTCGCGTGAGGAACGGTGGACGGGATTGGCGGCGTAGGTCTCGGACGCATCGGGTGCGGTGACCGAGCCGCGGAGCTTGTCCTCCTTGAGGAACCAGGCGATCAGGAAGGCGAGGAGGACGACGGGCATGGCGTAGAGGAAGACGTCCGTGATGGCGGTGGCGTAGGCGTCGAGCACGCGGGGGCGCAGCTCGGCGGGAAGAGTGCCGATGGCCCGCGGGTCGGCCTCCAGCTGGGCGATGCCCGCGCCCGGCGGCAGCGGGACTCCCGCGAGGGCGGTGGCCAGCTTGTCGTCGAGCCGGTTGGTGAAGACCGTACCGAAGATCGCGACGCCGAAGGAGGCGCCGATGGAGCGGAAGAAGGTGGCACCGGAGGTGGCGACGCCCAGGTCGGCGTAGGAGACCGCGTTCTGGACCACCAGGACGAGTACCTGCATGACCAGACCGAGGCCCGCACCGAAGACGAAGAAGTAAGCGCTCATCTCCCAGGTGGAACTGGTGCGGTGCAGCTGGTGCAGGAGCAGCAGGCCGAGAGCCGTGACGGCGGTGCCGACGACCGGGAAGACCTTCCACCGGCCGGTGCGGCTGACGATCTGGCCGGAGGCCGTGGAAGAGATCAGCATGCCGGCCACCATCGGCAGCATGTGGACTCCGGACATCGTCGGCGAGACGCCCTGGACGACCTGGAGGAAGGTCGGCAGGTAGACCATCGCCCCGAACATCGAGAAACCGACGATGAAGCTGATCACCGAGCAGAGGGTGAAGGTCCGGACCCGGAACAGTTTGAGCGGCAGGACCGGCTCGGCGGCCTTCCCCTCCACGAAGACGAAAGCGAGGAGCAGTACGGCGCCGAGGACGGCGAGCCCGATGATCCGGCCCGAGCCCCAGCCCCAGGTGCCGCCCAGGGAGGCCACGAGCACCAGGCAGGTGGCGACGGAGGCGATGAGGAAGGTGCCCAGGTAGTCGATGGTGTGCTTCGAGGAGCGCACCGGGATGTGCAGGGCTGCGGCGATGACGACGAGCGCGAGGAGACCGATGGGGATGTTGATGTAGAAGACCCAGCGCCAGGACAGGTGGTCCACGAAGAGTCCGCCCAGCAGCGGGCCCAGCACGCTCGTCGCGCCGAAGACGGCGCCGAAGAGGCCCTGGTACTTGCCCCGTTCCCGGGGCGGGACGATGTCGCCGACGATAGCCATCGACAGCACCATCAGTCCGCCGCCGCCCAGGCCCTGGAGGGCGCGGAAGCCGATGAGCTGGGGCATGTCCTGGGCGAGCCCGCAGAGGGCCGAGCCGATGAGGAAGAGGACGATGGCGAACTGGAAGAGCTTCTTGCGCCCGTACTGGTCTCCGAGCTTGCCCCACAGGGGGGTGGCCGCAGTGGCGGCGAGCATGTAGGCGGTGACGACCCAGGACAGGTGCGCCATGCCGCCGAGGTCGCTGACGATGGTCGGCAGGGCGGTCGAGACGATGGTCTGGTCGAGTGCGGAGATCAGCAGGCCCAGCAGCAGGGCGCCGATGGAAACGAGTACCTCGCGGGAGGTGTGTTCACCGGTGGGGCCTGACTTGCGCGGGCCGGGGCCGGGGCCCTGGGCCTCCGTGGTCACATCCTGAGCCATCGACTCCTCCTCAGGCCGGATCAACATCTCCATCCTGAGCGGTGTGTCCGGATATGGCCTCCCGGGTGGGTTGGGAGGGGCCCGGCGGGTCTGCATAATCGCAGGCAATGCCCAGGGAGGGTTCCAGTGACCGGTGAGCAGTGTTCAGTGTGCGGCGCCGTCGGCGCCGGGTGTGAGTGCGCGCCGGGTGCGCGTTTCGAGCCCTTGCGCGTCCGCCCGTACGTGACGTTGTCCGACCCCGGTAACGCGGTCGGCCCGGCCGCTCCGCCCCCGGTGCCGGGCCTGACCTCCCCGGGCCCCGTCGCGGCTCCCGGCCAGGTTCCGGGCCACGGTCCTGCGGCTGCGGCTGCGACGGACGAGGGCACTCCGCCGTACGGCATATCCGTACCGCCGGTCCAGCCGTGGCCGGACGTCCCGGCGCACGGGGCGGGGCCGGACCAGACGGCCCAGCTACCGGCGTTCGCCCCGCAGGCCGCGGGCGGGGCCGCATGGACGCACGGAACGCACGAAACGAACATCGGAGGGGGAGGGGGCGGGGGTGGGGGCCCCGAGAAGCGGAACGGCAAGCAGACCGCCCGCCGGTGGCCGCTGCCGCTCTTGGCCGGTGCCGCCGCGGTAGTCGTCCTCGGCGGGACCGCCGTGGCGCTGTGGATGCTCCCGAGTTCCGCCGACACGGACGCCACCCTGTTGAACGCGAAACCGCCGACGGAGTCCATCGGCGGCGTGGCTCCGGCAGGGCCGTCGCAGAGCGCGTCCGCCACGGCGAGCCCGTCCCCCTCGGCCTCGGCCTCGGCTTCTCCCTCGCCCAGCGCATCCCCGTCGGCTTCGGCCTCCGCGTCTTCGACGCCGTCCGCCTCGCCGAGCGCGTCCCGCTCGTCGGCGCCGCCCTCCCCCAGCGCGAGGCCGAGTACGAGCCCCAGCTCCAGCCCGGCGCCGACGCAGCCGCCGACCCTGCGGCTCGGGGACACGGGCCCGGAGGTGGAGAAACTGCAGCGGCTGCTTGCCGCCCGGGGCCTGTACCAGGGCAGGTTCCACGGAAAGTTCGACTGGAGGGTGGAGGAGGCGGTGTCGACGTTCCAGTACAACAGCGGCATCGACTCGGAGGAGTGGGGCGTCTACGGACCGGTGACCCGCAAGGCCCTGGAGGGATAGGCCACACCCCCCGTGGTGGCGCGGACGACCCCGGTTTTGTATCGTGTAGAAACAAAGTGGTTCCGCCTTCACTCCCTGACCGGTGGGCGGAACCACTTGTTCTCTTTTCCCGCCCGTCTGGAGCCCCGCCGATGCCGGCCAGCACCACCACCGCCACCACCGCACCCGTCGTCCTCACCGCCAAGGCCCTCCTGCTGGACATGGACGGCACCCTCGTCAACTCCGACGCGGTGGTCGAGCGCTGCTGGCGCGACTGGGCGGTGTCCCACGGGCTGGATCCGCAGGAGGCTCTCAAGGTGGTCCACGGCCGCCAGGGCTACGCCACCATGGCCGTGCTCCTGCCGGACCGCCCCATGGAGGTGAACCACGCGGAGAACGCGGTGATGCTCGCCCGCGAGACCGCCGACACCGAGGGCGTGGTCGCGGTCGCGGGCGCCCCGGAGTTCATGGCGGCCATCGACGGCCTGCCCCACGCCCTGGTCACCTCCGCCGACGCGGTTCTGGCCGCGGTGCGGATGGACGCCGCTTGTCTGCGAATGCCCGAGGTACGGGTCACGGCGGAGTCCGTCCAGGCCAGCAAGCCGCATCCGGAGGGGTTCCTCAAGGGCGCCGCCGCGCTGGGCGTGGACCCCGCCGACTGCATCGTCTTCGAGGACTCGGCCGCCGGTATCGCCGCCGGTCAGGCGGCCGGCATGCGGGTGATCGGCGTGGGCCCCCGCGCCGCCGCCCACGCCCCCACGGCGTACGTCCCGGACCTGACGGTCCTGCGCGTCACCACCGACACCGACGGCTCGATCCGCCTCACGATCCAGCCCACCGCCTGAGAGCCCCCACGACTCCGCCGCCCCGGCCTGACAGCCGTACGCGTCACGGCGCACGCGCACGGGTCGCCCGACGCCGGACGGGGCACCTGCTCAGGCCAGTGGGTGACTCCGATCGCCGGTCTTCTCGCGGAGCGCGGCTGCCAGCCGGTCGCGGGCCTCGGTCTGGGCGGCGATCCGTTCGTTGAGGACCGCCAGCCGGTAAAGCGCGACCCGCAGGCCCTTCGGGGAGGGCGGTGCGGCGGTCACATCGCCGTCCAGGCACGGCAGGAACACGCGCACGTCGCCCAGGGTGAGCCCGGCGGCCAGCGGGTAACGGGTAACGGATGTTGCGGACCCGCACCGGAACCCGCTCGTCATGGACGCGGTAGCCCCGGACCCACTCTCGGTACCGGCGCGCGCCCTGCCCGGCCCTTCCGGTACTGCCGTCCGCCGGTGCGGTCAGCCCGTGATCGCCTCGTACAGCGAGAAGGCGGCCAGTGCCGCCATCACCGCGGCCGCGATCTTCGTGATCAGGCGCAGCGGCACGTACTTCATCAGGGTGCGTCCGCCCAGGATGCCGATGGCCGCGACCGACCACAGGGCCAGTACCGCGCCGATGCCGACGGAGACGGGGTCCTCGTACCGGGCGGCGAGGTTGGCGGTCATGATCTGGGTGAGGTCGCCGAACTCGGCGACCAGGATCAGCATGAAGCCGGCCCCGGAGACCTTCCAGAAGGACTGGTCGGCGGGCGCCTTGACCTCTTCGCCGCCGTCGTCCTTCTTCAGGAGCAGCATGGCCGCGCCCGCGAGGAAGAGGATGCCGACGACGGCCTGGACGAGCCGGTGCGGGAGCAGGGTCAGTACGCTGCCGGCGGCGATGGCGAGTGCGACGTGCACGGCGAAGGCGGCGGCGACGCCGGCGAAGACGTATGAGGCGCGATAGCGGGTGCCGAGCATCAGGCCGGCAAGGGCGGTCTTGTCGGGGAGTTCGGCGAGGAAGACGACGCCGAAGGCGATCGCCGTGACGCTGAAGCTGAACACGGGGTGAAACCTCGATCGGTCGGGCAGGACGCCAGCGGTACCGAGAGACCTGAGGTGTGTCAGGGGTCGCTTCGGCTCGGCGGCGTCCTGGCTTGCGTGTGCGCGCACAAAACGCGCCTACGCGTGAACAGGACACTGCGGCCGAAGGTCTCGCTGGCCGACCGCTGTCCGCGGCCTGCCTCCGGGCGCCGGCTGGTGTGACCCAGCAGTATGTCGACGGTCCGGCGAAGAGCTACTCCCCTTCTGCTCCGTACAGAATACGCGAGGCCCGCGGAGGCCCGAAATAGGCCCTTGGTCCCGGCTGGTCCGGGACGAATGCGACGCACGCGGCAGCCGACCGGGGCCCGCCCGACCCCTCTCCCTTCGGAATCCCAACTTCCGCTTAATCAAGGCCCCTTGCGGGGCTTGATGTGACGTGCTCATGTCGCCACGCTGTCACCTGGCGCCCATCCCCGCGAAACCTGGCGCCGACACCATGGCCGACGGCCCGCCGGGGCCGCACGGCCACATCCCCCCGCATCAAGGGAGCCACTCATGGCACTCACGGCGTTCATATCCACCGTCTACGCGCGTCGAATCGGCGTGCTCGCGTCAGCCGCAGCACTCGCCTCGCTCACCTCCCTCGTCAGCGCCCCGGCCGCTCAGGCCGCACCGCCGGCTCCGATCAGTGCCGCGGCCGCCCGCTCCTACCTGGCGACGGTCACACCGAGGGCGGAAGGCAGCAGCAGCGGCTACAGCCGCGACCTGTTCCCGCACTGGAGCACCGTCTCCGGCACGTGCAACACCCGCGAGAGCGTCCTCAAGCGGGACGGAGTGAACGTCGTCCAGGACTCCTCCTGCGCCGCGGTCAGCGGAAGCTGGTACTCGGAGTACGACGGGGCCACCTGGACGGCCGCCTCAGACCTGGACATCGACCACGTCGTCGCCCTCGCCGAGGCCTGGCGCTCCGGCGCCAACTCCTGGACCACCTCCAAGCGCCAGCAGTTCGCCAACGACCTGTCCCGCCCACAGCTCATCGCGGTCACCGACGACGTCAACCAGGCCAAGAGCGACCTCGATCCCGCCGAGTGGATGCCGTCGCGGACCGCCTACCGCTGCACCTACGCCCGGATGTGGGTCCACGTGAAGCAGTACTGGGGCCTGAGCATGGACTCCAGCGAGAAGACGGCCCTGGTGAACGTCCTGAACGGATGCTGAACGGATGCTGACCGGCTGCTGACCGGCTACTTGTCCGTCGATCTTTCCCCCGCCAGGGGGAGGCGCGGCTCCCCCGCCCCGTCGTACCGTGATCAAAGGGGCTACGAGGAGGGGGAGTCGCATGGCCGGATTGCGTCTGGGGCCACTGCTGCGCTACGTCGATTGGGACACGGGCGGTTCGGCCACCATATGGGTGGAGGCGGACCGGCCGTGCACCGCCGAGGTGCGGTGCGCCGACGGGGCGGGCGGCAGCGTGCGCACCTTCCAGATCGCCGGGCACCACTACGCGCTCGTGCCGGTGACCGGACTGACTCCGGGCGCGACGACGGCGTATGAGGTGCTGCTCGACGGCGTGCGGGTCTGGCCGCTGCTCGACAGCGGTTTCCCGCCGAGCACGATCAGCACACCCGCCGTGAAGGGCGCCGGCCGCCCCGGTCCCGACCTGCGCCTCACCTTCGGCTCCTGCCGTCAGGCGGCGCCGGTCGCCGGCCGGCGCGGGCCGCACGGCCCGGACGCGCTCGACACCCTCGCGGCGCGGCTCGCCGCCGAGCCGGAGGCGGTGCGTCCGGACGTCCTGCTGCTGCTCGGCGACCAGGTGTACGCGGACGCGCTGTCCCGGGAGACCCGGCAGTGGCTCGCCGCCCGGCGGGATCTGCGGGACCCTCCGGGGGCCCAGGTCGCGGACTACGAGGAGTACACCCGGCTCTATTACGAGTCCTGGCTGGATCCGGAGATCCGCTGGCTGCTGTCCACCGTGTCGAGCCTGCACATATTCGACGATCACGACGTCATCGACGACTGGAACACGAGCGCGGCGTGGCTGGCGGAGATGCGGGCGACGCCGTGGTGGCAGGAGCGCGTCCTGAGCGGGCTGATGTCCTACTGGGTGTACCAGCACCTGGGCAATCTCTCGCCCGCGGAGCTGGAGGCCGACGCGGTGTACGGGGCGGTCCGGGACACCCCGGACGGTACGGACGCGCTGCGCGCCTTCGCGGCCACGGCCGATGCCGATCCGTGCACCGTGCGCTGGAGCTACCGGCGCGACTTCGGCCGGGCGCGGCTGCTCATGGTGGACACCCGGGCGGCGCGGGTGCTGGCCGAGGACGGGCGGGCGATGCTCGACCCGGCGGAGCAGGAGTGGCTGAGGGAGAACGCGCTGGCGGGGCACGGGGGTTACGACCACCTGCTGATCGGGTCCTCGCTGCCGTGGCTGATGCCACCGCTGATCCACGACGCCGAGACGTGGAATGCGGCGATGTGCCGCGGAGAGAGGGGGCCGCGCTGGGCGCGCATCGGGGAGAATGTGCGCCGCCGCAGCGATCTGGAGCACTGGGCGGCGTTCCCGGCCTCCTTCGCCGCGCTCACTGACCTGATCGAGGAGGTGGGGACGGGGCCGCGGGCACCGGCGACGGTCTCCGTGCTCTCCGGGGACGTGCACCATGCGTATGTGGCCGAGCCTCGAATACCGAGTACGGCGCGGCTGTTCCAGCTGACGTGTTCGCCGGTGCACAACTCCATCCACACCGCGGTGAAGCTCGGTTTCCGGCTGGGCTGGTCACGGACGGGGCGGTGGCTGGGGCGCGGCTTCTCCCGGCACGGGCGGACGGGGCGGCCACCGCTCAGCTGGCGGCGTACGGGTGGGCCGTGGTTCGGGAACCAGCTGATGACGCTGACGCTGGCGGGCCGGACCGCCCGGCTGCGGCTGGACCAGGCGCGCAAGGAACGCAAGCGCGCGGCCCGGTTGGTGACCGTGCTGGACCGTGACCTCACCGGAGCGGAGTGACGTGCCGCGGCGTGGGTGACGCGGCGAAGCGCCGCGGTGGTGCGGCCAAGCGGTGCGGTGGTGCGGGGCCGAGGTGTGGCGCGGTGGTGGGAGGCGGCATGGCCGGGCGGCGCGGTGGTGGCAGGCGGCATGGCCGGGCGGCGCGGTGGGATGGCGCGGCACGGGGCGGACCTGATGCCTCGGGCTGGGCGGGGCAAGGGACCTGACACACCGTGGCCGGGGCGCGGCCCCGCGTGTCCGCGGTACGAACGCCGGGCGTACGCTGTATGGCTGTCAGCCGCTCCTGCCGCTCCCCGCGACGTCGCGGCGCTTCATGCCGCAGCACGTCAACCGGACTGGGGAGTCCCGCCTTGTTTGAGACTCTGGGGGCGCTGACCACGAGCCCATGGATCTACGCCGTGGTTGCGCTGTCCGTCGTGCTCGACGTCTTCCTGCCGGTGCTTCCGAGTGGGGTTCTCGTGATCACCGCTGCGGCGGCCGCGGCGGCCGCCGGGGCGGCCGGACCGGTGCCGGTTCCCGCCCAGGTGCCTGACATCCTGGCCCTGCTGGTGATCGCCACGACCGCTTCGGTGCTGGGTGACATGGCCGCGTACCGGCTGGCCCGGCGCGGTGGGGCCCGGCTGGACCGGGCCATCGCCCGGTCCCGTCGGCTGACGCGCGCCCAGGAACGCCTGGGCACCGCGCTGGCGCGCGGCGGTGGCGCCCTGGTGGTGATCGCCCGCTTCGCTCCGGCGGGCCGCTCGGTGGTGTCCCTGGGCGCGGGCAAGACGCACCGCAAGGTGACGGAGTTCCTGCCCTGGTCGGTGCTGGCGGGCATGGCCTGGGCCGGTTACAGCGTGGCCCTGGGCTATTTCGGCACCCAATGGCTCGGCACCCAGTGGCTCGGCACCGCCCTCTCCCTCGTCGCCCTCTTCGCCGCGGGCGCCCTGGCCGCCTACCTCATCCGCCGCCCCACCCCGGCAACGGCGGCCCCGGCCGCGTAACTGGCGGCGTAACCAGCGGCGTAACCGGCGGGCCCCCAGCCGGAGCAACGTGTCACCCGTTCACCCGGCCCCGATCGCCGCGGCCGCACCGGGCTCCTACCGTCACCACATGGTGCGCAACCGAATCCGCGTCACATCCGTGGCACGGCCGCGCCGTTTCGAGGAGCCCGAGGAGTCTCTCCATGCCGCACGCCATGCCGCACGCCGAGCCGCACGCCATGCAGCGCCGCCTCCTGACCGCCGCCGCCGCGACCCTGATCATCGCCGCCGCCACTCCCGCGACCCTCGCCTACGCCGGGCCCTCCGCCACCGTCTCCCCCAGCACCGTCGCCCCCGGCGGCCGAGTCAGCCTCAACGTCGTGGGCTGCGGCACCAAGACCGGCAGGGCCTCGTCCAGCGCCTTCGGTGACGTACGCCTGACTCCGGGCGATCTGGAGGCCACCAACCTCTTCGGCGCCGCCACCGTCTTGCGCAACGCCACCCCGGGCACCCACCGCGTCACCTTCGAGTGCGGCGGCCCCGGCGGCCAGCGCGTCACCGTCTCCCTGAACGTCACCCCGGGCGGCGCGCGCGGCGGTACGGGTGGCAGCGTCGGTTCGATGAACACCGGTCAGATCGCGGTAGGCGGCACCCTCGTCGCGGCCTCGCTCGGCGCCGGGGTGTGGCTGCTGCGCCGCCGCTCCGCCTGACGACTGGCGACCGCCGATCCGGCGAGCCGTCCGGCGGTCATGCGGCGGGCTCGGCCTGCCCCCGTACGCGCACTCCGTCGAGCAGCATCCGGGTGGCCTCGGCGACGGAGTCCACGGCCGCCTCGAACACCTCGCGGTTGTGCGCGGCGGGCACGCGGAACCCGGAGACCTTCCGTACGTACTGCAGGGCCGCGGCGCGGATCTCCTCCTCCGTGGCCTTCTCGGGGATGGCGGGCGGGCGCAGGGTCTTAATGGAACGGCACATACTCCTACTATCGCGCTACCCGGGCAGCTCGGCCCCGGACAGTTTCATGATCAGCCCGGCCTGGAGCCGGGCCCGCAGCACCGGGTCCCCGACCTCGTCCAGCAGCCGGATGGCCTGCTGCGTCGTCTCGGCGGCCCGCCGGTCGTCGCGCAGTGAGGCGGTCTGGTCGGCCATGTGCTTGAGCGCGATGTCGGCCCGCCGGTGGAACAGCTGCCCGACCAGGGCCACGACCAGTCCCACCGAACAGGTGACGACCCCCAGATACAGGTCTCCGCTGCTCTCGGCCTTCCATACGGCGAGCCCCACGCCGAAGAGGAGGATGGCCGCCCCGAGGCCGGCGAATATCTGGCTGGTCGCGAAACTGCTCCGCGCCTGGGTCAGCCCGTAGGCGTAGTACTCCACGAGGAGCGGCGTGAATTCGTCCCGCCGGTCGAGCTGTTCCGCCGTCGGCCGGATGCCGCCGACGTCCGCGTACTTCGGATCCGACGAGTGCGCCGCGGGCGCCGCGGACTTCGCAGGCTCAGCGACCTGCGCGAGCAGCCGCGCCCGCGCCTCGGCCCGTCTCCGCTCGAACGCGGCCCCGGCAGCCCGTTCCATCACCACCACAGCCGCGACCAGCACCGCGACCACCCCACCCGACAGGAGCCACTCGCCCATGCACCCGACGATCCCACGCCGATCGTCGCCGCGGACCTCGCGGACCGAATCCAGAGCGGGGAAGACCTGAAAGATCCCCGCATGAGCGAGTTGTCCGCGCGGCCGGGCGAGGGACGAGCCTCGCGCCCGCAAGAAGAAGCGGAAGAGGAAGTCCAACCACGGCGCCAACAACCCCTGGGCCGACCCCAGCGACCCACGCGGAAGACCCCCCGCCATGATCGGCGGGGGGTCTTCGTGCTGGTGGGCGTGGACGGTTTCGAACCGCCGACATCTGCTTTGTAAGAGCAGCGCTCTACCCCTGAGCTACACACCCGTGGATGAGTGGACAGCCTACATGGGGGGCACACCCCCCGCGCAAACCCGTTCCGGTGGGGGAGAATGGACCGGGGCATGGCGGACGCGGTACGGGAGAGGCATTGTGACAACGGCATCCCGGCGTTGGTTCGGTGGGCGGGACGAGAGTCGGCGGGCGGATGCGCAGGCGGCGAAGGATGCCGCCGCCGCGGCGTTCTACGAGTTGGACACCGCGCAAAGGGATCTGCGGATCTCGGTCGAGACCATCGCCGCGGCGGACGGATCGCCCGCCGCGCGGCAGGTGGGGGCGGGCTTCACCGCGCTGGGGCAGCGGATCGATCAGGTCAGCCACGTGTACATCGAGGCGGTCGACGCGCACGATCTGGACCGCCCCGAGCTGGACGCGTCGGTCGCCGCGCGGGCCGCCCAGCAGCTGACCCGGGCACGGGACGAGCTCGTACGGGTCAAGGGGGAGCTGGACCGCTTCGCGCAGGGGCTGCAGCCGTTGCTGGACAAGGCCGAGACCCAGCTCGCACGGGTGGCCCCGGCGCGGGAGCGGGCCAAGGCCGCGCTACTGGCGGCGAGTGACGCGTTGGACGCCGTACGGGCCGACGGGATGCGGGCCGATGACCTGGCCGCCCGGCTGGCGGCCCTGGGGCCGGAGCTGACCAAGCTGAACCAGGGGGCCGGGCTGCACGGAGTCCAGGCGACCGTGCAGCGCGCGGACCGGATTCTGCGGGACGCCGAGGCCATACGGGTGGAGGCGGTCCGGCTGCCGGAGCGGGCCGCGGAGATCGACCGGCGGCTGGTGAGCCTGCGGACGCGGGCGCAGGCGCTGCGCAACCGGGCGGACCGGGTGGATCCGGTCCTCAGTGAGCTGCGCCGGCGTTTCCGGGCGGCGTGCTGGCAGGACCTCCAGCAGGTTCCTGACCAGGCCGTACGGGGGATCGCGCAGGCCGAGGAGAGGCTACGGGAGGCTGCCCGGGCACGCGAGGAGCAGCGCTGGGCCGATGTGGGGACCCTGATCGAGGGGGTACGGGCTGCGCTGGACGCCACCGACGAGGCGGTGTCGGCGGCGCAGGACCGGCTGACGCGGCTGGATGCGGTGGCGCGGAATCCGCGGGCGGAGGCGGACCGGACGCGGTTCGCGATCCGGGACGCGCAGCGGCTGGCGATGGCCGGCCGCAGTGTGCCGGATCCGCGGCATGCGCGGCCGCTGGACGAGGCGGTCGCGCGCATGGACCGCGCGTTGGCCGGGCTGGAGGCGCGCCACCCGGACTACTGGGCGTTCCTCCAGGAGATGGCGGGCGTCCGGGCGGCGGTGAACCGGGTGGTGACCGATATCCGCGAACAGCTCGGGCACGGCTGACTCGGCTGGGGCCCCGATCGCTCGGTTCCGCCACGGCCGCCTCCGCCCCGGTACGGCACTCCGCTCGGCCCCGGCTCACTCTGCTCCGGCACCGCCCCCTCCCCTCCGGCACGCTCATTCCGCCCCGGCACCGGCCGACTCCGCTCAGGCCCGGCTCACTCGGCGCGGGCGCAACCGACTGCACTCCCTCGAATCCGGCAGCGCTCGCTCCGCTCGGCCGCGGTGACTTGTCCCGGTTCACGGCGGCGCGTACGGGGGGCCCGCCCGCCGACCGCAGACAAGGAGCCCGGGGCAAGGTCCCGCAGGCGCACCGAGCAGGAGGAGCGCCCGCCGGGGCAGCGCCCGCAGGAGGCGCCCCGGTAGGAGGGCTGCGCGGGTGGTGTCACCCGGCCGGGGATGTGCCCGGCCGATTCGGCGGCTTAGCCTGTGCGCATGCCTCGTTATGAATTCCGCTGCCGGATCTGCGACGACACCTTTGAGATCAGCCGGCCCATGGCCGAGTCCTCCGCGCCCGCGGACTGCCCCTCGGGGCACGCCGACACCGTCAAGCTCTTGTCCGCCGTCGCCGTGGGCGGCACCAGCAGCGCGCCCGCGCCGGCCATGCGAGCCGGCGGCGGGGGCGGGGGCTGCTGCGGTGGAGGCGGCTGCGGCTAGAAGGCGGCCGCCCAGCAGCTCCCGCGGCCAAGGCCCCCGGCGCCAGCCAGCCAGCCAGTCGGCCGGCCAAACAGGAATGAGCGGACGGCCGTAGGCCGACGCCGTGCCATGGGCGGGCGCCCGGCCCACGGCCGGAAACCATGGGGCCGATCACCCCACCGCCCTGCAGAATGCACCCATGACCGAAGCGCTCGACGACGCCCCCGGCGCCCCCGCGGCTGCCCGGGCGGCGCACTGGATCACCACCCCCCTCACCGCCGATCTCCTGCGCGGCGCCCTGGACCTGGAGCGCACCGAACACGGCGTGCTGCCGCACCGGCTGCCCGCCCGGGCCCGCGCGCAGTGCGCCGACGGGCAGCTGGCGATGGTGGAGGCGCAGCCCTCCGGCGTGCGGCTGGTGTTCCGCACCCGGGCCACCGCCGTGGAAGTGGACGCGCTGCGCACCAAGAACGCCTACCTGGGCGCCCCGCCCCGGCCCGACGGCGTGTACGACCTGCTCGTCGACGGCCGGCTGGCCGGCCAGGCCAGTGTGACCGGCGGCAACGTCCTGACGATCGACATGGCCACCGGAACCGCGGAAACCCGCCCCGGCCCGGTGGGCACCGTCCGGTTCTCGGGTCTCTCCGACCACGTCAAGGACGTCGAGATCTGGCTGCCGTACAACGAGATCACCCAGCTCGTCGCCCTGCGCACCGATGCCCCCGTCGAGCCCATGCCGCAGGGGCAGCGCAAGCAGTGGCTGCACCACGGCAGTTCCATCAGCCACGGCTCCGACGCGGCGAGCCCCAGCACGACCTGGCCCGCGCTGGCCGGCTCCCTCGGCGGCGTGGAACTGACCAACCTGGGCCTGAGCGGCAGCGCCCTGCTCGACCCGTTCACCGCCCGCGCGCTGCGCGACACCCCCGCCGACCTGATCAGCATCAAGATCGGCATCAACCTCGTCAACACCGACCTGATGCGCCTGCGCGCCTTCGGCCCCGCGGTGCACGGCTTCCTCGACACCGTCCGCGAGGGCCACCCCACCACCCCGCTCCTGGTCGTCTCCCCCATCCTGTGCCCCATCCACGAGGACACGCCCGGCCCCAGCGCGCCGGACTTCAGCGCCCTCAGCGCGGGCAGGCTCCGGTTCCTCGCCGCGGGCGACCCGGCGGAGCGGGCCGGCGGGAAGCTGACGCTGGGCGTGATCCGGGACGAGCTGGCCCGCATCGTGGCGCAGCGGGCAGCCGAGGACCCGAACCTGCACTACCTCGACGGCCGCGAGCTGTACGGGGAGCAGGACTTCGCCGAACTGCCGCTGCCCGACCAGCTCCACCCGGACGCCGCCACACACCGACGCATGGGCGAGCGCTTCGCGGCCCTGGCCTTCGGGTCCGGCGGCCCGTTCGCCGCCGCCGCGCGTGCCTGAAAGGCCCTTGCCGCACCGGCTCGGCAGCGCCTTCGACAGCCGGCGCCATGACCGCTCGGACCGGGGCGGGGCAGCCGCCCCACCCCGGTCATACGCGGGCCAGCCCCGCTAGCGCTTGCGCGAGAGCGTCAGCCCGTCGGAGATCGCCAGGAGGACGGATTCCATGCGGGAATCCGCCGAGACGTGGTCGTTGAAGGCGCGGACGCCCGCCGCCGCACCCGTGGCGGATTCGTCGAGCACCGTGCCGTGGAAGAGCGTGTTGTCCGTGACGATCAGGCCGCCCTGGCGCATCCTCGGCACCAGCTCCTCCCAGTAGGCGATCTGGCTCTCCTTGTCCGCGTCCACGTACGCCATGTCGATGTGCGCTTCGGCCGGCATCGCCCGCAGGGTCTCCAGGGCCGGCGCGATGCGCAGGTCGATGCGGTCGGCGACGCCCGCCTCCTTCCAGGCCTCCTGGCCGTACGCCGTCCACTCCCGCGAGACGTCGCAGGCGATGAGGCGGCCGTCGGCCGGCAGTGCCTGGGCCATCGACAGGGTGGAGAAGCCGGTGAAGGTGCCCACCTCCACGATGTGGCGGGCGCCGGTCAGCCGGACCAGGAAGGCGAGCAGGGGCCCCTGTTCCTCCGCCGACTGCATCCCGGCGACGTCCGGGAACTTCTCGTACGTCGTCGCCACCAGCCCCCGCTGCACCTCGTCCAGCGGGGGGTTGTGGGCGAGCATGTACTGGTAGAGCTCATCAGTGATCTTGGTGCTGTTGCCTTTGGTCATGACGTCAGTGTGCCGAGTCGACTGCCCACCTCGCGGGCGAACGCCCGAACGATTTCCTCTCCGGCGAGGACTCCCGCCGTGGGCAGGGCCGTCACCGTCGGCGCCGTCCAGAGCGCGTCGGCCAGCTCGCCGTGGCCCGGGCGCCAGCCCGCGTCCGCCGCCAGCAGCAGGTCCGCATCCAGGAGCGAGTCCCCCGCGGCGAGGGTCGCGGTGGCCCCGGTACGCCGGGCCACTTCGCGCATCGCCGCGCTCTTGGTCAGCGGGCGCGGAACGGCGTAGACCTTGCGGCCCTGGAGCGAGACCGCCCAGCCGCGCGCCTCGCACCACTGCGCCAGGGACTTCAGCCATTCGTCGGGGAGCAGCGCGCGTTCCACGACCAGGTACGCGAAGAGGTCCTCCGCCAGCCGCGCCTTGCGCAGCCACGCCGGGTCGGCCGTCGCCAGCAGATGGGCGTACACCTCCTCCAGCGGGGCGCACTCCTGTGCGAGCCGCGCGGCGACCTGGCGCCGCCAGTCCCGGTCCGGCACCCCGTGCACGAGCAGCTGACCGCCGTTGGCGCAGATCGCGTACGGGATGGGAGCGCCGGGGAAGCGGATCCGCTGGTACTGCTTGCGGGTCCGCGTCGTCGTGGGGACGAAGACGACTCCCGGCTCCGCCGTCAGCTCCGCCAGCAGTCCCGCCGCCGTCTCCGTCATGTAGGACAGCGGCTTGCTCTCGTGGACCTCGACGCACAGCAGCCGCGGGGCCACCGGGTCGGGCATGGTCAGGCCGAGAGCGGCCGCCGAGTAGATGAGCGTACGGTCGAGATCACTGGCTACCAGGACAGTCACTTCGAGGCCACAGCCTTTCCGTCGGCGCCGGTCGCGCCGCGTGTGAATCGGGGATGGATGAGTCCTACGCACGTGTACGGCAGCCCGTCGACCTCTTCCACCGGGACCCCGCGCTGCTCGGCGAGGAGGCGTACGTGGTCCAGGTCCGCCCCGGCCCCGCGCTGGGCCAGGATCTTCCACGGCACCCGGCGCAGCAGCACGCGGGTGGTCTCGCCGACGCCCGGCTTGACCAGGTTCACGTCGTGGATGCCGTACTCCTCGCTGATCCGCTCCACCGCCGCCCAGCCCTCCCAGGTGGGTGTGCGGTCGGCCGCGAGCAGTTCCTTGACTTCGGCGTCGACTGCGTCGGCCACCTCGTCGAAGCGGGCCGCGACGGTGTCGATGAAGTCGACGGAGACATCGGCCGCGGCCAGCTCGCGGTAGTACTTCGCGCCGTGGAAATCGGCGGGACCGACCAGGTCGGACCTCAGAACCGTACGGGAGATCAGACCGGAGACGGTGGAATTGAGGCAGGCGGAGGGGATCAGGAAGTCCTCGCGGGTGCCGTACGTCGGCACGCACGAACCCGGGTCGGCCAGGACGACGATCTCCGGGTCGAAGCCGGGGAACTCGCCGAGCGCGGCCTTCAGTTCGCGCGTGATGGCGCCCTTGCCGGTCCAGCCGTCCACGAAGACGACGTCGGCCGGGTCGTGGTGGGCGGCGAGCCAGCGCAGGGCGTTGGAGTCGATGCCGCGGCCGCGCACGATGGAGACGGCGTAGTGCGGCAGGTCCAGGCCGTGCCGGGCCCGGGCCCAGCGGCGCATCAGCACGCCGACGGGGGTGCCGGCCCGGGCCAGGGAGACCAGGACGGGCGCCGGGGAGCGCTCGGCGAGGACGGTCTCGGTGACGGTGCCGACGGCCCGCGCGATGCGGGTGGCGGATGCGGTCAGGGCGCTCTGATAGAGCTCCTGGTACTGCGGGGACGGCTGGTACTCGACGGGCAGCGACTCGGCGTAGTGGGCGCCGCCCGCCTGGATGGCCTCCTCGCGCTCCTCCGTCGGGGCCTCCAGCTCCACGTCGGAGAAGTCCTGGAGCAGCCAGCCGACGTCCTCGGCGGCGTACGAGGAGAAGGCGGGGCCGCGCAGGGGCTCGGGCATGGTCGGCTCCTGCCGGTCTGAGGTGTACGGGTCTGCCGGGTACGGGTCTGCCGGGGCTGCGGTCGGCAGGTCCGAGGCGGTGCGCGGGGGGACGTACGAGGGGACGTACGAGGGGATCACGGCGAGCAGGACGCGGCCGGTGTGCGGGGCGAGGGCCGCCAGCAGACCCGTACGCAGCGCGGGGGTGTCCCCGGCCGAGTCGACCACGGCGACGACGGCGTCGAAGCCGGCGCCCGCGACGTTGTAGGCGTACCGGTCCCCGGGCCCGTCGGCGGGGGCGTCGTGGGCGGGGAAGACCAGCCGGGTGCGGATGGCGTAGCCGGGGTCGTCCACGGCGAGCACCGGCGAACGGGTGGTGGTCGAGAAGCGGACCTCGCGGGCCGCACCCGCCTCCTGAAGTGCCTTCGCGAGGCGCAGCGGCGCGTACATCAGCTCCTCGTTACCCAGTACGAGGATCCGTCCGGGCTCCGCGCCCAGCGCTCCGGCGAGGTGGCGGGCCATGGCGGGCAGCGCCTCCTCCAGCGCTGTGCGGTGGGCCGGGGTGAAGCCGTGCCGGGCCCCGTCGGGGACGCCGGGGGGCCAGTGGAGCTCGACCCTCCGCCAGGCGCCGTCGCTGTTGCCGTCGCTGTTGCCGTCGCCGTCGCCGTCCGGCAGCGGGTCCGGGGTGGCGTGCACACCGTCCACCGCCGCGGCCGGGGCGGGCCGGGGCGGGCGCATGTCCTCGTACCGCTCGACCAGGGCCCGGCCCTTGGCCAGTACGCCGTCCGGCAGGGACACGGTGCCGCGGGCCAGGGCGATCAGGTCCACCCGCGCGCCGAGCTCGGCGGCGAAGGCGGTGAGCCGGTCCCGGTCGGCCGGGGAGCGCATGTCGACCAGGGCGACCACCACGTAGTGGGAGCGGGGGTGGCGTGCGTGCAGGTCGCGGATGGTGTTGAGGACGGTGTTGCCGGTGGAGAACTCGTCGTCCACGAGCACCAGCGGCCCGCTGCCGGCCAGCAGGGCCGGGTCCTCGGGCAGCAGCAGGTGGGAGGTGGCGTGCGAGTGCGCTTCCTCGAAGCCGCCGGCGGGCTCGACGCCCGTCACGGGCCGGCGGGTGGAGTGCAGGTAGGGGGCCGGGCCCAGGCCGTCGGCCACGCAGTGGCCGAGCCCGGTGGCGGTCTCCGCGTAGCCGACGACGACCGCACGGGCCGCCGCGTCCTCGCCGAGCAGATCCCGGACCCGCCGGCCGAGTCCGTACCCGGCCGTGTACACGGTCTCCGGGGACTGCGGGACGTGCTTGCCCAGCACCTGCGAGACCAGCAGGTGAGCCCGCTTGGGGTTGCGCCGCAGCGCCAGCCCGAGCAGCTCGGCAAGCCGTGGTGATCCCGGCTCGGCGGTCTCCCGCAGGCTCACGCCCAGCCGGTCCGCGACCCAGGTTCCCGACCACACTTCTTCGATCGTCTTGCCTTTCCTCGTTGTCCCGTGACTCTCGCCCGTCCCGCAGGCCCCGACAGCCCCCGGGCCCTCAGTCGGCCCGCCCTCGCCCTGCCCGGACACGCTCACACCTGCAGCCCGGCCGTGAGCAGGTCGACGAAGCCGACCTCCTCCTTCGCCACGCCGAAGACCTCGGCGCGCAGCATGGTGCGCTCCGCCCAGGCGCGGTGGGGCTTCACCTCGTTCATCTTGTTCGTGTAGGCGGAACGCATTACTCCGCCGCCGCCCCGCTCGGGGCGCAGGATGTCCTGAGCGTCGCTGAACTCCTCGTGGGAGACCACCGACAGCGCGTGGACGGGGGTGACGTGGGCCGGGTGGATGCACGTCTTGCCCAGCAGCCCGTTGGCCCGGTCGAGTTCGATCTCGCGCAGCAGGCCGTCCAGGTCGTGCTCGATCAGCGCGGTGCGCAGCTCTTCCACGCCCTCCTCCAGGAAGGGGCTGCGGCGCAGCTGCGGTTTGAAGAGGCGCTGCTGGCTGCGGAAGTACTCCCACACCGGTCCGGTCACGGTGAAGCCGGTGCCGTCGGCGCGGCTCAGGACGTTGACGACGTCCGCGATCACCCCGGCCACGATCTGGACGTCGTAGGCGGTCATGTCGGGGGTGCGCCGCAGGCCGTACGCCGAGCAGAAGTCGGTCACGCCCAGCCGCAGCGCGAGCACCCGCTCGCGGTGGCTGTTGACGGTGCGGGAGATGCCGGCGAGGGCTTCGACGCGGGTTTCGAGATGGAGGAGGTCGGGGGTCTCCAGGACCGGCATGGCGTACAGGCGGGGCTGCCCGCTCGCCGCCTCGGCATCGGCGACGGCGTCGAGGAAGGCGGTACCGCGGCTTTCGTTGAACTTGGGCAGTACGAATCCGGCCAGTCGCCCCGCGGAGCCGCCGAGGCGCTTGACGAGGTCGGGTATCTGCTCGGGCGTACGGATGCGGATGAACAGCAGCGGGAGCTCGTCCACGTCCTCCCGGAGCTCGGCGAACTGCCGGACGAGGTTCTCCTCGGCGCCGGTGACATCGCCGTCGCTGATGGAATCCTCCAGGCAGAGGACCATGGAGACGACCCCGCGCCCGGCTTGCTTGCGGATGTCCGCGGCGAGCTGGGGGCGGGTGGCGGGGCTGTACAGCGTGGCACCCAGGGCGGCGGCGAGGGTGCGGGCCGGTGAGGCAGCGGTGAATTCGGCCGGCTCCTGGTGGAAGAGGCCCTTACGGACAGTGGGCGATATGTGCCCGAAGTGACGCATGTGCTTCCCCCGTACTGCCTCGACGGCCCAACTGGCGTGGCCGGTAATAGTACGTACGAATGAGAGTCAAGAGTTCCTCAAGCACATGAAGTTCAGGTAACCCTCCTGCACCATGCCCAGGTCTTCCGTTCGAGACAAGGCCCTACGGGGGGCCGCATTGTCCCGCTCCGCCCCGGGAGGGCAGGATGACCGGCATGACGCACGCGATGCAGAAGGGCTCCAACATCCCGGTGACCGCCGTGGCGGTCCGGGCGGTGCTGCGCTGGACCGGCGGACCCCAGGTGCCGGACGTGGACGCCTCCGCGCTGCTCGTCGGCCCGGACGGCCGGGTGCGTTCGGATGAGGACTTCGTCTTCTACAACCAGCCCCGCCACCCCTCGGGGGCCGTATGGCGCCTGGGCAAGAAGCAGCTCGGCGATTCCGTCACCGACGCCGTCCAGGCCGACCTGCGCGCCGTGACCCCGGCGGTGGACCGGATCCTGGTCGTCGCCTCCGCCGAGGACGTCCCCTTCGAGCACGTCCGCGACCTGCGGATCCTGCTGTACGACGCCACCGCGAGCGGCGGCTCCGAACCGCTGGCCCACTTCGACGTGCGGCCCGAGACCGGCGCCGAGACGGCGCTGATCTGCGGGGAGCTGTACCGCCGGGGCGAGGGGTGGAAGTTCCGCGCGCTCGGTGAGGGCTACTCCGACGGGCTGGTGGGGCTGGCCACCGACCACGGGATCTCGGTGGACGAGAACGCCCCCGAGCCCGCCGCCAGTCCCGAGGCGGGACCCACCGCCGAGCAGACGGCGGCGATGAGCGCGCCGCAGCCCCGGCCCGCGCCGGTCCCGTCGACACCCGTCCAGCCCGCGCCGGCGCCGCCCACGCAGGCGCCGCCGGCCGAGCCGCCGGCGTACGGGTACCCGCAGCCGGTGTCCCCCGCCCCGGTGCCCGGACCGGGCGGCGACCCGGCCTTCCGGCTACCGGTGCAGGGCCCGCAGTTCATCCGCCGCTGAGGCCTCATCGACCGCTGATGCCTCAGCCACCGCTGACGCCCGGGCCGGGCCCCGCCCGGCGGGCGGGCGTCAGGCCTTGGTGCTCTTGTAGCCGCGCCCCCACTGGAGTCCCCAGCCGTAGAGCCGGTCCAGCTCGGCCTGGAACCCGTACACGAACTTCACCTCGCGCCGCACGAGCAGCTCGCCCTTGACCTTCTCCAGGGAGACGACCGCGCAGGAACGGGCCTCCGGGTGCCGCTCATCCAGCGCGACCTCGATGCGCGGCCCGGAGCTCGGGTAGAGGGTGACCAGGGCGTGGGTGCGGTCGAAGGCCGGGGTCTGGTCGTAGATGTAGACGAAGAGCAGCAGCCTTTTTATCTCGTCGGCGTGATCGAGGTTGACGTAGAGGGTCTCCCCCGAGCCCGATCCGAACCTGTCGTCGCCGCTGAGCTTGACGTACGGCGGGTCGTTGATGTCCCCCAGGAGATTGCCGAGCGGCTGTACGGCGCCCCGGGTGCCGTCGGTGAGCTCGTAGAGGCAGCCGAGGTCGAGGTCGACATTGACCACGCCCTGGGTGTGCGCCTGCACCATGTCGGGTTTGAAGAGCTTGAACGGGTGCCGGAAGAGCTGGCCGCTCTGGCCGGAACGGCCGCCGAAGTCCGAGGTCCGCATGCGCCACGACAGATTGACGCGCAGGTTGCCGTGGACCGCTCCCTGCTTGGTGAGCGACACCGTCGGGCGTCGTTTGGTCAGCTCGATCGAGTTCGACGAGGCGCTGCCGGACTGGAACTGTGAGGCGCGAGCGCCCCTGAGCCCGTCGAAGAAAGCCATGCCCCAACCCCCCAGGTCGGTTCCCGCACCGGATGTGCGGCGGGGCGGCCGCGCGGTCCTGAAGGATCCGCGCGGCCGCCCCGCCGAGTGAATGGTCCCGCCTGAGAGTATTTCGCGGTCGGGGCCCGGTTACACCCCGGCCTTGACCTCCGCCGGCTCTCCGCCGTTGCCGCCCTCGGCGGCCAGTCGCTTGTTGCGGCGCACCGAGGACCAGAAGGACCACCCGATCAGCACCACGCCGATGAGGCCGGTGATGAGCTCGTTGATCTCGTACTGGATGGTGACGAGCAGGAGGATGGCGAGCGCGCCGATGGCGTAGTGCGCGCCGTGCTCCAGGTAGACGTAGTCGTCGAGGGTTCCCTGGCGGACCAGGTAGACCGTCAGGGACCGGACGTACATGGCACCGACACCGAGACCAATGGCCATGATCACGATGTCGTTGGTGACGGCGAAGGCGCCGATGACCCCGTCGAAGGAGAACGAGGCGTCGAGG
This sequence comes from Streptomyces sp. NPDC003034, assembly GCF_053591375.1. NCBI lineage: Bacteria > Bacillati > Actinomycetota > Actinomycetes > Kitasatosporales > Streptomycetaceae > Streptomyces > Streptomyces sp. NPDC003034. The sequence continues at coordinate 234,106 of NZ_JBSFTS010000004.1, forward strand.
ACTTCGAGGTAGAGGAACATGAAGAACGCGGCCTTGCCGGCCATGGCGACGGCCGAGACCGGCTTGCCGCTCTTCCTCGCCACTTCCTCGGCCTCGTGTTCGGCCTCCTCCTCTTCCTCCAGCTTGTGCTCGAAGAAGCCGGAGAGGCCGCCGACGACCATGTAGGTGATCAGACCGAGGATTCCGGAGATGAGGACGGTCTGCGCCTTGTCCACGTGCGTCCCGCCGTGCTGGTGGGCGTGGGTGGCGAAGGTCATGGAGGTGATGAGCAGGACGATCAGCGCGATGCACGCCGACAGCATGTCGATCTTGCCGAGCTTGGCGAGCGGACGCTCCAGCCACGTGAGCCACTTGATGTCACGGTCCTCGAAAATGAAGTCGAGGAAGATCATCAGCAGGAACATGCCGCCGAAGGCCGCGATGGACGGGTGAGCGTCCGTGACCAGCTGCTTGTACATGTCCTTGTCGGTCATGGCCAGCTCGACGGCCTCGATCGGTCCGATCTTCGCGCTGATCGCGACGATCACGACGGGGAAGACCAGTCGCATGCCGAACACGGCGATGAGCACGCCGATGGTGAGGAAGATCTTCTGCCAGAAGGCATTCATCCTCTTCAGGATTCCGGCGTTGACCACCGCGTTGTCGAAAGACAGCGAGATCTCCAGGATGCACAGGATCGCCACGATTCCGAAGGCGGTCCACCCCCCGTAGAACACCGCTGCGACCAGACCGAGCGCAGTGACTGCGAACGACCAGCCGAAGGTTTTGAGAACCACTGGCACCCCATCGTGTTGTACGGCTTTACGAAACGTTGACCCCGAAGTCTAGAGCGATGCCCCTGAGACCCGACGCGTACCCCTGCCCCACCGCGCGGAACTTCCACTCGCCCCCGTACCGGTAGACCTCGCCGAAGATCATCGCGGTCTCGTTGGAGGCGTCCTCGGAGAGGTCGTAGCGCGCCAGTTCCTGACCGTCCGCCTGGTTCACCACGCGGATGAAGGCATTGCTGACCTGGCCGAAGCTCTGCCGGCGGGCGTCCGCCTCGTGGATCGAGACCGGGAACACGATCTTGTCCACATGGGCCGGCACCTTGGTGAGGTCGATGATGATCGACTCGTCGTCGCCGTCCCCCTCGCCGGTGAGGTTGTCGCCCGTGTGCTCGACGGAGCCGTCGGGGCTCGTCAGGTTGTTGTAGAAGACGAAGTACTCGTCCCCGAGCACCCGGCCGCTGTTGCACAGCAGCGCGCTGGCATCGAGGTCGAAGTCGGCTCCCGTGGTCGAGCGTGCGTCCCATCCCAGCCCGATCAGAACCCGGGTCAGGTTCGGTGCGGCCTTGGAGAGGGAGACATTGCCCCCCTTGGCGAGTGTGACGCCCATGTTGTGGTCCTCCCCGGACGACGGTGTGACGGATGTGGCGGACGCGCCGCGTGCGGCGCCGCCCGCCGGTGGAGCGGGTCAAGCAGGTCCAACGGGTCAAACGGTCGAGCAGGTCCAGCCGGTTAAGCGGGTCCAGCCGGTCAATCGGATGAAGCGGGTAGAGATCAAGCGATCAAGCGCGTAAAGCCAGTCCGGCGCCGTACACACTGTGCACGGCGCCGGACGGGTGAACTGCTCTCGGACTCAGACGTTGACGCCGAAGTCCTGCGCGATGCCGCGCAGGCCCGAGGCGTAACCCTGGCCGATTGCACGGAACTTCCACTCCGCGCCATTGCGGTAGAGCTCGCCGAAGACCATGGCGGTCTCGGTCGAGGCGTCCTCGGAGAGGTCGTAGCGGGCGAGCTCGGCGTTGTCGGCCTGGTTCACGACGCGGATGTACGCGTTGCGGACCTGGCCGAAGCTCTGCTGGCGGCTCTCGGCCTCGTAGATCGAGACCGGGAAGACGATCTTCGCCACATCGGCCGGGACGCCGGAGAGGTTGACCTTGATCGCCTCGTCGTCGCCCTCGCCCTCACCGGTGGTGTTGTCACCGGTGTGCTCGACGGAGCCGTCGGGGCTCTTCAGGTTGTTGAAGAACACGAAGTTCGCGTCGCTGGCGACCTTGCCCTGGTCGTTGGTCAGGATCGCGCTGGCATCGAGGTCGAAGTCGACGCCGGTGGTGGTGCGAGCATCCCAGCCCAGACCGACGATGACCGCCGTCAGGTTAGGCGCGGCCTTGGTCAGCGAGACGTTGCCGCCCTTGCTGAGGCTGACTCCCACGGGTCCTCCATTGGGTTTCATGTGTGGGGCGGGGCCCCGTCGTGCGATTGCTTACCGGATCAACGCTTCGATCCTAGTGACGGGTTCCCGCCTGTACGCGGTTTTTAGCGGGTTGCTCGGAGCGAGGTCGCCCAGAGACTTCAGAGGCTGTCCAGGGCCTTGAGGTACTCGTTCAGGTCACGCCGGTCGGGCAGACCGTTGACGACGGTCCAGCGCACCACGCCGTCCTTGTCGATGATGAAGGTGCCACGGACCGCGCAGCCCTTGTCCTCGTCGAAGACTCCGTACGCCCGCGAGGTCTCCCCGTGCGGCCAGAAGTCCGACAGCAGCGGGTAGTCCAGGCCCTCCTGCTCCCCGAAGACGCGCAGGGTGGGCACGGAGTCGTTGGAGACCGCGAGCAACTGGACCTCGCTGTTCTGGAAGCGCGGCAGCTGGTCGCGCAGCTCGCACAGCTCGCCCGTGCAGACGCCGGTGAAGGCGAACGGGTAGAAGAGCAGTACGACGGCCTTCTCCCCCCGGAAGTCGGAGAGCCGCACGGTGGCGCCGTGGTTGTCCTTCAGTTCGAAGCCCGGAGCCTTGTCGCCGACCTCGATCGCCATCTTTCGCATCCCTTCGTTCCTGCGTCCGTTTCCTGCGTCCGTTCCCGTCCAGGCCGGTGCCCCGGACGGAATCCGGAGCGGTTGGGCCGTTCGGGTGAGGCAAGCCTAGGGCGTGTCTTTCGGATCGTGTCGGCCGAGCCCGCGTTGTCCGGTGCCGTGCCTCCCAAGGCGGAAGAGCCTGCCTCGTACTGGACGTACCTGGAAGCCCCGACAACGCAGGGAGGTGCGGTGCCGGGCCATGCGGTCCCGGCAAGATCCGAAAGACCCGCCCCAGGGGGTGGGCCCGGGGGCCCGGGCAGCCGCCGGGACGGTGAACGCGCACACCCCGCCGACCGGGTCACCTGGTCGGCGGGGTGTGGTTGCGTTTCCGCTCGGCTGCGGGCGCGGCTCAGCGCTTGGACTTGGCGGCGGTCTTGGGCGTCACCATCTTGGTGGCGGCCCACTCCTTGCCGACACTGATGCTCCTGGTCTGCGAGAGGCCGGCGGTCTCGGCGGCCTCGCTGATGTCGCTGGCCTCGACGTAGCCGGAGCGGCCCGTCTTGGGGGTCAGCAGCAGGATCAGTGCGCCGTCCTCGACCAGCTCTGTGGCGTCGACCAGCGTGTCAGTCAGATCGCCGTCGTCCTCCCGGAACCACAGCAGAACCGCGTCGGCGACGTCGTCGAAGTCCTCGTCGACGAGATCGGTGCCGATGTGTTCCTCGATGGCATCACGGAATTCCTGATCGACGTCGTCGTCGTAGCCGATCTCCTGGACCACCTGTTCGGACTGGAAACCCAGCCGGGCGGCCAGGCTCTCCGCGTGGTCCGCGGTCGCGCTCACGGGGTGCCTCCTGCTCATGTTCGGTGAATGTCTTCGGCGGCGCGCGTACGCGCAGCATTGGGCGTAGTCCACACGGGCGCGGCGGATCGCGCAAGTACCCGGCCGCCAAGACCGTCGAAACGGTGACGATTGCGGCCGTCTCGCCGCAACTTTCAGTCTCCCCGGCCCCGCCTCTCGTGATTCATCCCACACCATTCCAGCTCATTCGGCATCGCTTGAGGACTTTCCTACCTGTTTGAGGGACGAACGGCCTTACGAAGGGGCTGACCGGCTTGGGAGTAAAGTGACGCTTTGGGCGGTACCGCCTCCGATCGCCTCCTGCCGGGATCCCCGCGACTCCGGGGATTACCCATTGGTAAAGATGACGATTGGGGCCGAGCGTACGACCATGGGAGGCGGCGAACCCAAGGCACGACCCCCCGACAGCGAAGGAACAGCGTGGCTTCCGCATCCGATCGCAATCCGATCATCATTGGCGGCCTGCCGAGTCAGGTCCCGGACTTCGATCCGGAGGAGACGCAGGAGTGGCTCGACTCCCTGGACGCCGCAGTCGACGAGCGCGGCCGTGAACGCGCCCGCTACCTGATGCTGCGGCTGATCGAGCGGGCCCGCGAGAAGCGCGTGGCCGTGCCCGAGATGCGCAGCACGGACTACGTCAACACGATCGCCACCAAGGACGAGCCCTTCTTCCCCGGCAATGAGGAGATCGAGCGCAAGGTCCTCAACGCCACCCGGTGGAACGCGGCCGTCATGGTCTCGCGCGCCCAGCGGCCCGGGATCGGCGTCGGCGGCCACATCGCCACCTTCGCCTCCTCCGCCTCCCTCTACGACGTGGGCTTCAACCACTTCTTCCGGGGCAAGGACGAGGGCGACGGCGGCGACCAGATCTTCTTCCAGGGCCACGCCTCTCCCGGCATCTATGCCCGCGCCTACCTCCTGGACCGGCTCTCCGAGCAGCAGCTCGACGCGTTCCGGCAGGAGAAGTCGAAGGCTCCCTACGGCCTTTCCAGCTACCCGCACCCCCGGCTGATGCCGGACTTCTGGGAGTTCCCGACCGTCTCCATGGGCCTCGGGCCCATCAGTGCCATCTACCAGGCGCGGATGAACCGGTACATGGAGGCGCGCGGTATCGCGGACACCTCCAAGTCCCACGTCTGGGCGTATCTGGGCGACGGCGAGATGGACGAGCCGGAGTCACTCGGCCAACTGTCCATCGCCGCCCGCGAGGGCCTGGACAATCTGACCTTCGTCGTCAACTGCAACCTGCAGCGCCTCGACGGTCCGGTGCGCGGCAACGGCAAGATCATCCAGGAGCTGGAGTCGCAGTTCCGCGGCGCCGGCTGGAACGTCATCAAGCTGATCTGGGACCGCTCCTGGGATCCGCTGCTGGCCCAGGACCGCGACGGCATCCTGGTCAACAAGATGAACACCACGCCCGACGGCCAGTTCCAGACGTACGCCACCGAGTCGGGCGCGTACATCCGCGAGCACTTCTTCGGCGACGACCAGCGGCTGCGCGCCATGGTCGAGAACATGACAGACCGGCAGATCCAGCACCTCGGCCGCGGTGGCCACGACCACAAGAAGGTCTACGCGGCGTACGCGGCGGCCAAGGCCCACAAGGGCCAGCCGACGGTGATCCTGGCCCAGACGGTCAAGGGCTGGACCCTCGGCCCGAACTTCGAGGGCCGCAACGCGACGCACCAGATGAAGAAGCTGACGGTCGACGACCTCAAGCGCTTCCGCGACCGCCTGCACATCCCGATCACGGACAAGCAGCTGGAGAACGGCGCGCCGCCGTACTACCACCCGGGCCCGGACTCGCCGGAGATCCAGTACATGCACGACCGCCGCAGCGCGCTGGGTGGTTACGTGCCGACCCGCGTGGTGCGCGCCAAGCCGCTGCAGCTGCCGGACGACAAGGCGTACGCGGCAGCCAAGAAGGGCTCGGGCCAGCAGTCCATCGCCACCACGATGGCCTTCGTCCGCATCCTGAAGGACCTGATGCGGGACAAGGAGATCGGCAAGCGCTTCGTGCTGATCGCGCCGGACGAGTACCGCACCTTCGGCATGGACGCCTTCTTCCCGAGCGCCAAGATCTACAACCCGCTCGGTCAGCAGTACGAGGCGGTCGACCGCGACCTGCTGCTCGCGTACAAGGAGTCGCCGACCGGCCAGATGCTGCACGACGGCATCTCGGAGGCGGGCTGCACGGCCTCGCTGATCGCCGCCGGTTCGGCGTACGCGACGCACGGCGAGCCGCTGATCCCGGTCTACGTCTTCTACTCGATGTTCGGTTTCCAGCGCACCGGTGACCAGTTCTGGCAGATGGCCGACCAGCTGGCGCGCGGTTTCGTCCTCGGCGCGACCGCCGGCCGGACCACCCTCACGGGTGAGGGCCTCCAGCACGCCGACGGTCACTCCCAGCTGCTGGCGTCGACCAACCCGGGGTGCGTGGCCTACGACCCGGCCTACGGCTATGAGATCGCGCACATCGTCAAGGACGGTCTGCGGCGGATGTACGGCCCCGACGCCGAGGACGTCTTCTACTACCTGACCGTCTACAACGAGCCGATCCAGCACCCGGCCGAGCCGGCGGACGTCGACGTGGACGGCATCCTCAAGGGCATCCACCGGGTGGCGGCGGGCACCGAGGGCGCCATCGAGGCGCAGATCATGGCCTCGGGCGTGGCGGTGCCGTGGGCGCTGGAGGCGCAGCGGATCCTCGCCGCGGACTGGAACGTCAAGGCGGACGTCTGGTCGGCCACCTCCTGGAACGAGCTGCGCCGCGAGGCCGTCGAGGTGGAGCGGCACAACCTGCTCCACCCGGAGGAGGAGCAGCGCGTCCCGTACGTGACGCGCAAGCTCTCGGAGGCGCAGGGTCCCTTCGTGGCCGTCTCCGACTGGATGCGCTCGGTCCCGGACCAGATCTCGCGGTGGGTGCCCGGTGCGTACACCTCGCTGGGCGCGGACGGCTTCGGCTTCGCGGACACGCGGGGCGCGGCCCGGCGCTTCTTCCACATCGACGCCGAGTCGGTGGTCCTGGCGACGCTCACCGAGCTCGCCAAGGAGGGCAAGATCGACCGCTCGGTGCTGAAGCAGGCCGTCGACCGCTACCAGCTGCTGGACGTGACGGCGGCCGACCCGGGTGCGGCGGGCGGCGACGCCTGACGTCCGGCGAAGGCCGGCAGGGGACCGCGGCGGCCGGTGAACCCGTTCACCGGCGTGGCGGTGGCCCCCGCCACGCGTGAGCCAAGGGGGGGCCGGGACCTTGGTCCCGGCCCCCCCTTACGCGTTCCTTACGATGCTCGGCATGAAGGAACAGTCCGTGCAGCTCCGCTGGGAGCGGCGCACCCAGAAGCCACTGCTCGTCCTCGCCGTGGCCTTCGCCGTCGCGTACGCCGTCCCCATCGTCGTCCCCGACGCGGAGCCGGTCGTCCACCGGGCGTGCACGGTCACCGAGTGGCTGGTGTGGGCCGTCTTCGCCGCCGACTACCTCGTACGGCTGGCTCTGTCCCCGGCGCGGAAGGCATTCGTCCGCACGCATTGGCTGGATCTGGTGGCGGTGGCGCTGCCGCTGGTCCAGCCGCTGCGGCTGCTGCGGCTGGTGTCCACCCTGCTGCTGGTGGGCCGGCGGGCCCGGATGGCTCCGCAGATCCGGTTGACCACCTACATGGCGGGTGCGGTGGTCGGGCTGATGATGTTCGGCTCGCTGGCGGTGCTGAGCGTGGAGCGGGACGCCCCGGGCGGCAACATCCGCAATCTCGGCGACGCGGTGTGGTGGAGTTTCACGACGATGACGACGGTGGGGTACGGGGACCACTCCCCCACCACCGGGCTCGGCCGGGTGCTCGCGGTGGGGCTGATGCTGTCCGGGATCGCCCTGCTGGGTGTGGTGACCGCCAACATCGCGGCCTGGTTCATCTCCCGCTTCGAGCGGGACGACCGGGCGGAGCAGGAGCAGACCGCCGCGATCGCCGAACTGACCGCGGAGGTACGGGCACTGCGCGCCGAGGTCGCCCGCCTGAGCGGCCCGGTCCCGGTGCCGGTCCCGGTCCCGGTGCCGCTCCCGCTACCGGCCCGGGCCGCGGACGCGGTGCCCGGGCAGAGGGAGACGGCCTAGCTTTCCCACACCTTGAACGCCCTGACCTGGTAGGGCGACTGGGGCAGCCAGACGCCGTCGCCCGGGTAGGTCTGGAACTCGCCGGTCTCGGCGCACTCCGCCGACTGGTAGGTGGTCACGGGGCGTCCGGTCCGGTTGGCGAGGGCCTGGGAGCTCTTGCCTGTGGGCAGTGCCGTGCAGCTGTTGATGTCGAGCGTGCTGAGCTCGTGGACGTGCCGGGTGCCCTTGAAGTCCGGTTGCGCCCATAGGCACAGCTGCCCCGTCGCACAGGCCCCGAGGGGCGGTGGGCCGGCGGCGCGGGCGCTGGTGGACGTACTGGGGATGAGGGCGGTGGCGGCCAGGACGGTGGCGGCGATTGCGGTGCTCCACGTACGCATGACGGGTCAACTCCAAGTGGACGAGGGGCGTTCCGGACCGTTCCGGAGCGCCGTTGGCACCACGCTGACCTGCGACGACGGCCGGGCGGAAGGGGCCGCGGCCGGGTCCACCCGGATAGGCGACAGCCCCGCCGGGTGGCCCGGGCGGGGCTGTCGGACGTACGGAGTTGACGCCTCCGCAAGGGCGGCCGGTGGTCCGTGGGACGGCCCCGGGGTGAGGGGGGGCAGCTCCGCCGCCCGCCACTTGTCCCCGAACGAGTTCCCTGCCGAAGCAGGCGGCGGCGGTTGCGGCCATGCCCGCGACCAGCGGGACCCGGGGGCCGACCTGGGTGATGGCGGCGCCCGCCAGCGGCGAACCGCTGATCATCACGCGGTCAGCCGGAGCGGGTGCGGTTCGGGCGCAGGGGGAGCTCTCGTGCGGTCTGGATCACACGAAAAGAGCCTTGCCCCCTACGCTGTTCAGCGTCGAGCTGCACAGAGAAGGGGCAAGGCCGTGTCATCTGATGCTACCCCCGACCCGTACGACAACCCGGTCGCATTCGGGCAACGTGTCCAGATCTACCGCAACCGCCGAGGCATGACCCGCGAACAGCTGGCCGGGCTCCTCGGCCACCACGCCTCGTGGGTCAAGAAAGTCGAGACCGGCACCATAAGAATGCCGCGACTGCCGGAGATCCTGCGCATCGCTGAAGTGCTGCGCGTCCGCCGGCTGAACGATCTCGTGGGCGACGTCGGCGCCGAACCGCACACCGACCTGTTCCTGGGCCCCGGGCACGACCGGCTCCCCGCGGTCCGTACGGCCCTCTCCTCCTACCCGGCTCGCGGTAGCCGGGAGGCACCTTCCAGGGCGTACCTGCGGGCTGCGTTGGATGCCGCGTGGGCGGCCCGCCACGAGGCACCGAACCACCGCGCTGTGCTGGGCGGTCTCCTGCCCGGGCTGATCCGTGACGCCCAGCTCGGCGTACGGCAGGCCGACACTGCGGCCGACCGGCGCGCAGCCCTGGCCCTCCAGGCAGAGGTCTACTTCCTCGCCCAGTTCTTCGTCGCCTACCAGCCGGACCCTTCCCTGCTGTGGCGGGTGGCCGAGCGCGGCATGGCCGCTGCGCAGGAATCCGAAGACCTGCACGCGATCGGTGTGGCCGCCTGGCTGTCGGCACAGGCGCACCGCGACTCGGGGCCGGGACACTACGACGAGGCTGACGACGTCGTCATCGGGGCCCTGCGTCTGCTGGAGCCCGGACTCGCCGACGCTCCGCTGGACGTGCAGGCCATCACCGGCGCGCTGCGCGTAGAGGCTGGACTGACCGCGGCGAAGCGCCGCGACACGGGCACCGCGTGGGGCTGGTGGGACCGCGCGGGCGGCATCTCCCGCCACCTTCCTGCCAGCTACTTCCACCGGGTCACCAGCTTCGGCCGGGCGGTGATGGGTGCGCACGGCGTCACCGTGGCAGTCGAGTTGCGAGCCGGTGGCGAGTCCGTCCGCCAGGCCAACCGGGCCGAGGCCGACGCGATCCCGTCCCGGCCCCGGCGGGCCCGGCACCGGATCGAGCAGGCCCGCGCCTACCATCTCGACGGGCAGCAGGAGACCGCGCTGGCAACGCTGGAGCAGGCACACGCGGCCGCGCCGGAAACGATCCGCTACAACGGATACGCCCGGACCATCGTCCTCGAAGAGACCACGTCCCGGCTGCCGGAGCGTCGGCAGCGGGCGAGTCAACTCGCTGTCGATATCGGTCTGCTGGCCGCGTAGGGAGAGGGGCCCGGACCGGGCCCCTTCTTCGTTTCACCTGCCTCCATGCTGGTCTCACCACCCGCTGACGACGGTAGGGAGCACCCCGGCATGGGCAGCACACACGCAGACTTGGACACCGGCACAGCCCTCGTGACGAGGGCCCTCGTTCCGTACAACCAGAAGCCCGCCGAGGCGGAGATCGCAGCCCTCGTTGATGATCTGATGCGCCACGGCGAGTTCCTCCTCGCCGACGTCGCGCACCTCGACGCCGCGGCGGCCGCGCTGGGCGACTGGCACCGGCTCATCAGCGAGGGCCCGACCGGCACCCAGCTGGGCAACTGGAACCACGCCCGTGCACTGGCCCGGACCATCCGCACCATGCACCGCGTGCTGACCGGGCAGCGGTGAGCGAGCTCCACCGGCAGGTCCTGTACGTCGTCATCGTGCTCGGCATACTCGCCGCGATCACGATCGGCATCCACTGACTCCCGCCCCAGCTGGGCGGGCATCCTGCACCATTCACCGAGCGCGTGGGGATAGCGATGGGCAAGCACGCTGGATCACCGCAAGACAAGCCGTGGACACCGCCGTCCCAACCGTCGAGCCCCGACGGCAGCCGGCCGACGCCTCAGCCGTCCACTCCGCCGCCGCCCCCGCCCCCGCCCCCGCCGGGCAAGAAGTGAACCGGGAAATCTGCCGCGAAGCCCTGGTGACCGCAGGGTTGCTGCGTGGGCCGTGGTTGGCGCAGGCCTACGACACAGTCGATCGCGAGGCCTTTGTGCCGCAGGCCATATGGCTGCCCGTACGGGACGACGAGGGCCTCTGGCAGTTCGTGGTCCGCGCGGAGGAACCCGAGGTATGGCGCCGCGCGGTGTGGAACCCACACCAGTCGGTGGTCACACAACTGGACGACGGCGACATCACACCCGGCCCGGCGCCTGGCGACTTCACCTCGTCCGTCTCCGCGCTGGACATCGTGATGCGAAAGCTTCACCACCTGGCCCTCAAGCCACGCTCTCGTGTGCTGGAGATCGGCTACGGCTCCGGCTATCACACGGCCCTGCTGTGTGAGCGCGTCGGCTCGGAGCGGGTGGTGGCCATCGAGGTGGACGACGAGCTCGCGCGGACCGGTGCCTCCAACCTGAAGGCCACCGGCTACCACCCCGGACTCGTCGTCGGCGATGGCCTCCAGGGTGCTCCCGGCGGGGGCCCGTTCGACCGGGTCGTCAACACGGCGTCCCTGCGGCGCGTGCCGTACGCCTGGATCGAGCAGTCCCGGCCGGGCGGCGTGATCCTGACGCCGTTCGGGACGGTGTACAGCAACGCGGGGCTTTTGCGGCTCGGGGTGGACAGCACGGGGACAAGGGCGCAGGGCTGCTTCGTCGGGGCGTCCTCGTACATGTGGATCCGCAGCGAGCGGCCATGTGTCGAGCTGCGGGTCCCGGAGGAGTCCGTCAGCAGGCGTTCCCCGATCGACCCGGCTCAAGTCCTCGCGAGTGGTTACCTGCAGGACTTCGCCATCGGCCTTCAGGTGCCGGACATCTCGCACTCGCACCGCGGGGAGGGCGACGACCGGAAGGTTCAGTTCGTGGACGAGGCCGGAACGTCGGCCACGATCGTCCGCTACGGCGACTGGTGGCGGGACGATGCGGTCCGCTCGTGGGGACCGCGGGACCTGTGGGCCGAGGTGACGGCGGCCTACACCTGGTATGAGCTGCGCGGCCGACCTCACATCACCCGCTTCGGCGTCACCGTGGAGGTGGGCGGCCAGCACGCCTGGCTCGATGAACCCCGTCAACACGTAGGTTCTTGACCGTAGCCCCGGCCGGACCCCTTCGGCCGGGGCTCCTCTCTGCCCACACTGGCCCCGGCGGATGGTCTGCCGGGGCCGCGACGTGTCCGGCGCACCGGTCTACCTGACGATCGACTTCTCTCGACGGCTCGGGCCGGGGGGTCATGGTTCCTTGGCGGGCCTGGACGTGGACGCGGATCCTCGGCCACGGGTGGCCGTCGCCGCCTTCTGCGGTGTGATGAGGGTCACGGGACGGCTGTGGGGTCAGGGCGCGGACACCAGCGTGCAGGCGATCCGGCGGATGACGGAGCGGTACCTGGACCAGATCGGCCCCGCGTTGGCCGCCGACTGGCGCCGCCCCGAACCCGGCGGCGGACCCGAACCCGGCGGCGGACCCGGAAGGGGCGGAGCGGAAACGAACGGACGCGACACGGGCGGACCGGTCCCCCATCCGGCGCAGCCGGGAGCGGCAGCGCCGATGGCCGGGAACCGCCCCGTCTGACACGCCGTTTACCGCGCCGACCGGGGAACCGGCCGTCCCCCGGTCGGCGGTGACACCCGTCACCCGGCGCGCCGTGTCCGGAAACGGTCTCCTAGGCTGGGTCCCAGTGAAACTGCCCGGCCCCGCCCTCCCCACAGCACTCAGCGCCATCCCGCGCCCCGCCCTCCCGCACCCTGCCGTCCCCGCCGCGCCGCATCCCGCCATCCCGCGCCCGGACGGCACGCGCCCGGACCGCACGCACCCCGACGCACCCCAGCCCGCCGCCCCGCGCCCCGCCGCGCTGCGCAGCCTGCTCGCGCTCGCGGTGGTCCTCGTCCTCCTGGCGACGACCGGCTGGTCCGCCGTGCACCGCCCCCACGGCGGCACACCGCTGCGCGCGACCGCCCTGGCCGCCTGGGCCAAGGCCCGCATCGGCGGCCGCCCGCTGCCGCCCGCGGACGCCCCCGTACGGACGGTGGCCCGCTTCTTCAGCGGCCTGGACGGCGCCCAGCGGGCCCGGCTCGCCGACGGCTACCCGTTCGTCGTCGGCAATCTCGACGGGGCCCCCGCCGCGACCCGCTACCGGGCCAACCGGCGCGGCCTGGAAGAGGCCGGCCGGATCGAGGAGGCGCGCAGCCGCGACATCGCTCTGACCCCGGCCGACCGCACCACGGCCGCGCGCCGCGCCCACCGCTTCGCCTCCCTCGCCGAACCGGGCCGGCAGATCCTCGCCTTCGACCCCACCGGTGGCGGCCGCGTCGCCGAGGTGTTCGGGGACCTCGACCGGGCCCGCCGGATCTCGGTGATCGTCCCCGGCGTCGACACCGACCTGATCACCTTCGAGCGGACCCACCGCCGTTTCAGCGCTCCCGTCGGCATGGGGCAGTCCCTGTACGAGGCCCAGCGCGCGGCGGCCCCCGACAGCCGGACCGCGGTCATCGCCTGGGCCGGATACACGGCTCCCACCGGGGTCGGCATGGACGCGGCCACCGGCCGGATGGCCGTCGAGGGCGCCGCCCTGCTGGAGTCGCTGGCCGCGGCCCTGCCCGGGCAGGCGAGCGTGGCGCTGTTCTGCCACAGCTACGGGTCGGTGGTGTGCGGGGTCGCCGCGCGGGCGCTGCCGGACCGGGTGACGGACCTGGTGGTGGCCGGCAGCCCCGGGATGCGTGCGGCGAGCGCCGCGGAGCTGGGCACGCGGGCCCGGGTGTGGGCCATGCGGGACGAGGGGGACTGGATCGGCGACGTACCGCACCTGGAGGTCGGCGGGCTGGGCCACGGTGCCGATCCGGTGTCCCCGGAGTTCGGCGCGCGGCTGCTGTCCTCGGCCGGGGCCAAGAGCCATACCGGCTATTTCTCGCCAGGTACGGCCTCGGTGGACAACTTCGCCAAAATCGGAACCGGTGCGTTCGCTTCCGTTGCCTGCGCACCGGCGGACGACGCGTGCCGGCAAGGAATTTCCGCGTCGGAAGCCCACTGACGCGCGTAGAGACCCGAAATCGGGCCGTGCACCGAGGGGGACGCCCGGGGGGCCCTCCCTTTACCATGTGCCGCATGGGTGACGTACTGGCCGGAAACCATGCCGTCTGGGAGTTCGACTCGGACTCGGTGCTCATCCGCTTCGCACGGGGGATACGAACGCCGAGGACGCCGAGACTCTTCCACGCCCTCGGCTCGCGCCGGGTCCCCCTGGAAGCGGTGTCCGAGGTGACTCTGACCGCCGGGAAGCGGGACACGGTCGTGCTGCGCGCCGTCCCGCGGCCGGGCGCGGATCCGCTGATGGAGGCCGCCGCCGGGCAGCTGAAGGAGACGTGCGACCCGTACCGGCTGGTGCTGCCGGGCGAGCGGGCGCCGCTCGCCGCGGCCTTCGCCGACGCCCTGCGCTCCCGGCTCGGCCCCGATGCCGCCGAGCCGGCCCCGCGTTTCCTGGTCGGCGTACCGCGGCCGCCGCTCCGGCTGAAGGCGTACGACGCGCGGGTGAGCTTCGACGGTTCGGCGGTCGCCTTCCAGTGGTCCCGTACGGGCGCCACCAGCACCAAGTGGAAGGCGGGCGACCAGCGTTACCCGCTGGCCGCCCTCACCGGCGTCGAGTGGACCTCCCCGGACGGCCCGGGCGGCCACCTGCGGCTGCTCCTGCGGGAGCCCCGGCAGACCGGCGCCGACCCCCGCCCGGACCACGACCTCGCGTCCGCCGTCTTCGGCATGGGCTACGGGGCGGTGTACGAGTCGCTGCCCTTCGCCGCGGCCCTGCTGGCGGCCGTGCGCGGTCGCAGCCCGGTCGCCGCGGTGCCCCGGGCCCGGTCCGGCGACGACCGCCTGCGCCACCTGGGCGAGCTCCACACGGCGGGCCTGCTGACGGACGCGGAGTACGCGGCGCTGCGCGACCGGTTCGCGGCCGAGTCCCTCTGAGCCCTCCGGTCCCCGTGATCCGCCGCCACGACCCGGGCGGCGCGGGCGCCGCGGCCACCGCCACGGACCCGCCCGCGCCGGTACCCGCGCCCGGCCCGGCTCAGCCCTCGCGGCGCACCCGGCTCAGTCCTCGCGACACGCCCGGCTCGGCCTCGCGCCCGGCACGGCTCACCACGGCGCCCGGCCCGCCTCAACCCTCGCGGGCCGCCGAGGTGGAGCTCATGTCCGGGTAGCGGTCCCCCTCGACCCGGGCGGCGATCGGCTCCAGCAGCGCCAGCTCCGCCGCCGTCAGGGTGATCCGGGTCGCCGCGGTGTTCTCCGCGAGGCGGCCGGGCTTGCGGGTTCCCGGGATCGGGATCACGCTCAGCCCGTGCACCCGGGCCCGCTGCTGCACCCACGCCAGCGCGATCTGCGCCGGGCTCGCCCCGCGCGCCCGCGCGATCTCCCGTACCGGGGCCAGCAGCGCCGCGTTGCTCTTCGCGTTGTCACCGGTGAAGCGCGGCTGGAAGCGGCGGAAGTCGTCCGGCGACAGGTCCGTGCCCGCGTCGGCGAACGCCCCCGTCAGGAATCCGCGCCCCAGCGGCGAATAGGGCACGAAGGCCACCCCCAGTTCGGCCGCGGCGCCCACCGCGCTGCGCTCCACGTCCCGGCTGAACAGCGACCACTCCGACTGGAGCGCCGCGATCGGATGCACCGCGTACGCCTCGCGCAGTTCCGCGCCGGTGACCTCGCTCAGCCCCAGGTGACGCACCTTCCCCTCCCGCACCAGCTCCGCCATGGCGCCCACCGACTCGGCCAACGGCACCGCCGGGTCGCGCCGGTGCATGTAGTACAGGTCGATCACCTCGGTCCCGAGCCGTCGCAGACTGCCCTCGACGGCCTGGCGTATGTACGCCGGGTCGTTGCGGATGCCCCGGTAGTGCAGGTCGTCGGTGCGCTCTATGGCGAACTTCGTGGCCAGGGTGATCTCTTCCCGGTGCGCGGCCACGAACGGCGCGAGGAACTCCTCGTTGCGCCCCCGCCCGTACACGTCCGCGGTGTCGAAGAGCGTGACCCCGGCGGCCAGGGCCGCGTCCAGGGTCTCCCGGGCCGCCGCTTGGTCCGTCTCCCCGTAGAACTCGCTCATGCCCATGCAGCCGAGGCCCTGCACGCCGACCAGCGGGCCGCCCCTGCCCAGTTCGACCTGCTCGATGGTGGTAGTGCTGGTGCTGCTGGTCGTGCTCGTGGCGGTGCTGCCGCTGGTCGTGCCGGTGGTGCTCGTGGTGGTGTCGTTCTGCGTCATTGCTCCGCCTTCTCCGCGACCGCGTTCATCGCATACATCCCGATCTTGAAGTCCAGTACGCCGAGCGCGTCCGTCAGCTCCGCGAGCCGTGCCCGTACATCGCGCCGCGTCCGCTCCAGCAGCTCACGGCGCTCGACGACGGTGTGCTCCCCCTCGCGGACCAGCTGGGCGTAGCAGACCATGTCCGCCACCGACATCCCGGTGGCGCGCAGCTTGCCCACGAAGGCCAGCCAGTCGAGGTCCTTGTCGCTGAACCGCCGCTGCCCCGAGTGGGAGCGGTCCACGTGCGGCATCAGGCCGATCCGCTCGTACCAGCGCAGCGTGTGCTGGGTCAGACCGGTCCGGGCCTCGACCTCGCTGATCGTGTACCGCGCCGGTGTCAGGCTCTGGCTCATGGCCCCCACGCTAAAACCTTGGAGTGCACTCCAAGCAAGTAGGCTCGGCCGCATGGAGAGCGTGAAGACCCTGGAAAGCCTGCGGATCATCGATACCTGGCCGGTGACGACCGCCGCGGCGGCCGTCGTGCGCGCCGACGGGAGCATGGCGGGCTCCCACGGACCGGTCGGGCACCGCTTCGCCCTGGCCTCGGTCACCAAGCCGCTCACCGCGTACGCCGCGCTCGTCGCGTACGAGGAAGGCGCGGTCGAGCTCGACGAGCCGGCCGGGCCGCCCGGCTCGACGGTCCGTCACCTCCTCGCGCACACCAGCGGTCTGGCCTTCGACGACCACCGCGTGACGGCCCCGCCCGGGCAGCGGCGGCTGTACTCGAACGCCGGTTTCGAGGTGCTCGGCGACCACATCGCCAAGGCGACCGGCATCCCCTTCGCGGAGTACTTCCAGCAGGCGGTGTGCGAGCCGCTCGGCATGACGGCGACGACCCTGGACGGCTCGCCGGCCAAGGACGGCGTCTCCACCGTCAGCGACCTCGTACGCTTCGCCGCGGAGCTCCAGGCGCCCCGGCTGCTCGATGTCCGCACGGTCGCGGAGGCCACCTCGGTCGTCCAACCCGGCCTCAAGGGCGTCCTGCCGGGCTACGGGCACCAGTCCCCCAACGACTGGGGGCTCGGCCTGGAGATCCGCGACGGCAAGTCCCCGCACTGGACGGGCGCCACCTCCTCCCCGCGCACCTTCGGGCACTTCGGCCAGGCCGGCACCTTCCTGTGGGTGGACCCCGACGCGCGCGCCGCCTGCGTGGTGCTGACGGACCGGGCCTTCGGGCCGTGGGCCGTCGAGGCGTGGACCCCCTTCACCGACGCGGTCCTGGCCGAGCTGGCCCCGCACCGCCGGTAGGCCGTGCCCGGGCGGAGGAAGTGACCTCGCAGACGCTCCTACGGCAGTTCCCAGATCAGCAGCTCGCCGGGGGATCCGGCGGTGACCTCCAGGCCCGCCTCGCCGGTGATCCGTGCCGAGTCCCCCGGCCCGAGCTCCTCCCCGTCGAGGCGCAGGTCCCCGCGGACCACGTGCAGGTAGACCCGCTCCGCGGCGGGTACGGCGACCCGCTCGCCCGCGCCGGGCCGGCGCACGTGCAGGACGGCGCCGGCCGCGGGGACCTCGTAGGGCGTGCCGTCGGCGGTCCCGGTGACCACCTCGTACGAGGGTTCCCCGCCCGGGGTCAGCGGCTCCAGCCACATCTGCACGAAGCGCAGGCGCTCGGTGCCGTCGTTGCGCTCCACGTGCCGCGCCCCGGATCCGGCACCGAGCCGCTGCACGTCCCCGGCCCGGACCCGGGCGCTCTGGCCCGTGCTGTCCTTGTGGGTGAGTTCGCCCTCGGTCACCCAGGTCACGATCTCGGTCTGGCTGTGGGGGTGCTCCTCGAATCCTGCGCCGGGTGCGAGGGTCTCCTCGTTGCAGGCGAGCAGCGGGCCGAAACGGAGGTTGTCCGGGTCGTAATGGGCCCCGAAGGAGAAGGCGTGCCGGGTGATGATCCCGGCCGCGGGATCCCCGCCCTGGTACCGGTCGGCGCCGCGACGTACATCAATCATGGAGCCACCGTAGACGCCGGGTGCGGGACCGGACTCCGCTCACGGGCGCCGATAAGGCAGTCTTGTCCCGTGCCCCAACCCGAACGTGAGCATCTCCCCGCGCATGCCGCGCATCCCGCCCATCCGCACACCGCGACGCTGCGACGACTGGAGAAGTCATCCGGCCGGCTCGCCGCCAACGCGATCGCGCGCATGGACGAGACCCTGCCGTGGTACCGGGCGATGCCCCCGGAGAACCGCTCGTGGATCGGCCTGGTGGCGCAGGCCGGCATCGCCGCGTTCACGGAGTGGTTCCGGCACCCGGAGACACCCCAGGCGATCTCGACCGACGTGTTCGGCACGGCTCCGCGCGAGCTGACCCGGGCCATCACCCTGCGCCAGACCGTGGAGATGGTCCGCACCACGATCGAGGTCATGGAGACCGCGATCGAGGAGGTGGCCGCGCCGGGAGACGAGTCGATCCTGCGTGAGGCGCTCCTCGTGTACGCGAGGGAGATCGCCTTCGCGACCGCCCAGGTGTACGCGCAGGCCGCCGAGGCGCGCGGGGCGTGGGACGCCCGCCTGGAGTCGCTCGTCGTCAACGCGGTCCTCTCCGGCGAGGCCGACGAGGGCGCGCTGTCGCGGGCGGCCGCGCTCGGCTGGAACTCGCCGGAGCACGTGTGCGTGGTGCTCGGCACCGCGCCGGAGGGGGACAGCGAGCTGACGGTCGAGGCGATCCGGCGCGCGGCCCGCCACCACAAGCTCCAGGTGCTCACCGGTGTGCTCGGGGACCGTCTGGTCGTCGTCGCGGGCGGCAGCGACAATCCGATGCGGGTCGCGAAGTCCCTGATCGGTCCCTTCGCCGCGGGCCCGGTGGTGGCCGGTCCAGTGGTGCCCGACCTTTTGAACGCGACGAAGTCGGCGCAGGCGGCGGCGGCCGGGCTGAAGGCCTGTACGGCGTGGCAGGACGCCCCGCGCCCGGTCTTGGCGGACGATCTCCTCCCGGAACGCGCGATCGCCTCGGATCCGGCTGCCAGGGAGCAGCTGGTGGAGGAGATCTACAGACCGCTGGAGGAGGCGGGGTCGGCGCTGCTGGAGACGCTGAGCGTCTACCTGGAGCAGGCGAGCAGTCTCGAAGGGGCCGCGCGGATGCTCTTCGTGCACCCCAACACGGTGCGCTACCGGCTCCGACGTGTGACGGACGTCACCGGCTGGTCACCCTCCGATGTCCGCTCCGCGTTCACTCTGCGGATCGCCCTGATCCTCGGGCGTCTGGCCGATGGCGAACCTCAGTCCTAGACTTTTGTCGGACATCAACAATTACCCCGACGGTTCTTGGTCCCTGTCCCCACGGGCGGCAGGGACCATCCACAAGAGAGAGTGTGAGGGTGCTCGTACTCGTCGCTCCCGGCCAAGGCGCTCAGACGCCCGGCTTCCTGACTCCCTGGCTCGACCTTCCCGGCGCCGCTGACCGCGTCGCCGCATGGTCGGACGCCATCGGGCTCGACCTCGCCCACTACGGCACGCACGCCGACGCCGACGAGATCCGCGACACCGCCGTGGCTCAGCCGCTGCTGGTCGCGGCCGGACTGCTGTCCGCCGCCGCGCTGAGCGCCGCCCACGACAAGGGCCGTACGGCCTTCGGCGCCGTCGCCGGACACAGCGTCGGTGAGATCACGGCCGCCGCGTACGCCGGCGTGCTGTCCGAGGCCGACGCCCTGTCGTTCGTCCGCACGCGCGGGCTGGGCATGGCCGAGGCCGCCGCCGTCACCGAGACCGGCATGGCCGCGGTCCTCGGCGGTGACCGCGACGTCGTCGTCGCGCATCTGGAGAAGCTGGGGCTGACCCCGGCGAACATCAACGGCGCGGGCCAGATCGTCGCCGCCGGCACCATGGAGCAGATCGCCGCTCTGGAAGCCGAGAAGCCCGAAGGTTCCATGAAGGTCGTCGCCCTCAAGGTCGCGGGCGCCTTCCACACGCACCACATGGCGCCCGCGGTCGCCACGCTGGAGAAGGCCGCGGAGGCTCTTGATCCGGCCGATCCGGCGCTGAAGTACGTCTCGAACAAGGACGGCCACGTCGTCGCCACGGGCGCCGACGTCGTCGCCCGCCTGGTCGGCCAGGTCGCGAATCCGGTCCGTTGGGACCTTTGCATGGAGACGTTCGCCGAACTGGGCGTCACCGGGATCATCGAGCTCTGTCCCGGGGGCACCCTGACGGGTCTGGCCAAGCGCGCGCTGAAGGGCGTACCGAGCGTGGCCCTGAAGACCCCGGACGATCTCGACAAGGCCGCTGCGCTCGTCGCCGAGCACACGGCCTGAGAGAAGGAGCCCACACAGCATGTCCAAGATCAAGCCGGCCAAGGGCTCCCCGTACGCCCGCGTGCTGGGTGTCGGCGGTTACCGGCCGACCCGCGTGGTGCCCAACGAGGTCATCCTCGAAACGATCGACTCGTCCGACGAGTGGATCCGCTCCCGCTCCGGCATCGCGACCCGGCACTGGGCCTCGCCCCAGGAGACCGTCGCCGTGATGTCGGTGGAGGCCTCGGGCAAGGCGCTGGCGGACGCCGGTATCTCCCCGGAGCAGATCGGCGCCGTGATCGTCTCGACGGTCTCCCACTTCAAGCAGACCCCGGCGGTCGCCACCGAGATCGCGCACCGCATCGGCGCGGGCAAGCCCGCCGCCTTCGACGTCTCGGCGGGCTGCGCCGGTTTCGTCTACGGCCTGACCCTGGCCAAGGGCCTGGTCGTCGAGGGCTCCGCCGAGTACGTCCTCGTCATCGGCGTGGAACGGCTCTCGGACCTCACCGACCTGGAGGACCGCGCGACGGCCTTCCTGTTCGGCGACGGCGCCGGCGCCGTGGTCATCGGCCCCTCGGACGAGCCGGCCATCGGCCCCACGGTGTGGGGTTCGGAGGGCGACAAGTCCGAGACCATCAAGCAGACCGTGCCGTGGGACGAGTACCTCGGCAAGGACGGCGGCGAGAAGTTCCCGGCCATCACGCAGGAGGGCCAGGCGGTCTTCCGCTGGGCCGTCTTCGAGATGGCCAAGGTGGCCCAGCAGGCGCTCGACGCCGCCGGAATCACCGTGGACGACCTGGACGTCTTCATCCCGCACCAGGCCAACATGCGGATCATCGACTCGATGGTGAAGACTCTGAAGCTGCCGGAGCACGTCACGGTCGCCCGTGACGTGGAGACCACCGGCAACACCTCGGCCGCCTCGATCCCGCTCGCTATGGAGCGGCTCCTGGCGACCGGAGCGGCGAAGAGCGGCGACACCGCGCTCGTCATCGGCTTCGGGGCGGGACTCGTCTACGCCGCGACGGTCGTTACCCTCCCCTAGGGCCCGGATCCACATCCCGGCCTGAAGAACCACCCAGCTACAGAAGGAGCGCCACATGGCCGCCACGCAGGAAGAGATCGTCGAGGGTCTCGCGGAGATCGTCAACGAGATCGCCGGCATCCCGACCGAGGACGTCGAGACGCACAAGTCGTTCACCGACGACCTGGACGTCGACTCGCTGTCCATGGTCGAGGTCGTCGTCGCCGCCGAAGAGCGCTTCGACGTCAAGATCCCGGACGAGGACGTCAAGAACCTCAAGACGGTCGGCGACGCCGCCGACTACATCCTGAAGCACCAGGCCTGAGCCTGACGAGCGTTTGTCGCCACCCGGCGGTGGCGCCGTGACAATTCAGCACCCCCTTAGACGTGGAGAAAGAATTCCTGTGAGCCCGACCAATCGCACCGTGGTCGTCACCGGTATCGGCGCAACCACTCCGCTGGGTGGCGACAGCGCTTCGACCTGGGAAGGCCTGCTCGCCGGCCGCTCAGGCGTGAAGCCCCTTGAGGGCGAGCGCTTCGCCGAACTCCCGGTCCGTATCGCCGCCCCGGCCGCCGTGGACCCCAGCGAGGTCCTGCCCCGGCCGCTGGCCCGCAAGCTGGACCGCTCGGCGCAGTTCGCCGTCATCGCGGCCCGCGAGGCCTGGGCCGACGCCGGCTACACCACCCCGGCGGGCGAGGGTACGCCCGTGGCGCCCGAGCGCCTGGGCACCGTGATCGCCTCCGGCATCGGCGGCGTAACGACCCTGCTCGACCAGTACGACGTGCTCAAGGAGAAGGGTGTGCGCCGGGTCTCCCCGCACACCGTCCCCATGCTCATGCCGAACGGCCCGTCCGCCAACGTGGGCCTGGAGGTCAACGCCCAGGCGGGCGTGCACACTCCGGTCAGCGCCTGCGCGTCCGGCGCCGAGGCCATCGGCTACGCCGTCGAGATGATCCGTACCGGCCGCGCCGACGTGGTCGTCGCGGGCGGCACCGAGGCGGCGATCCACCCGCTGCCGATCGCCGCGTTCGCCAACATGATGGCGATGTCCAAGAACAACGAGAACCCCGAGCAGGCTTCCCGCCCGTACGACAAGGGCCGGGACGGCTTCGTCCTCGGCGAGGGCGCGGGCGTGGTCATCCTGGAGTCCGCCGAGCACGCCGCCGCGCGGGGCGCCCGGATCTACTGCGAGGTGCTGGGCCAGGGCCTGTCGGCCGACAGCCATCACATCGCGCAGCCGGAGCCCACGGGCCGCGGTGTCGCGGCCGCGGTGCAGAACCTGCTCGACAACACGGGTCTCGACCCGGCCGAGCTGGTCCACCTGAACGCGCACGCCACGTCCACCCCGCAGGGTGACACGGCCGAGCTGAAGGCCCTGCGCAAGGTGCTGGGCGACGACCTGGACCACATCGCGATCTCGGCCACCAAGTCGATGACCGGTCACCTGCTGGGCGGCGCCGGTGGTATCGAGACCGTCGCGACGGTCCTGGCGCTGTACAACCGGCTGGCCCCGCCGACGATCAACGTCGACGAGCTGGACGACGACATCGACGCGGACATCGTGCGCGGCGAGCCGCGCAAGCTGCCGGCCGACGGCCCGATCTCCGCGATCAACAACTCCTTCGGATTCGGCGGCCACAACGTCACCCTGGCGTTCCGTACTGTTTAGTGCGCCTGAACCGGCGCCGCTCTCGCGGACGTGGTTGCTCGCCGTGAGGCTTGCTCAATTGATGGTCGCGGCGTTCGTCGTTTCGAACACCGCAACCGCCGCAAGGCCATGCAGAAGGCCCGCTCAGGATCCCGAGCGGGCCTTCTGCATGGCCGGCGGCTAGACCACCTGGTGGAGCCAGCGCACCGGGGCGCCCTCGCCCGCGTAGCGGAAGGGCTCCAGCTCGTCGTCCCAGGGCTTGCCGAGCAGCTTGGCGATCTCCGCCTCCAGGTCGGTCTCGCCGCGGGCGGAGCGGGCGAGGGCGGCGCGCAGCCGGTCCTCCGGGATCAGGATGTCGCCGTGCATGCCGGTGACGGCGTGGAAGATGCCGAGCTCGGGGGTGGAGCTGTAACGCTCGCCCTCCGCGGTCGGGCAGGGTTCCGCGGTCACTTCGAAGCGCAGCAGGTGCCAGCCCCGCAAGGCGGAGGCCAGTTTCGAGGCGGTGCCCGCTTCGGCCTGCCAGGAGAACTCGGCTCTCCAGGTGCCTGGGGAGGCGGGCTGCCTGATCCAGTCGAGGTTCACCCGCACCCCCAGCACGCCCGCAACAGCCCATTCCACATGCGGGCAGAGCGCGCGCGGTGCGGAATGCACGTACAGGACTCCACGTGTCGTCACCGGGACCTCCAGTGTGGGACGAGGTCGGGAATAAACTCCAGAAAACGGACAGTATGTGACGAGATGTAATGTAACGGAAATTATTTGACATTGCGCTACGGGACCTGCGGCCGAAACGCCACGGGAAAAAGCTACCGTGAGTCAGGGGTCGCGGTGTGACGTACGGTCGCTCCGAGGCCGGTCAACACAGAGCTTTCACTCAGCAGGACGCCCCGAAAGATGTGGGGCGACGAGGAGGGGACCCATCCGATGCGCACCACCGCCACCCGCCGCCGCTCGCGCCGGATCCTCGCGGGCGCCGCCACGGCGGCAGCGGTGCTGGCAGGGGCGCTGACCGGGTGTCAGTCGGGCGGGTCGGGGGCCGAGGGCGAGCGCGGGTCGCAGGCGGCGCCGCGCTGGAACACGGCGCCCGCGTCCATCGCCGCGGTGGGTGACTCCATCACCCGGGGTTTCGATGCCTGTTCGGTTCTGGCTGACTGCCCGGAGGTCTCGTGGGCCACCGGCAACGACCCCGCGGTGCGATCGCTGGCGACGCGGCTGCTCGGGGACGCGGCGGCCCCGGCCCGCAGCTGGAACTACGCGGTGACCGGCTCCCGGATGGCGGACCTGCCGGCGCAGCTGGCCTCGGCGGCCGCACACCGTCCCGAGCTGGTCACGGTGATGGTCGGCTCGAACGACGCCTGCCGGCCGACGGCTTCGTCGATGACGCCGGTGGCGGAGTTCCGCGCCGGCTTCGAACAGGCACTCGCGGGCCTCAGGGCCGCCTCGCCCACCTCCCAGGTGTACGTCTCCAGCGTGCCGGACCTCCAGCGGCTGTGGGAGCAGGGCAAGGACCTCCCGATGGTCCGGCAGGTGTGGAAGCTGGGCATCTGCCAGTCGATGCTCGCCGATCCCCTGTCGGCGGCCACGGGGGCGACGGCCCGGCGCGAGCAGGTGCGGGCGCGGGTGGTCGAGTACAACGAGGTGCTGCGCGAGGTGTGCGCGAAGGACCCGCTGTGCCGCTACGACGGCGGCGCGGTGTTCCAGTACCCCTTCGCCGCGGATCAGTTGAGCCGCTGGGACTGGTTCCATCCGGGCAAGCTCGGCCAGGCGCGGCTGGCGGAACTGGCACACCGCCAGGTGACGGCGGCCGAACCGCCGCGTTGACGCCGACGCGGGAGGACGGGCCGTCGGGCCGGACGCGGGTGCCGGGGCCCGCCTCCGGCCCGTTCGCGCAGGCCGACACCGTGGGTGATTTCCGGCCATACGGGATGCCGGGCGACATCGGGCCCCCGGCGGTCCGGGCCGACGGCCCTCGGACGGGTGGCATGCTGGCCTCATGAAGATCGCCGCCGCCCAGCTCACCTGTGTCCCGGGCGACGTGGCCGCCAACTCCGCGCAGGCCGTCGCGCTCGCCGCGCGGGCCCGCGCCGAGGGAGCCGAGCTCGTGCTCTTCCCCGAGTTCACGCTCACCGGATACGAGCTGGAGGCGCTGGCCGCCGACCCCTCGCTCTGGGTGGACGCCGAGGACGCCCGCCTGGACCCCTTGCGCTCCACCGGCATCGCCACCGCGGTCAATGCCGCGCTGCGCACCGGCGGTCCGCTCCCCGCCATCGCGACCCTGGTCTACGGGGCGGACGGCGCGCACCTGACGACGTACGCCAAGCGGCACCTCTACCGGCAGGAGCGGGGCGCCTTCGTACCGGGCACGAGCGACGGGCGCTTCGAGCTCGGCGGGATCCGCTTCTCCCTGGGCGTCTGCTACGACAACCACTTCCCCGAGCTGCCGGGGCGGGGCGCGGCGGACGGCTGCCGGGTCCACCTGGCGAGCTCCCTGTACGGGACGGGTGACGGGATCGGCGAACGGGCCGCCGTCTACCCGGGCATGGCGAAGGAGCACGGCCTGTACGTGGTGCTGGCCAACCACGTCGGCCCGGCCGGGCCGTGGACCGGCTGCGGGCGGGCGGCGGTATGGGCTCCGGGCGGGGCGCTGCTGGCCGAGGCGGACGACCGTACGGCCGGGGTGGTGACGGCGGAGGTCGGCCTCTGAGGGACCCGGCCCCGGCGCCGCCCCGCGGACCGGGGCCGGGTCCCTCAGGGGTCGCTCAGACCGGCTCCGGCATCCGCGAGTGGCGTCCCGAGCGGGGGTCGTCGAGGCGCCTGCCGTCCACGGTCGCGGGCGTGCGGTCCGGCATCAGCGCCGGCACGATCAGGGCGAGCGCGGCCAGCGTGTAGACGCCGGTCCACAGGACCCAGCCGCCGGGAGGGGCCCAGTGCGCCGAAGCCGGCACCCAGGCACCGCTGGTGCCCACCGCGAAGCGCCGCAGGGTCCAGAAGAAGGCGGCCGCGTTCGCCAGCGCCAGCCCGGCGACGGTGAAACCGATCAGCCGGCGCCAGGGGAAGCCCCGGTCGGGCGCCCGGCTCGCGCTGATCAGGACCGCCATCAGCGGCAGGCCCACGGCGAGCGGCAGCAGGTAGCGGCCCTGCCACACCATGCCGATCTTCTCCGCCTGTGAGGCCTGCGCGATGACCGGCAGCATCACGATGCCCGCCAGCATGCCGAGGACCGCCAGCGTCTCGCGCGCCCGCCCGTAGGCCAGTGCCAGCGCGACGAGCGTCGCGATCGCGCCCAGCCAGACCAGCCAGGTGAAGGCGGGCGCGGGCGTGTCCAGCCAGCCGAAGTACCCCAGCATCTGCTTGATGTAGGTGTCGGTGTTGCCGAGGGTCTGCCTGGCCGCGACCCCGGGCGTCAGCGACGCGGGCGTCTTGATCACCGAGTTGTCCGGGTGCGTGGAGGCCCAGACCAGCGCACCGGCCGCCGCGGCGCCCAGCAGGCCCGTCCAGAGCCAGAGGGCCTTGCGGCGCAGCACCGAGCCCAGCAGCCCGCGCCGGCGACTCAGCAGCAGGCCGAAGACCAGCGCCCCGGCGAACCAGATCAGTCCGAGCGGCCGGATGTTGATGAGTACCAGCCCACCGATGCCGAGCCGGGCCAGCCGGCGGTTCAGCAGCCGCGGATCCGGCGACATCGTGATCGACAGCAGCGCCGTCCAGACCAGGATCCCGGCGGCGATCTCGCCCCCGCTCGGGTTGACCATGCCGGCCATGTACAGCGCCATGGGCGTGGCCGCGGCCAGGACGCCGAGCGTCGCGAGGGAGCGGCGCCGCCACTCGGCGGCCGTGACCACCGCGCTGGCCAGCAGGGCCGAGCAGAGCAGCGCCGACATCAGCCGCATCAGGTACAGCCCCTTGGGGCCGTCCACGAGCAGGCTCGGCCAGCCGGTCGCCAGGTAGTAGGCCGGGTGGTAGCGGCCGGCAGCGGTGGTGACCTGGACGGTCTGCTCGGCGTTCCCGATCGAGGGCGCGCAGGAGGCGGGCTCCTTCTCATGCCAGGCGTAGCACTCGTGCAGCTGGGGCAGCTGCTGGTACCACTGCGGCAGCCGCACCCCGGTCTCGGCGAAGTGGCCCTCGATGCCCGCCACCACGTGCGGGACCATCACCTCGGGTCCGTTGATCTGGCCCCGGGCGACGGCCGCGGCGCGGATGAAGTGCGCGTGCTCGTCCGGCGAACCGCCGAGCGGGGTGGCGGCGGACCAGGAGCCCGCGAGCGTGAAGAAGAGGGCGAAGGCGATCAGCCAGAGCCGCCTGGGGGTTCGGGCTGACCAGTCGGCCAGCCGCGTCAGTGCGGAGATCATCTGTTCCCTCTGGTCATCGGATGAAGCTCAGCCAGCTCTGGTCGCCGTCCTTGGAGCAGGTGCCTCCGGGGGCGAACTTCGGGCAGCTGCCGTCCAGCTCGGTGATGGTGTGCGACACCCAGGGCAGGATCCGGTAGGTGCCGTCCTGGGCGGGCATGTAGCGGTCGGACATCGAGGAGGCGACGGTGCCCAGGAGCAGCAGCAGGGCGCACAGGGTTCCGATCACCGCCGCCTCGCGGGCCGGGAGGCCGGGGGTGGCGGGGGTGCCGGGGAGGCCGGGGAGGCCGGGGGCGCCCGCACCGCCGGCCTGGGATCCGGCCGTGTCCTCGGCGGCGTCGGTCCGGTGCCCGGCCATCCGCAGCGAGACCAGGTGGGCGATGAGCGCGCACAGGATCAGGCCGCAGTAGAGCAGCTGGTTGTTGGTGCGGGTGTACAGCTGGACGGTCTGCGTCTCGTACATGTGCGAGGCGATGTACATCCGCATCACCCACGCGCTGATGAACATGGCCGCGATGGTGACCACCAGCGGTTTGCGGATGCCCAGCCAGATCGCCGCGCCGAGGCCGACGAAGGTGACCAGCGCGAACAGTCCGACACCGCCGTACTCGCCGGGCAGCGGCCAGTCGCCCGCCTTGCCCGGCATGTCGGTGCGCCACATCAGGTAATACGCCGGGTCGGTGAAGTTGTCGAAGCGGAAGTTGTAGTCCTTCGTGGTCTGCCCCTCGGTCAGCATGACCAGGAGGTAGCGCCCGGCCACCACGAGGAAGGCCGCCAGGGTGACGCCCATGAAGGACGCGCCCCTGAGCCGGCCGGTCCGCCACGGGAAGTACAGCAGCGCGGCGAAGAAGACACCCGCCGCACTCCACAGGAACCAGCCCGAGTACGTCAGGAAGAGCACGCCGAGCAGCACGCCGAAACCGGCGCCCTTCAGCAGCAGCGGCCGCCAGGCCTCGGTCGCGCTGCGGCGCAGCGCCACCACCATCGCCACGAGCACCGGCACCAGCAGCACGAGCACCGTCTGGCTGTACGGCTTGTAGGCGTCGATCAGCGCGAAGGCCGGCGCCACACCGAAGGCGAGCGCCCGGACCGGACTGAGCAGCATCCGCCAGGCGAGGTAGACCAGCGGCCCGAAGGCGGCGGCGCCCAGGATCTGGAGGTCCTTGAAGGCGTACGCGGTGTTGCCGTCCCGGAACCACTCGGCGTAATGGCCGAGGGTCTGGAGGGGCAGCGGCGGGTAGACCGGCGAGCCCGAGGGCTGCCCGTTGGCGACCGCGTGGGCCCATTCGACGATACGGCCACTGTCGCCGTTGAGGCCGAACATCGGCCAGGGGGTCCCCAGCAGCGCGACGACCGCGCCGGCGGCGACGAACCCGCTCGCCAGACCTGCGATGCCGGCGGCGGCCAGCCGGGCGGCCAGGTCGAAGTGCCGGCCGCCGCGCAGCCGCATCGCCAGCACCACGGCGGCGACGAGCAGCAGGCCGATCAGCGCGAACCGCAGCTGGATCGCGGCGAGGCCGCTGACCTGCGCGATCCGGTCCAGCGGGTTGAGCTCGAAGCCACGGGCCAGCAGCGGGAGGACGAGGGCCGCGGCGAAGGCCACGGCGGCTTCCAGGAGCAGCAGCCCACCGCGGGAGCGCGGTGCGCGCCGGGGGGCCGGTTCCGGCCCGGCGGGCGCGGCCGGTCCGCTCGCGGGCAGCACGGCGACCGCCCCCTGGGTACTGACTGTCACTGCGATGTCCCTACTGCTGGTCGGTCCCCTGCGATGAGGGCCGGATCGTGCGTCGGCAAGCCGCTGCCCGGCTCCGGGCCCCGCACCAAGCTCCGGGCCGGGGCGGACTCAAGGGCAGTGAGAGACAGCCTTGGCACGTGTTGCCGTGCATACTATCGGGCCGCCCCGGACAAGCGGAGGGCCGGAATTCGATCACGTTCCGGGCACGAAAGGCCTCAGGAGCCGAGCAGCACGGCCAGCACGAAGAGCAGGGCCCAGCCGCCCACCGAGAGCCAGCCGAGCACCAGGCCGGTGCTCGCCATCCCGTCGCCCTCGTCTCCACGGGCACGGATCTGCGCCTTGGCGATGTGGCCGGTGATCACGGCGGGCAGGGCCGTCGCCCCGAAGGTCGGCAGGCACAGCACGCCGAGCACCAGCGAAGCCACCGCCTGCCCGTTGACGCGGCGCGCCTGGGGCGGCGGCCCGAACAGCGGCGCCCCGAAGGACTGCCCCGCGAAGGAGTGCGGTGCGTACGGGTGCGCCGCGTAGGACGGCGGCACCACCGGCACCGGGGAGCCGAAGGGAGCCACCACAGGCCCGGACGGAAGGTCGGCGACCAGTCGCCCGAGCTCGCCGTACGTCTGCGCCTCGTACACCGCGTCAAAACGCTGCCCGTACTCCTCCGCGTCGAGCCGGCCCTCCGCGTAGGCCGCCTTCAGCACGTCCACGGTCCGGTCGCGGTCGGCGTTCGAGGCGCGCATCGCGGACTGCGGGGTGTGCGCGGGCTGCCAGGGCTGCCCGTACGGCTGCTGCGAATGCTGACCCCACGGCTGTACGGCCATCCGGCCACCTCCGAAGCCCGGGCGCGGGACGGGCTCCCCGCGCGCTGTGCGTGCCCTTCCAGAATGCAGGACGACCGGGCGCGGGGAATGGTTTCCGCCCCGCCGCTGCGGCGGTCGTCGCGGCGGGGCGTCAGGCGGAGTCCGGCAGGAGGTGCTTGGTGCCCCACTCGCCCAGGCTCGCCAGGGCCTCGCTGAGGCCCTGGCCGAGGGGTGTCAGGGAGTACTCGACGCGGGGCGGGACCTCCTCGTGGACCTCCCGGTGGACCATGCCGTCCGTCTCCAGTTCGCGCAGCTGGGCGGAGAGCACCTTCTCCGAGACCCCGGGAACCAGCCGGCGCAGTTCACCGAAGCGGCGCGGGCACTGTTCCAACTCCCACAGGAGAGACACCTTCCACTTGCCGTCGAGCACGGACATCGCCGCGGCGATCCCGCAGTGATCCGCACCGGGCCTTCGCGTCACCGCCATCGCCCACCCTCCCCACCTGCTCGCTCACCTTGGAGTAAGCACCCACTCCAAAGTGCGTACTTGAGCCCCGCACTACCTGCCACCAGGCTAAACGCCATGACCGACAACGCGACGCAGAACCCGCTGAACTCCCCGCTCACCCCCGTCACCCTCCTCGGACTCGGCGCCATGGGCACCGCCCTCGCCCGCACCTGGCTCGCCGCCGGGCACCCCCTGACCGTATGGAACCGCACCGCCGCCAAGGCCGGCGCCCTGGCCGCGCAGGGGGCCACCGCCGCCGCCAGCCCCGCCGAGGCGGTGGCCGCGAACGGGCTCGTCGTGCTGTGTCTGCTGGACGACGAGAGCATCGGCTCCACGCTGGACGGCGTGGACCTGACCGGCAAGGACCTGGTCAACCTCACCACCGGCAGTCCGGCCGAGGGCCGGGCGCGCGCCGCCTGGGCCGAGGAGCGCGGAGCCCGGTTCGTGGACGCCGGGATCATGGCCACGCCGACGATGATCGGGGTCCCGGAGGCCGGGGGCTACGTCTTCTACAGCGGCTCCCGCGCCCTCTTCGACACCCACCGGACGACCTTGGAGGTCCCGGCCGCAGCCCGCTTCGTCGGCGAGGACCCCGGTCACGCCGCCCTGCACGACGTGGCGCTGCTGAGCGCGATGTACGGGCTGTTCGCCGGGATCTCGCACGCCTACGCGCTCATCGAGGGCGAGGACATCTCCCCCAAGGACCTGTCTCCGCTGCTGTCCGAGTGGCTGGGCGCGATGGGCTTCTTCGTCGGCACCACCGCCGAGCGGCTGAGCTCGGGGGACTTCACCACCGGGGTGGCATCCAGCCTGGGCATGCAGGTCGCGGCCACCGGCACCCTGACGCGCACCGCCGGGGAGCAGGGGGTCAGCACGGAGTTGATCTCGCCCTACCTCGAACTGATGCGGCGCCGGCTGGCCGAGGACCCGGCGGCCCGCGCCGGGGAGGACCTGGCAGCCGCCATCGCGCTGCTGCGAGCCGGGCGGTGAAGGCGCCCCGCGCCTGCGCCCGCGCCCGGCCGGGAGCCGCGGCTCAGCGCCCCGGAGGGGGACCGAAGCCCGGGGGCGCGGGGGCCGCCGGCGCCCCGGGGCCCGCCGGTGCCTGGTGTCCCCGGCCGGCCGGTGCCTCCGGCGGGGTGCCGCCCAGGAGGTCGCGCGCCATCAGCGTGGCCCCCGCCACCGCACCCGGCATCAGGAACACCGCGACCAGCGGCACCAGGAAGGCCAGCACCAGCGGGACCCCGAAGCCGAGCACCGTCATGCGGCGCGAGCGCAGCAGCGCCAGCCGGTCGGGCAGGTCCACCTTGCGCCGCTGGAGGGCGACCGCGGTGAGCTCCTGGGTCAGGAAGTAGCCGGAGACGCAGAAGCCGAGGACGGGGACCACGGTCTGTCCGATCACCGGGATGAAGCCAAGGGCGAAGAGGAGGATCCCGTACATCAGCACCCGGCCGAGCACCCGCACGCTGTCCCGCGCGGAGATCCACAGCTCGCGCCAGAGCGGGAGGCCGGACTCGGGGACGTCACCGCCCTCGCTCCGGTCGACCTGCTCGGAGAGGGACTCGTAGAACGGCTGGCCGATCAGCAGGGTGACGGCGGTGAAGGTGATCACCGCGAGGAAGAGCCCGAGGCCGAAGACCAGGGCGGTCAGGAAGCCGCGGAAGAGCCCCAGCCACGGCGAGGACCAGCCGTCGGCGAAGGGGGTGAGCCATGCGGTCAGGTCGTCGGCGCCGTAGCCGAGCCCGGTCAGGGCGCCGGCGTAGAGCACGAACGCCACCAGTCCGGGCAGCAGCCCGAAGCCCAGCCAGCGGCCGTGCCCGAACACCCATCGCTGGCCGGCCAGCAGATACCGGAAACCCCCCGCAAGATCACGCATGGGCACAGCTTACGGCGAAGGCCGCACCCCCGGGCTGGGGGTGCGGCCTTCGGCGGCGTGCAGCCGGATCAGCGGGATCCGCTGGATCAGACGGCGAGCTCGACGGTGATGTTGCCGGCGGTGGCCTTGGAGTACGGGCAGACCTGGTGGGCCTTCTCCAGAAGGTCCTTGGCGGTGGCGGCGTCCACGGTCGGGATCGAGGCAGAGATCTTGACGATGAGGCCGAAACCCTCGTCGTTCTTGCCGATGCCCACCTCGGCGGTGACGGTGGCGCCGGTGATGTCGGCCTTCTCGTTGCGGGCGACGACGCCGAGCGCACCCTGGAAGCAGGCGCTGTAGCCGGCGGCGAAGAGCTGCTCCGGGTTGGTGCCGGCGCCGCTGCCGCCCATCTCCTTCGGCGGGTTCACGACGACGTCGAGCTGACCGTCGTGGGTCGAGACGCGACCGTCACGGCCGTTCTCGGCGGTGGCGACAGCGGTGTAGACGACATCGGACTGCTGGATGGACATATAAGAAGATCCTCCTGGTGAATCGCCGCGGCTCGCGCCCACGACCACGGCGGTGTGCAGTGAGCCTAACCGGTGAAGGAAACGATCATCTTTCCGGTGTTCTCCCCGCGCAGCATGCCCAGGAAGGCGGAGGTCGCGTTCTCGACGCCCTCGACCACCGTCTCGTCGTACCGCAGCTCGCCGGAGCGCAGCCAGCCGGCCACCTCCTGGACGAACCGCGGCTGGAGGTCCGCGTGGTCGCTGACGAGCACGCCCTGGAGGCGCAGCCGCTTGCCGATGACCTGCACCAGGTTGCGCGGGCCGGGGGTGGGCTCAGTGGCGTTGTACTGGGCGATCGCGCCGCACAGGGTGGCCCGGCCGTGCACCTTCAGGGAGGATATGGCGGCCTCCAGGTGGTCTCCGCCGACATTGTCGAAGTAGACGTCTATGCCCTCGGGCGCGGCTTCCTTCAGCTGTTCGCCGACGGGGCCGTTCTTGTAGTTGAAGGCGGAGTCGAAACCGTACTTCTCCGTGACCAGCGTCACCTTCTCGTCCGAGCCGGCGGAGCCGATCACCCGCGACGCGCCCTTGAGCTTCGCGAACTGTCCGACGAGGCTGCCGACCGCACCCGCCGCGCCCGAGACGAAGACGCTGTCGCCCTCCTTGAAGGAGGCGGTCTCGAAGAGCCCGGCGTAGGCGGTCATGCCGGGCATGCCGAGGACCCCGAGGTAGGCCGAGAGCGGGGCGATCGAGCCGTCCACCTTGGTGGCGTGCCGCGCGTCCACGTCCGCGTACTCGCGCCAGCCCGCGCCGTGCAGCACGTGGTCGCCGACCGCTATGCCCTCGGCGGCGGAGGCGACGACCTCACCGACCGCGCCGCCGTCCATCGGCTTGTCCAGCTGGAAGGGCGGGACGTACGACTTCACGTCATTCATCCGGCCGCGCATGTACGGGTCCACGGACATGTGGAGATTGCGGACCAGGATCCGGCCGGGCGCGGGCTCGGTCACGGGCACCTCGCGCAGGGCGAAGTCCTCGGCGACGGGCCAGCCCTGCGGGCGGCGTACGAGGTGCCACTCGCGGCTGACGGCGGGGATCTCAGACATGCGGCGCTCCTGATGACGGGACAGGCTTTACGGACAGTGCTTCACGGGCAGTGATGCACGGGCGGCGCTTCACGAGGACTCGCGAAGATCGCTCCGCGCGCATTGCTGCACGCACATTGCTTCACCACCTGAAACAACCATGCTCCTGCATATTTCATGTTGTCAAGTAAATGGGTAGTCTGGATCCATGCCCAGTCGTCGCGCAGACCCCCTGACCGTTGAGGTCGTCGAGCTCATCGGCGATGTCGTGGCCCGCTACCACGAGGAGTACGAGCACGCCGCCGCCCGCCACCAGCTCACCGGCGCCCAGGCACGCATCCTCGGACTGCTCTCGCTGGAGCCGCTGCCGATGCGCCGCATCGCGCAGAAGCTCAAGTGCGAGCCCTCGAACATCACCGGGATCATCGACCGGCTGGAGACGCGCGGCCTGGTCGAGCGCCGCCCGGACCCCACGGACCGGCGGGTCAAGCTGGCCGCCCCCACCGAGGAGGGCCTGCAGACCGTGGACCGGCTGCGGGAGTCGCTGGACTTCGCGCGTGAGCCGCTGGCCGGACTGAGCACGGCGGAGCGGGCGGTACTGCGCGATCTGCTCAAGCGGATGCTGGGCTGAGCCGCCCCGCCCTCAGCAGAAGATCCACCAGCAGGACGGCTTCTTCGGGGTCGGCGACGGCGAAGGCGACGGAGGGGGCGCGGGACTGGTGGACGGCTTCGCGGTGCCGGAGCCGCTCGGCGCGGGCCGAGTCGCCGATGCCGTCGGTTTTACGGGGCCCTGCGTGTCGGAGGGACCGGGCGTCGGCCCCGCCGTCGCGGAGGCGGAGGCGGATGCGCTCGGCCCCGGCTCCGTCGCCGCGCCGGCGGACGCCGCGGGCCCGGCCGGCTTCGTGGCGCCACCGGTGGCCTTCGCGGTCGCGGGCCCCTTCCCGGAGGCCTTCCCGGAAGGCGCGCCGCCCGTCTTGGGCGCATCCGGGGCCGCAGCGGCCCGGTCCGGCTCGGCCTCGTCCGTCAGCACGACGGTGGAGGCCCGGTCGGTGCGCTCCCCGTCGGTCACGAGGCGGGCCATGGCCAGCGACCCGCCGGCCGCGAGAACCAGCCCGAGCCCGATGGTGAGCAGCGTCCGGCGCGGCCCGCGGTGCGTGCCGCGGCGGCGGCGGCGCGACGCGGCCCTGCCGCCCTCGTCGGGCGCGGACAGCACGACGAGCGAGTCGGCGAACACCTCGGTCAGCGCGGCGGGTTGGGGTGCCTGCTGCGGTGCGGAGCCGGGCGGCCCGCCGGGCCCGGCGGCGGGGCCGGCGGGTATCAGGTACTGGGCCGGTGTTCCGCACCCGGCGCACGCCAGTGCGCCGTTGAGGTGCCTCCGGCAGGCTTGGCAGTAATTCATGGCGCCCGCAGGCTATGCGCTCCCCGGCAACATCCGTATCCCGGGAAGGTAAGGATCCTGTGTGGAATCGTGGCCCGCATGACAGCGACCCCGGACCTGACCCCGGACCCGACGCGGACCCCGGCCCCGCACCCGACCCGGACGCCCGCCCCGCACCCGACCCGGACCCGGGCCCCGCACCCGGGATCCTTCGGGCCGGGCGCCTTCCAGCTGGTCCTGCTGCGCCGGATGGCTGATTTCCAGCCGGACCTGGCCGAGGAGGCCCGCCGGCGGCTGGGCGCCTCGCTCGCGGAGCAGCGGGAGGCCAACAAGCGCTGGCAGGCCATGGTCCGCTCCCCCAGGTCCCGCGGCGCCCTGGCCCGCTACCGCTCGGTGCTCGGCCCGCCGGAGTCGGCCGAGCGCCGCCGGATCGGCGACCTGGAGTGCGAAGCGCTGCGGTGGCCGGTGCCGCTCTGGCCCGACCTGCGCTTCGAGGTGCTGGCCGCGCCGGACGGCGCGGTGTGGAACGAGTGGCTGGTACGGGCCCCGGGCGCGCGGGGGCCCGTACTGGAGTCGCCGGAGGATCTGCGGCCCTGGTCGGCCACGGTGGACGAGGTGGCGCGGGCCTTCGCCCCGGTCCGGCCGATGGAGGGGACCGCGCCGACCCGCTGGCGCCTCGCCTTCGACGTGC
Organism: Streptomyces sp. NPDC003034; assembly: GCF_053591375.1. NCBI lineage: Bacteria > Bacillati > Actinomycetota > Actinomycetes > Kitasatosporales > Streptomycetaceae > Streptomyces > Streptomyces sp. NPDC003034. The sequence goes on from NZ_JBSFTS010000004.1 coordinate 269,746, forward strand.
GGGGGCGGGCATGGGTGGCGGAGTTCACGTACGGGCTGCTCCAGCGGGTCTCGGCCGAGGAAGCCCCCGGGCGGGCGGGACCCCGGAGCACCCCCTAAGCCGCGAGGAAGGCCCGTACGGCGGCCGAGGCTCCGTCGTCGAACAGCAGGTCGTTGTGTTTCAGGCAGCCGGCCGGCGTGTTGGCCGCACCGGTCAGCGGGACGCTGTCGTCCGGGTTGACGACCTCGTCGCAGTCCGACCAGAAGGTCGCGTACTTGACCGCGCCCGGGGTCTCGTCCCCGCTGTTCAGGTTCCGCACCACGTACGAACCGGGGGTCATGTCCCGGCAGGCCTGGTCCCACAGGGCGCAGGCCCAGGCGGTGGAGGTGCCCCGGTTGGGCCCGGCGAGCGAGACCCAGTGGTCCACGGCCGCCGCGCCGCCGCCGTATTTCACGTACCAGCGGCTGACGAGCGAGCCGAAGGAGTGGGTGACGATGTCGACCTTCGCCGCGCCGGTCCGCGACCGCACCTCCTCGACGTACGCACCGAGCCGCCCGGCCAGCACCTCGTTGACCGACTGGTGGCTGTCGTAAGCCCACGAGAAGAGCTCCGAGTCCGCGTACCCGGCGGTGAGCAGGTCCTCGCGCAGGGCCCCCCAGACGCCCGGGGCGGCGTTGTAGCCGTGCACGAGGACCACCGGATTGCGCGGTGACGCCTGGTCAGAGCCCGCATCCGTCACCCGGTCGGCGGCATGGGCCGGGAAGGGCGCCCACAACGCCAGGCAGAGCGTCAGAAACGCCGCCAGTCTCTGGCGTGCCGTCAGCATCGGGTCTCCCTTACCTGGTTACGCGCCAGTAGCGCGTGCGGTGCGGGCATCGTGCTGCCTGTCGGTACAGAAATCCACCCCCATGCAGCCGCCGGGCACCCCCAGCCGGAGCATCACAACGGGCGGTCCGCCCCATATGCCGCAGAAGATAAGACAAAGCGACCGGCATTCCGCCGGTCCTCTTGCGTCAGCGCCCCCGGGAGGATCTGCCGTGACCGTCAGTCTTGAGCAGTTGTGCCGCTGCCACGTGGCCGTCGACCTGGGCGCGGCCAGGACCCGTGTCTACGTCAAGGGCGCCGGCCTCGTCGTCGACGAACCCAGCGTGGCCGCGGTGAACACGCGGACCGGTGCACTCATCGCCGTAGGCACCTTCGCCGAACGGATGACCGGCCGCACGCCCGACTACATCCGCGTGGTACGCCCCGTCTCCGGCGGCACCGTGGTCGACATCGAGATGGCCCAGCGGATGCTGCGCCACCTCCTCGGGGAGAAGCTGCGGCGGGCCCTGCGCCGCAAGCCCCGGCTGCGGGCGGCCGCCTGCACCCCGCACGACGCGGACCCGCTGGCCCAGCGGGCGACCGTGGAGACCCTCGTCGGGCTCGGCGCCCGCCGGGTCGAACTGGTCGACACCCTGATCGCGGCGGCCGTCGGCTGCGGACTGCCGGTGGAGCAGCCGACCGCGACAATGATCATGGTGTGCGGGGCCGCGGCGACCCAGGTGGCCGTCCTCTCCCTCGGCTCCATCGTCACCGCCGTACGCATCCCCGTCGGCGGCGAGGCCATCGACCACGCGGTCGTCCAGCACCTGCGGCACGCCCACGAGCTGATGCTGCCCAGCCAGGCCGTCCGGCCGCTCCAGGTGGCCCTGCACGGCAACGGCATCACCGCCGAGGGCCCGGCCTCCACCCTGATCCACGGCCGTGACGTGGCCACCGGACTGGCCCGCTCCGTCCACGTGGACACCGCGGCCGTACGGGACGCCATCCACACCCCGCTGACGGCCGTCCTCGACGGCATCGGCAAGGTGCTGCGGGACTGCCCGCCGGACCTGGTCGCGGACCTGACGGACAAGGGAATCATGATGGTGGGCGGCAGCGCCCTACTGCCGGGCCTGGACCAGATGCTGCGTGACGCCACCGGCATGCCCGTCGCCATCGCGGAACGGCCGGACGTGTGCGCCGTGCTCGGTCTCGGCGCGATGCTCGAAGGGAAGATCGCCCCGATGGTTCTCAACCCGCTGGCCGAATGACGCACACCGGCACGCCGGAGCCCGCACCGGATACCGGGCGGGAGCGCGAGGCCGGACAGGAGCACGAGGCGGGACCGCCGCGGGATCCCGTACGCGAGCGGTCAGGCCTCCCGGCGCTGCTGGAGGCGGTGCTCAGCGTCGGCTCCGAGCTCGAACTGCACGCCATCCTCCAGCACCTCGTGGACTCGGCGACCGAGCTGTGCGCGGCGCGCTACGGGGCGCTCGGGGTCGTCGATCCCGAGCGGATCCGGCTGACCGAACTGTTCACGACGGGCCTGAGCGAGACGCAACGGGGGGCGGTCCCGCGCCTGCCGGACGGACCCTCCGGCCCCGCCCTGCTCAGGGCCCTCATCGGCGACCCGCGCCCGCTGCTGCTGGACGGCCTCGCCAAGGATCCCCGGCCGGCGGGCCTTCCTCCGGGCAAACCGCCCCTGCGCGCCTTCCTCGACGTGCCGATCCGCGTGCACACCGAGGTCTTGGGCCATCTCTGCCTCACCGAGAAGCGGGGCGGCGGTCCCTTCACCGACGAGGACCACGCGCTGCTGCGCGTCCTGGCCGCGCAGGCGGGCATGGCGATCGGCAGCGCCCGGCTGTACGAGACCGTGCGCCGCCGGGAGCGGTGGATCGACGGCGCCGCCGCCGTGACCACGGCCCTGCTGGCAGGCCGCCCGGCGGCGGACGCGCTGATGTGCGTGGCCGACCGGGCCCGGCTCCTCGCGGACGCCTCGGCCGGGGTGGTGCTCCAGCCGACCGCCGAGGGGGGCATGGAGATCGTCGCCGCCTCCACGCACGGCGACCCGGGTGACCTCGTCGGCACCGCCATCGCACCCGGTTCGGCCGTACTGGAGCAACTCCTCGGCGGCGAACCGGTCTTCATCGAGGACTCGGCGACGGACCCGCGGATGACCACCCCCGTCCGCGAACGCTTCGGTCCCAGCATGATGCTCCCGCTCCAGAGCGGGGGCCAGCTGATCGGCACCCTGGCCCTGCCGCGCGCCCGGGGCGCTCCCCCGTACGACGCGGTGGACCGGCTGCTCGCCTCGCAGTTCGCCTCCCAGGCCGCGCTGGCCCTCGTGCTGGCGGACGCGCAGCACGACCGGGAGCAGCTGGCCGTGTACGAGGACCGCGACCGGATCGCGCGCGACCTGCACGACCTCGTGGTCCAGCGGCTGTTCGCGACCGAGATGATGCTGGAGAGCACCCTGCGCCGCTCCTCGAACGCGCCCTCCGGAGACACGGTCGGCGAGGAACTCAGCCGAGCCGTGGACGAGCTGGACTCCACCATCCAGGAGGTCCGCACGGCCATCTTCGCCCTCCAGCAGCCGCCGGCCGACGCCCCGACGACCTTCCGAGGCCGGGTGCTGCGCGAGACGGGCGGCGCGGCGGTGCTGCTGGGCTTCCCGCCGTCGGTGCACTTCACGGGCGCGGTGGACGCGCTGGTCCCGCCCCAGGTGGCGGGCGACCTCCTCACGGCCCTGCGCGGCGCCCTCGCCGCGGCGCACCGGCGGGCCGAGGTCAGCAGCATCGAGGTGGAGGTGGAGGCCGCGCCGTCCCGCGTCCGCCTGACGGTGACGGACGACGGCCGCACGGAGTCGGGCACGCGCGGCACGACGTCGACGTGGGAATCGGCGCTCTGAAACATCCCGCGGCGTGCGGCTCGCATGCGGGGTAACCCCGCCGCAGGTCCAGGTCCAGGCCCAGGTGCGGGAGCCCGGACCGGGGGGGCGGGGGCCGGCCCAGCCCCGGTTCGGCCCAGCCCCGGTTCGGTTCGGCTCGGCTCAGTTCGGCTCCGTGCAGTTCGGCTCGGCTCGGCTCAGTTCGGCTCGGCTCAGTTCGGCAACCCCAACACGCCTTCGGCGGAACCCCTGCCGGTGCCCCCGCCAGGGGTCGGCGTTGGGCGGGCGGGGCTGCGGTGGCCTCAGCGCCATGCTTAGTGTGAGCCCGTGACGACGACCCGCCTCTCGGCCCGCGCGGCCATCGCCTCCGTGGCCGACCCCGGCAGTTTCTCCGAACTCCTTGTGCCGGACGGGGAATCGCCCCCGGACGGCCCCCTGGCCTGGACCGGCTACGACGCCTCCCGCGCCCGCGCCGCCGCGCGGACCGGCGAGCAGGAGTCCGTCGTCACCGGCACGGCCCGGATCGGCGGGCACGAAGCCGCCGTCATCTCCTTCGAGTTCGGCTTCCTCGGCGGTTCGCTGGGCCAGCGCACCGGAGACCGGCTCGAAGCCGCCTACACCCACGCCCGCGAGCACCACCTCCCTCTCGTCTCCCTCATCGCCACCGGCGGCTCCCGCATGCAGGAGGGGATGCTCGCCCTGACCCAGCTCCAGCGCGTCGCCCGGCAGTGCGTCCTGACCCGCGCCGCCGGGCTCCCGCAGATCGCCGTCCTGCGCGACCCCACCACCGGTGGCGGCTGGGCCACCCTCGGCGCCGGGGCGGATGTGGTCCTCGCGCTCGCCGGAGCCCAGGTCGGCTTCGCCGGCTCCCGGGTACGGCCCGCCGACGCGGACCCGGCGGCCTACTGCGCGGAGGGGCAGTACGCCTCCGGCCACGTGGACGCCGTCGTCCCCCCGGCGGAACTCGCCGCCACCGTCACCGGCTGGCTCCGCGTCCTCGCCGCGCCCCGGCCGGCCGGGCCCGTGGACCCCCCGGCCGCGCTAGGCGGCGTACGGGGGGCCGCGCCGCCGGAGACCGGCTGGGACGCCGTACGGCAGGCCCGCGACCCCGGCCGCCCGCGCGCCGAGGCCTACCTGGACGCGTACTTCAGCCTCCGCCTGCCCCTCTCCGGGGACCGGGCGGGCGGCACGGACCCCGGGATGCTGTGCGGATTCGGGCTGCGGGAGGGCCGGGCCGTGGCCTACGCCGCGCAGTGCGGCACCGCCACCCGCCCGGCGGGATACCGTACGGCCGCCCGCGTCATCCGTCTCGCGGACCGGCTCGGGATTCCCGTACTGACCCTGGTGGACACCCCGGGCGCCGCCAACGACGCCGCCGCCGAACACGCGGGGGCCGGCGCGGCCATCGCCGACACCTTCGCGGCGCTGGCCGGGGCCGCCATCCCCGTCACCACCCTGCTGATCGGCGAAGGCGGCTCGGGCGGCGCGCTGGCGCTGGCGGCCCCGGGGAACACCTGGGTCACCCCGGACAGCTACTTCTCGGTCATCGCCCCCGAGCTGGCGGCGGCCATCCTCAAGCGCCCCCCGGCCGAAGCCCCCGCCACGGCCGACCAGCTCCGCATCCGCCCGCAGGACCTGGTGGCCCTGGGCGTGGCCCGCGGCATCTCCCGCCCCGCGTCCTCAGACGCCCCGTCGGACGGCCCGGCGGGCGCTTGAGCCACAGCGCTCACCCGTGCCCGCGGGGGCACCCGATCCCTCCGGACCGCGCGAACCGGGCCGGGCCGACCCCGACGTGCCGGCCGAAGTGCCGCGTCAGGTGTGCCTGCTCGTAGAACCCGGCCGCCGTGGCCGCCTCGGCCGGCCGCATGCCCGCCAGCAGCAGCCGCCGCGCCAGCGCCACCCGCCGGCCGGTGAGGTGCGCGTGCGGCGGCAGCCCGTACGCCCCGCGGAAGCTGCGGATCAACTGGGTGGGATGGACATCGCCCAGTTCCGCCGACGCCTCCTCCAGGGTGATCCCCTCGACCACCCGCGCGTCGAGCAGCTCGCGCAGCCGTGCGGCGACCCCCGCCCCCGGGGTCGCCCGGCTAGGCCTGCGGCGAGCGCGCGTCGCAGCGCAGGAAGCCGCGCCAGCGCAGCGCGAGGAGGCCCGTCACCAGCACGCACCCGAGGCCGCCGCCCGTGATCGCCACGGCCGGGGAGGTCAGGTCGGCGGCGGTTCCGGCGAGGAAGTCCCCGAGCCGGGGGCCGCCCGCGACGACCACGATGAAGACGCCCTGCAGACGGCCGCGCATCTCGTCCGGCGTGGCCGCCTGGAGCATGGTGGTGCGGAACACCATCGAGACCGTGTCGGCGCAGCCGGCCAGGGCGAGGAAGAACAGCCCGAGCCACAGGTTCCGGGTGAGCCCGAAGACGGCGACGGCCAGCCCCCACGCGCCGACGGCGAGCAGGATCGCCAGCCCGTGCCGGCGGATGCGGCCCTGCCAGCCCGAGAACAGCCCGCCCATCAGTGCCCCGACGGCGGGCGCGGCGGCGAGCAGGCCGACCGTCCTGGCGTCGCCGCCGTACCAGAGCACGGCGATGGCGGGGAACAGCGCCCTCGGGTGCGCCAGCACCATGGCGGCCAGGTCGGTGAAGAAGGTCATCCGGATGTTGGGCCGCGTCCCCAGGAAACGCAGGCCGTCCACGACCGAGGCCCTGCCCCGCGCGCCCCGGGCCCGGTCGGGTTTCATCGACGGCAGCCGCCACATCGCGTACAGGGCTGCGCAGAAGGTGACCGCGTCGATCAGGTAGGCCGCCTGGTATCCCCACCAGCCGACGATCACGCCGCCCAGCATCGGGCCGACGGTCATCCCGGAGGTCATGGTCACGGAGTTCAGCGCGTTGGCGGCGGGCAGCTGCTCGGCCGGCAGCAGCCGCGGGATCATCGCCGACCTGGCCGGCCCGCTGAGCGCCCCGCAGACCGCCTGGAGTGCGACGACCGCGTACAGCAGCCAGACGCGGTGGTAGCCGAGCAGGGCGGCACAAGCCAGCAGGACGGACAGCGCGGTGAGGCCGGCGGAGCTGGCCAGACCGAGGGTGCGCCGGTCCACGGTGTCGGCGATGGCGCCGCCGTAGAGCCCGAAGGCGACGAGCGGGACGAGGGAGAAGAGTCCGACGAGTCCGACCGAGAAGCTGGATCCGGTGATCTCGTAGACCTGGAGCGAGATGGCGAGGATGGTCATCGCCTGACCGATCCACGAGACCGTCCCGCCGATCCACAGCCGCCGGTAGTCCGGGGAGGTACGCAGCGGGGTGAGGTCGGCGAATACGCGCCGTCGGGGGCGGGCGAGCGCGTTCGATCGGGTCACATCGGATGATAACCGGCGGCGGTCAAGGCACCCGGGGCCCGCCCTGCGTCCCCGCTCGGGCCCCCGGGGGCGGTCTCACGTCCTCGCCCACCGGCCACAGGCGCCCCACCCGGACCGCCGCCCCCAGACCGGGCCGCGTCTTGCCGGTAACTCGCCACTATCACCCGACATTTGACTGAATCGACGTGCGCTGCGCGCCGCGTGCTCCGCTCATGATGAAAAGACTCGTATGTCCAGGGAGGCGCAGTGATCGAACCTGGCAACAGCACCACGAGCACCGGCACCACCCCGAACACGGTGCGCACCACCGTCCCCCTCACCGTCGGCGTCGAGGAAGAGTTCCTCCTCGTCGACGCCCGCACCTTCCGGGTGGTTCCGGCCGCCCCGCTCGTCCTCGCCACGGCCGCCGGGCTGCCCCAGCAGCTGCACCCCGAGGGCACCCGCTACCAGGTGGAGATCTCCACCCCGATCGCCCATTCGGCGGCGGCACTGCGCGAGGAGCTCGCCGCCCTGCGGCGCACCCTCGGCCTGGCGGCCCGCGCGCACGGCTGCCGGCTCCTCGCCGCGCCCTCGCCGGTCCTGGCCGTGGAGGGGCCGCTGCACCTGACCGACGACGAACCGCGCCAGCGCGAGCAGCACCGCCGCTACGGTTCGCTCACCGACACCCTCGTCAGTTGCGGCCGCCACATCCACATCGGGACGCTGGACGTGGACACGGCGGTCGCGGTGTCCAACCGGGTCAGGCCGTGGCTGCCGACGCTGATCGCGCTCGCGGCCAACTCGCCGTTCTGGGGCGGCCGCGACACCGGCCACGCCAGCTGGCGGGCGATGGCCTGGTCGGGCTGGCCCTCCGCGGGGCTGCCTCCCCACTACACGTCCACGGCGCACTTCCGGCGTTCGGTGCAGACCCTGCTCGGCTCCGGGGCGGCCCTGGACATCAAGATGGTCTATTGGGACCTGCGCCCTTCCGGGAACTGGCCGACGCTCGAAATCCGGGCGCCGGACATGTCCCCCGACATCGATACGGCGATCCTCCAGGCGGAACTGGCCCGCGCCCTGGTGAAGACGGCCCTGCGCGAGATCGCGGAGCAGGTTCCCGAGCCGGCCGTACGGGACGACGTACTGCGCCTCGCGCGCTGGCGGGCGGCCCATGACGGCCTGGAGGGCTTCGGCCTCGACCCGTACACGGGTGCGGAACTCCCGGCGGCCGACCTCGCGGAGGCCCTGCTGGAACTGGTCGCCCCGGACCTCGCGGCGGCCGGCGACCTCGACCACGCGGCCAAGACCTTGGGAGGCCTCCTCAGGGACGGTTCGGGCGCCCACCGCCAACGGGCCGCCTTCGCCCGCCGCCAGGACCTGACCGATGTGCTGCGCTACCTGGCGGACGAGACGGAGAACTTCTGACGGCGAACTTCTGGACGCACCAGTCTTAACCCGCGTTTACTTGGGCGATTGCGGGTATCCGGAGGCTGAGAGCGTCGATCTTCGACGCAGCTTCCCGCTCTCGCGGAGTGCGTCGCTCACTTCCCGGAGCAGACAGGGGTGTATCGCCATGACCATGCAAAACCCGGCCGGTAACCCCGCCCCCCACGGGGGCACCGACCCTGTCGGCACGCATCGGCCCCGTCGTCTGTCGACGGAGACGAAGTCGGCCCTGAAGACGACCGAATTCTTCATCTACCTCGCCTCCGTGGCCGCGGTCCTGATCGCCTCCATGGTCGTGGGGACCGAGGAGGGACACTTGGACTACTTCCGCGCCGACAAGGCGTGGCTGTACATCGTGATCCTGACGTTCGGCTACATGATCAGCCGCGGGCTGGCCAAGTCCGGCAGCCGTGACCCGTACGACGAGTCCCACTGACCCGGATTCCCGGGAGAAGCCGACGCCCCTGGCGCTGCCGGGCCTCTTTCCGGGCCGGCAGCGCCCGCGGGTGCGGCCCACGGCAGGGGGAGCGGCCGCTGATTCCGGCACCGGGTGTGTCGGGCGCTGGTGCTTTCAGGCGCTGGTGCGGTCGTCCAAGCCCGCGGCGATGGCGGCGTCGGTGGTGGGATGGACGGGCAGGAAGGTGCTCATGCCGGTGGTGGCGAGCAGGCGGCCCAGCCGGTCGGGGATGGCGGCCAGGGCCAGCGAGCCGTCGGCCTCCTTGGCGCAGCGCCAGATGCCGACGATCGCGCCCAGGCCCGAGGAGTCGCAGAACGTGACGCGAGAGAGGTCGGCGATCAGGTCGGGGTGGCCGTCCGCGATGAGCTCCAGCGCGCGGGCGCGTACGCCGGGTGCGGTGGCGATGTCGAACTCACCCGACAGTGCGAGCACCGCTGTGGTGCCGTCGGCGTAGGGGACGTCGATGTGGAAGGCGTCGCTCATGGGCGTCGGTTCTCCTGCCCCGGGGAGATGTCGGCGGGTGTGGTCGGGGCGGCGGCGCTGTGGGCGGTGGTGGTGATGCCCACGGGTGCGGCGTCGGCGGTGGGGACGGACAGAGCCAGCAGCGCCACGTCGTCGCGGTCGCTGTCGGGCAGCGTCTCCAGCAGTGCGACGGTGTCCTCGACGAGGGCGGCGGCGCTGACGGGGGCCGGCCGCTGGGCGAGGAAGTCCGCCAGACCGCTGTCGGCGAGCATGTGCCCGTCGGCGGTGCGGGCTTCGGTCAGCCCGTCGGTGTAGAGCAGCAGTCCTTGCCCGGGCTGAAGGTGCAGGGCGAGTGAGGCGAAGGCGGCTTCGGCGAACGCGCCGACCAGCATGCCGCCCTTGGCGCGGGCGGCCGCCACGCGTACACCGCCGTCCTCGGCCGGGCTGAGGTGATAGGCGGGCGGGTGGCCGCCGGTGGCCAGCGTGACGATGAACCCTCCGTCAGCCGACGGTTCCAGCAGGCCGATGATCGCGGTGCAGAAGCGGGTACCGACCGCCGCGTCCAGGAGCAGCGAGGTGTTCAGCGCCTGCAGGGCGGCCGTCGGGTCCGCGTCGACCAGGGCCGCGGCTCTCAGCGTGTAGCGGATCAGTGAGGTGACCGAGGCGGCTTCGGCACCCTTACCGCACACATCGCCCAGGAAGAACGCCCACCGGCCGCCGCCGACGGGGAAGACGTCGTAGAAGTCGCCGCCCACTTCCTGCGGGGAGGCCGTCTTGTAGTGACAGGCCAGCTCCAGGCCGGGAACGGCGGGCAGCACCGGTGGCACGAGGGTGCGCTGCAGCGTGGAGGCGAAAGCCGCGATGGCCGCCTTGTCCCGCTCCGCGCGGCGCCGGGCCTCTTCCTCCGCCTGGCGCCTCTCCTCCTCGGCCTTGCGGCGTTCCTGCTCGAAGCGCACGGCGTCCAGCGCGGCCAGCCGCAGCTCCAGCTGGTCACGCACCACGGCCGCCAGGTCGGCGAGCGTGGCCGTGTCCTGCTCGCTGATCTCGCGGGGGCGGGTGTCGAGGACGTTGACGGTGCCGAGTCTGTGGCCGTCGGCGGTGACGATCGGAGCGGCCGCGTAGAACCGCACCCCCATGGGCCCGGCGACCAGCGGGTTGGCGCGGGCGAGCGGGTCGAGCAGGGTGTCGGGGATGACGGTGGCGTCGTCGGTGAGCACCGCCGAGGCGCACAGGCCCGGGTCGCGGCCGATCTCGCTGACGCCTTCCAGGCCGTGAGCGGCCTTGAACCAGATCCGGTCCTCGTCCACGATCGTCACCGTCGCCACCGGCACGTCGAACAAGCGCGCTGCCAGTGCCGCGACCCTGTCGTAGGCGCCGTCCGGAGGGGTATCGAGGATGTCGTAACGGCGCACCGCCGCCATCCGCGCTGCCTCGGCCGGCGCGGGTGCAGGCCCGCTCGGTGCGATCGCAGGCGCACTCGCTCGCTCTGGCATAACCCTCGTCTCACTTCTTCCCCCACGGAAGGCGCCCGCCAGGAGGCGGGCGCCCGGAAAACCAACTCATCGCTCCCCCGCCTTCCCGGTCTGCCGCCGCCCACACCCGGGGCCTCTCCGGGGCACTGGCGGGGCGACGTGCCGGAAGGACGCGCGATCACCGCTGGTCGCGTCCGCTGGGCCGCCGCAGTGCGGTTGTTACGGGGCGGGCGGCGTCCCGGGTTCCGTGCCGTGGACGGTGGTCAGCTCGGCCAGCCCAGAGACGGTCAGTACGGGGGTCAGGAGGGGGGTGGCGATCAGTTCGATGCGGTGGGCGTGGGCGAACAGGACGGCAAGGCCGGCGCTGTCGAGGTATTCGACGGCGGTCAGGTCGAGGAGGAGGCGGTCGGCCGTGCTGTCGAGGGCTGCGGCCAGGGCGTGCATATTGCTCATGTCGATCTCACCGACGACCGCCAGGACGGTGGTGCCGTCCGGGCGACGGCCCGGGGTCAGGGTGAGCTGCTTGGTCATCAGGGGATCCTCGTGTGCATGTCGACGGTGGTGCCCGTGGGGCCTTGGACGACGCTGACCTGCTGCATCAGGGCGCGCATCAGGGTGGTGCCCCGGCCGCGGTGCGCGTTGGCCTCCGGCTCGGGAACCTTCCACCGGCCCGAGTCGACAACGGTGAGGCGCAGGTCGTTGACGGAGGCTTCGGCGCGCAGCCGGATGGTCTCACCGGGGTTGTCGCGGTGTCCGTGTTCGATGGCATTGGCACACGCTTCCCCGGCGGCGACCAGAATGTTCTGCCGCGTGTCCGCGGGGAGCTGGCACCGCTCCAGCCAGTCGCGCAGGGCGTTGCGGACGGGCGCGAGCTGGGAGGACTCGGCGGGAAAGGCCATGTCCAGGGGGGCGGGGTGCCGGTACAGCATCAGAGCGACGTCGTCGTCGTAGCCGCCCGTGGGAGCCATACGGGTCATGACCCGGGTGGCGAGGTCGTCCACGGTCGCGTCGCGGCCTTCGTGGACGGCTGCACCGGCTTCCTCGATGCCCGCGCTCAGCGGACGGCGGCGGCCCTCCACGAGGCCGTCGGTGTACAGCAGCAGAGTGGCGCGTGCGGGGATGGCGCACTCGCCCTCGGGGCGTTCGCGGCCGGGACGGACGGCCAGGGGGATGGAGCGTCCGTCCTCAAGGAGACGGGTGGTTCCGTCGGGGCAGGCCAGGATGCCCGGCGGGTGTCCGGCGCTGCTGTAGGTCAGGTGTCCGGTCGCGGGATCGAGGACGCCGCAAAAAACGGTGGTGCACATCGCGCCGGGGACGCTCGCCGCGAAGTGGTCCAGCGCCATCAGGGTCCGAGCCGGCCTCGTGTCCTGCAGCAGCAGGGCCCGGCAGGCGCTGCGCAGCTGTCCCATGACGGCGGCGGCCTTCAGTCCGTGGCCCACGCAGTCGCCGACGACGATGCCGATGCGCCCGTCCGGCAGGGAGACGGTGTCGTACCAGTCACCGCCGACCTCCAGGGGCCGGGTGGCCGGCTCGTAGCGCACGGCGAAGCCCGCGGGGAGGCTGGAGGGGCCCAGGATGGCCCGCTGCAGAGCGATGGCGGTCTCACGCTGCTGGTCGATCTGGTGAACGCGGACCAGCCCCTGCGCGAGGTGTCCGGCCAGCAGCGACAGCAGCAGCTGGTCCTCACCGGTGAAAGGCCGGTGGTCGCCCAGGTCGATCCACAGCGCCAGCGGACCGTCGGGGTGCTCCAGCAGGATCCCGGCACCGGTGTCGTCGGCGACGGGCGTGAGCAGGGGCCCTCGGCGCAGCTCGGTGAGGACGCGCCGGCGTCCGGCGGGCAACTCCTGCCAGCGGACCGGAGTACCGCCGGCGGCCAGAGCGGGTTCGTCACCGTGGTCGAACACGGCGGCCAGTACGCACCTGGCGCGCCACAGGTCCTTCAGTTCGGCCAGTGCTCCGGTCAGCGCGTCGGTGAGGCTCGTGGCCCGGGACAGCTGCGTGCTCAGGGAGGCGAGGGCGCTTTCGCGCTGGATGGCGTAGTGCTCGGCGGTGACGTCGCGGAACGTACCGACGACCACACGGAGCCCGGTGTCGGGGTCCTGGGCGTGGTTGAAGTTGACGCTGACCCACACCCGGCGCCCGTCACGATGGGTGACGGGGATGGTGTAGTTGCCCTCACCCTGGCCGACCAGGCCCGCGAAGGCTTCGGCGACCTGCTGGTGGGCAGCCGGGTCCGTGGCGGCGTCCGGCCACCACGGGTGCGTCGGCGTGTAGGGCAGGCCGTCCGCTCCGTAGCCGAGGGTGTCGGTGAACGCGGCGTTGATCTCGATGACCGCACCGTCCTCGTCGCAGACGAAGAACGCCTCTTGCAGCGAGTCCACCAGTGCGGTGCGCCAGCGGGCGTGGTGGCTGCGGAGTCTGGCCAGCTCCACGCTCGCCCGTACGCGCGCCAGCAGTTCGACCGCGGCGAACGGTTTGACCAGGTAGTCGTCGGCGCCGACCCGCAGTCCCTCGATGGAGGCCTCCTGCCCTGCCCTGGCGGACAGCAGCAGCACGGGTACGGAGGCGGTTCGCGAGTCGGCGCGCAGCGCCGCCACGAGTGACAGGCCGTCCAGGCGGGGCATCATGACATCGCTGACCAGCAGGTCCGGGGTGGCCGCGCGAGCGGCCTCCAAGGCCGCCTGGCCGTCGGTGACCGTGTCGACCCGGTAGCCGGCGTCGGCCAGCAGGCGGGAGAGGTAATCGCGCATGTCGGCGTTGTCGTCGGCGACCAGCACCCGCGCCGGGGCGACTCGGCCGGCAGGGAGAGCCGGCGCCGTCCCCTCGGCGTCCGGGGCCACCGGAAGGTCCGTGCCGGACGCGGCGCTGTCGTCGGCCGGCAGCCAGCGCAAGGCCTCTTGCAGGTAGGGGGCGGCGGTGGCGGACACCGCGGAGCCGGCGGCGGCGGGCGGCAGGGACTCGCCCGGCAAGTGCGCGGCGCCGAAGGGCAGGCACAGGGTGAAGCGGGTGCCCTCGCCCTCCACGCTGTCCGCGGTGATGGTGCCACCGTGCAGGGCGACCAGTTCCTTCACCAGCGCCAGACCGATGCCGCTTCCCTCGTTGGAGCGGGAGCGGGCACTGTCGATCCGGTGGAACCGCTCGAACAGCCTGGGCAACTCCTCGGCGGGCACGCCGATACCGGTGTCCGCGACGGTGACCACGGCATGGCCGCCCTCCGCGCGCACCGAGACGCGGATGGAGCCCTCGAAGGTGAACTTGAGGGCGTTGCTGAGCAGGTTCAGCATCACCTTCTCCCACATGCCGGGGTCGATGTGGACCGGCTCCTCCAAGGGAGGGCAGTCGACGTCGAAGGACAGGCCGGCCTTGTCGACGGCGGAGCGGAAGACGCTGGCCAGTTCGGCGGTGACCGCCCCGAGGTCAACCGGCTCGTAACGGGCCTGCATGCGGCCGGCTTCGATGCGGGAGAAGTCCAGCAGCGTGTTGACCAGCTTGCTCAGCCGCAGCCCGTTGCGGCGGATGGCGTCCAGCTCCTGCCTCGTACGCGCGTCCGCGTCGGCCAGCCGGTCGCGCAGCTCCTCCACCGGACCCATGATCAGAGTGAGGGGGGTGCGGAACTCGTGGCTGATGTTGGAGAAGAACCTGGTCTTGGCACGGTCCAGCTCGGCAAGCTCCTCCGCCCGGCGCTGCTGGGCCTGGTAGCTGCGGGCACTCGCGATCCCCGCCGCGACGTGCCCGGCGACCAGCTCGACGAAGCCGCGGTAGCCGTCGTCCAGCGGCCGGTACCGGTTCAGCCCGGCGACCAGGAACCCGTAGGGCGTGCTGCCCTGTCGCGGGAGCGGAACCACCAGCGCCTGCGTGGGCGGCTCCGACCGGTCGCCGGCCGGGAGCCCCGGGAGGGACGCACCGTCCAGCTCCACCACCGCTGACTCTTCCCGGACCAGCTTCGCCACCGGCCACGGGCCGCCGCCGGGACCGTCGACCGGCAGTGTCGTCGGAGCGACCGGATGACCGGCGGGAATCCCCGTCGCGCTCGCCAGCCGCGCGCGGCCGTCCTCCTGGAACAGGTACGTCAGCGTGAACGGGAGGTCCCGCAGATTGCGGCCGAGCTGCCCGCCGGCGAAGGCGAGCATCTCCTCCTCGGTGCGCACCACGCTGGGATCAGAGCCGAGGTCGCGCAGCGTGGCCATCCGCCGCTCGCCGATGACCCGTTCGGTGTCCTCACTGACCACGCACAGCATGCCGACCACCTGGCCGGAGTCATCGCGCAGGGGGCTGTAGGAGAACGTGTGGTAGGTCTCCTCCGGGTATCCGGACCGCTCCAGGAACAGCAGGAGGGCCTCGTCCCAGGTCGCCTTCCCCGTGGACAGCACGGTCTCGATCCGGGGGCCGATGTCGTCCCAGATCTCCGCCCACACCTCGCTCGCGGGGCGGCCCAGTGCCCAGGGGTACTTCCGGCCCAGGGTGTCCCGGCGGTAGGCGGCGTTGCAGAAGAAGGTCAGCTCCGGGCCCCACGCCATCCACATCGGAAACCGGGACGACAGCAGGATGCTCACCGCCGTCTGCAGGCTTTGCGGCCAGCCGCCCGGCGGCCCGAGCGGGGTCGCCGCCCAGTCCACCACGGCGAGATCCCGGCCGACCTCGTCGTCACCGGCGAACACCGCTGCCGCAGCCGCAGCCGCAGCCGCTGCCCTCGGCTGCGGCTGCGGCTGCGGCTCGGCGTTTCCCGTAGGCCTCACCGGAGGCTGCCGCTCAGCGTCCTCAGCACGTCCCACCGGACATCCCCTCGTTCAACGCCCGTCACTTCCCGGAGCCGCCGCGCCGGCGCAACCCGCCGGCCGCGCTGGGGCGGCCCGCGGCAAACGTCCCGTACCGTACCGTCACCGTCTTGTCGCCCCCTTCCCCGTTCCAGCCGTTTTCAGCCCGAACGGTGCCGACGACCCCATGGTTCCCTGCCCGTGCGCCCTGTCGCCCTGGGAAAGGCGGTGCGCCGGCCCGTAAAATGGGCGGCCGTCCCAGCATCGGCCGCACTGGGATGGAGACCGGGACACAGGCGGGGGTGAGCGGTGGAAGCCAGCACCCGCCAAACAGTGGACGGACAGGGGACAGACTCCTCACCCGCTGGGTACGGGAGTCAGCGAGGACACCGCGCCGCACGCCCCGTCCGTGCCACCCCGCCGCACACCCAATCCCCACAGGAGGACCGGTGACCGACCACCCCTTGACCGTCACCCGCGAAAGCCATCCCGCCGGCACCACAGTGCTGGCCGTAGGCGGCGACCTCGACCACCACACCGCGCGGGGCCTCTCGCAGGCCCTGGACGACACGCCCTTCGACTCGGGCAGCCAGCTAGTGCTCGACCTGTCAGAACTGACCTACTGCGACTCCACCGGTATCACCGTGCTCGTCACCGCCTACCGCCGAGCCGAGGCCATGGGCTCGGCCCTGGTCCTCGCCGGGGTCAACCCCGACCTGATGCGCGTCTTCGGCATCATCGGCCTCGACCAGATCTTCACCTTCCAGCCCACCGTCCGCCGCGCCGTCGACGCACAGCCCTCCTGAGCGGGCTTCCCAGGCAGCGGCAGACGGAGCTGCCGGGGTGAGCGTGCCGATCATGGCCGGGAAGCGTCGGGTGATCGGCATGGTCGTCGCGCGACCTCTCCGACGGCGCCTGACTCGATATGGCCGATTCTGATGCGCGCCATCAGGCCGACGTCGAACTCCGTTGTTCGATACTGCTCAGTTTCGGCCAGATTCTTGTACATCTCACCACGGCGGATGCCTGACATTTATCGTGACTGCGGCAAGATCGAGCCGCGGTACGCGGGACCGAGGCCGGCCGACACGCTCAGGGGGAGCGATTTAGGTATGAATAAACGGGGCCATCACCACACCTTGCTCGCCATGTCGGTCTGAACGCGCGCGCAGAGGCGCGGCATACGGGGACTTCCGGACCAATAGCCTGGCCACAGGAGCGAACTTCACAGCCGAAGATTCGACGATGAGCTGCAGCGACGGAGAAGTCTCACCCATCACGCCGCCCTCATCGCACGTCCGCGATCCGATGCGCGAACCCGGCTTCGAACGTGTCCGCCTTGAGCAGGCAGGCGATCCGCCGCACGGTTCACCCGGAAAAAAGCTCACGCTGCGGACATATGCGACACACAGGGGTTCCAGCACGTCGACAACCTAGTAAAACAACGCTCGCGTGCCCGTACGACCTCGCGAGCAGCCGTGCACAGGAGGGGGAATGCACCATGCTCAGGCTAGGCCGCTCGCATACCCGGCGCCGGGAATCAGACCGAGGGGGAGCCGATCAGCGGCAGCCCATCACGACGGGAACCGCGGAATGAGCCGGATCACCCGTCGCAACAATCCGGAATCCGGGTTCCTCTCAGAATTCTACCCCCACCTACGCGCCGACCAACTGCACTTTCAGGCCGAAAGGGAATGTGAGCGCCTGATCGCCTCCATGCCCCTCCCTGACCCCTTCGACTTCGACCAGCTGGTCAGGAACATCGCGGAAGTCAGGGGCCGACGGATCGTCATCAAGCCGCTCCCGGAGCACTTGACCGGAATCGACGGCATGTGCGGCCTCCTCGTCAGGCACGACACACATCCAGTCGACCTGATCCTTCACCTCAAGGGCCGCTCACCGTCCCACGAACTTGAGTTGAAGGTGCACCAGCTGGTGCACCTCTGGGCCGGGGACAACACCGGCATCGTCAGACCGCCCGACATCCTGCGGGAGGGCTCGGTGATCCCGCCGGACGGCCGGCTCTCGGCGACCGGGACCCCGGAACACGACGCACTCATCGAACTGCGCGCCGACTACGCGGTGCGGCTCATCTGCCACAGGGGTACGCACCGGGCCGTCAGCGGGGGCCGGCCGCCGCGCACCGTCCCACACCGGGACCCAGCCCCAGCCCGGCCGTGAAACCCGGCAGCTGCCGCCGAACCGATTACGCCGGGCGCCCGTTGTCGTCATCGGCCAAGATCTCCCCCATCGTCTCGCCGATGAAGTCGCGGAGCTGGTCCCAGGATTCCTTGGGCATGTCCTGGCCCGCACCGCGCGCGACCATCACGGTGAACCGGTTGCGCACGGCCCGGGTTGACAGGATCAGGGCGTCGACCTCCGGATCGTCCTGCCGGAAGTAGACCGGCGGCACGTCGAAGGCGAGCGCCAGGGCATCGAGGGCCTCCCCCTCCGGTTCGGCGACCTCGCCGGCCCGCAGCGCCCGGACGGTGGCCTCGGTGAGCACCGTGGAGCCGCTCTTGCGGTTTCCCTCGGACGCGAGGTGCGCGTCCGAGGGAGCCACCCCTCCGTAGACCTCGGTGCGCAGCGACTCCAACTTGCGGGCTACGCGGGCACCGTCGGCCGACGGCTCCTCCTGCGGCTCTTCGGGCCGCCCGAAGGAACGCCGCTGCGCGGCGAGCAGCTCGGCGCGGGTCACGTTGTAGGCGGCGGCCAGCGCCGTCACCGCCCGGTCGGACAGCGGCCGCTTGCCCTGTTCGGCGGCCCTTACAGGCATGGGGGACGAGGTATTGGTGTAGCGCGCCGTGTCCGCCTGAGTCATCCCCGCGTCGCACCGCAGGTCAGCGAGATTCGGTGATTCGGCGCGCGGAAAGAGTTCGTTGAGATCGGCATCCAGGAATGCGGCGATCGCCGGCAATCGCTCCGGAGGCGGAGCTGCCAAGCCGTTCTCCCAGCGATAGACGGCGTTCGCCTTCACGTGAAGTCCCTCGGCCAGAGCGGCCTGCGACAGGCGTTTGATCACACGGCGGTCACGCAACTTACCGCCGTCGAAGACGCGGTCGGGCATGGGCATGCTCCACAAAGTAAGGGTTCAAGGGATTCTAGTGCCCCGCGTGGGGAAGATCCTTGCATCCGAGATACCGGCATACGGTCGTGACTCTCTCCGGCATCACACCCACCTTCCCGAATGCCGCCCGTACCGCACCTAGCTTGTCCCAATTTTTCCTTGTTTACTGGCCTTTCTTTCGGGTCGTCGCACATCTCCTGGAAGGTGCGGCGAGGTGTCAAGCCATCTTCGAGTGCCCTACAAACGCTTGACGAGATCACCTGAAGTAGATAAATTCTGCTTCAGGTGATCGGGGGGTGGTCGCCACATCCAACGACAGCCGCCACCCCGGGGATTGGGGAGGAGGCGCGAGCTAACGGGGAGCCCTCTCCCTGGTTTCCGACCCCTCGTGTCCGCGGCACAACCGCACCGCCCTCCGCCCGAGGTCGGTACAACAAGGCCGGATCCTTTCTGGCGTTACGGCCGACGGCCATCCGGTCCACCACCATCCGTCCGGCCTCCTCCCGGCGCGGTCGAACGGTGTTGTCGAAATTCCCGAGCATCTCCATACCGGCGGAACACGGCGGCCCGCCTCCACTCGAATCCGGTGGGCCGACGCAATTCGCCGTGCACTCCGCAGTCCCGCATTCCGATTTCGCGCCAGCGCATTCTCACGTCGTCACAGGAGGCGATCCGTCATGCCCACGATCTCCGTCGGTAACTCGCACATCCACTACACCGTGACCGGCGAGGGTCCGGCCCTGTTGCTGGTGCACGGCGTGGGCAAGGGCGGCCAGGTCACCTTCGGCCACCTCGTCGAGGAGTTCGCCCGCCGCAACACCGTCATCCTTCCCGAGCTGTCCGGCAGCGAGACCGCTGCGGACGACGGCACAGCGCTGACCGTCGAGCAGCTTGCCGCCGAGGTCGCCGCCGTCATCGAGCACGCCGGCCTCGGCCCCGTGGACCTGGTGGGCTTCTCGCTCGGCGGGGCCATCGTCGCCGCCACCGCCGCCCTTCACCCCGAGCTCGTCCGCCGTCTGATCCCCGTCGGCGGCCTGGTCAAGTCGGACCTCTACATTCAGAACCTGATCGGTCTGACCCTGAGCCAGAAGCACGACCCGAAGGCCTTCGGCCGCGTGCTCAGCACCACCGCCTTCAGCCCGCGCTTCATCCGCAGCCAGGCGAGCCTGAGCGACGTGGAGAACCTCGGCTCCGAGCTGAGCCCCTCCAGCGGCCGCATCCGCCAGCTTGAGCTGCTCGTCCAGGTGGACATCCGCGACCTCGTCGGAAAGGTTCAGGCGGAGACCCTCGTACTGGCCCCCTACCCGGACGCCGCGGTGCCCGCCGAGCACTCCCGTGAGCTGGCCGCCGCCATCCCGAACTCCTCCTACACCGAGATCGACAGCGGCCACATGGTGATCTTCGAGAAGCCGGTCGAGTTCGTGAAGCTGGTCCAGGACTTCATCCACAAGGCCTGACACCCGCCGAGCGCGATCCGACCCGTCGTTCACCACCATCCAGGCGCGGCCCGCCGGAGCCCGGCGGCCGCCTGGCCGCACCCGACCACCCGCGGAGCACTCCGCAGCGATTCCACAGGAGGAAGCATGGCCAAGATCCTGCTTGCCGTCAGCAGCCACGATGTCTTGGGGGACACCGGCAACCGGACGGGCTACAGCGTCTCCGAGGCGGCCCACCCCTACAACGTCTTCATCGGCGCCGGCCACGAGGTCGACTTCGTCTCCGTGCGCGGCGGCGAGCCGCCGGCCGTCGTCTTCGACGGCGAGGAGAACGACCCGGAGATCATCGGCTTCCTGGCCGACGAGACCGTCAAGGGCAAGCTCGTGGCCACCCGCCGGGCGGCTGACGTGGACCCCTCCGAGTACTCGGCCATCTTCTACGTCGGCGGCCACGGCGCCATGTGGGACTTTCCCGACTGTCCGGACCTGGCCCGCATCGCCATGGACATCCACGGCCGCGGCGGGGTCGTCTCCGCCGTCTGCCACGGCCCGGCCGCCCTCGTCAACCTGCGTCTGCCGGACGGCACCCACCTCGTGCGCGGCAAGCGCGTCGCCTCCTTCAGCAACGAGGAGGAGAACTCGCTGGGCCTCGTCGAGGTCATGCCCTTCCTGCTCGAAGACCGGCTGAAGGAGACCGGGGCGCTGCACGCCAAGGCGCCCATGTACGAGGCCCACACCGAGAGCGACGGCCGGGTCATCACGGGGCAGAACCCCGCCTCCGCCGCCCCTGTGGCGCGGCTCGTCGTCGCCGAGCTCGGCCGGGCCGCCGGCGCCCGCTGAGGCGAACCCCGGTTCCACCGCCGTCGTCACGGACCCATCCCATCGCAGACCGGCCCCGGCTCCGACCGCCGCGGCCCAAGGAGGCAGACATGTACGGCTTGATCCAGGTCGCGGGCATCATCGACCAGTCCGAGGCCGACCTCATCATCGAGGAGGGCGCGGACTGGCTCGGCTTCGCCCTGCGCCTTCCCGCCAAGAACGAGGACCTGTCGGAGGCCGAGGCCGCCGCCATCGTCAAGGCGATTCAGCCGGGCAACAAGGGCGTCATCATCACCTACCTGACCGATGCCGACGAGATCGCCGCCTTCTGCTCGGACATGGGCGTCGGCGCGATCCAGCTCCACGGCGATGTGACACCCGCCGAGCTGCGCCGGCTGCGGACCCTGGCCCCGGATCTCTACGTCCTCAAGAGCCTCGTGGTGAAGACGGACAACATCGACGAGCTGCGCGAGGTCGTCGAGACCTCCGCCGAGTGGGTCGACATGTTCATCACGGACAGCTTCAACCCGGCCACCGGCGCCAAGGGGGCGACCGGGCTGACCCACGACTGGGCCGTCAGCGCCGAACTCGTACGGATCTCCCCCAAGCCCCTGATGCTGGCGGGCGGGCTCACCCCGGAGAACGTCGCGGCGGCCATCGAGGCCGTCCGCCCCGCCGCGGTGGACGCGCACACCGGCCTGGAGGACCCCGCCACCCGGCGCAAGGACCGTCAGAAGGTGCGCACCTTCGTCCAGGAGGCCCGCGCCGCCTTCGCCCGGGTCGCCGCGGAGGACGGGCGGAGCCGGTCCTGATGGCCACGCGAACCGAGCCGCTCCGAGGCGTGACCCACCTGCTGCCCCAGACCAACCGGCTGCGCGCCCTGCACTCGATCGTCCGTGACCACCAGGCCAAGCGGGAGGACTTCGTCCCCGCCGCGAACCGGATCATCCGCGGACTTCTGGACGCCGCGCTGGACCTGCTCCCCTACGAGCCCCGCGAGGTCCGCACCCCGGTCGGCCGGACCTACCCCGGCCTTTCCCTGGCCTCACAGGTCTACGGAGTCTCCATCGCCCGGGCCGGCGACAGCATGGAGTCCGAGCTGCGCGTGATGGCGCCGGAGACCCGCCTGGGCAAGATCCTGATCCAGCGGGACAAGGTCACCAAACTCCCGCACCTGCACTACGCGGCGCTGCCCGCCGGCATCGACCGGGGCCACGTACTGCTCCTCGACCCCATGCTCGCCACCGGCGGCACCGCGCTGGCCGCGATCGGCGTGCTGCTCGACCACGGCGTGCCCGAGGAGCACATCGTCTTCGTGAACCTGCTCTCCGCCCCCGAAGGGATCAAGGTCGTCCACGACCGTCACCCCGAGGTGCGGATCGTGACCTCCTCCATCGAGGAGCGGCTCAACGAGCACGCGTTCATGCTCCCCGGCATCGGTGATTTCGGCGACCGCTACTTCGGGACCGACATCCCGGCGTGAGCGCCCTCCCCGTCGGAGAGGGCGGGGCTCCGCACCCCTGGACTGCGCACCCCTGGAACCCCGCCCTCCGGCCCTTCGACCACCGCAGTAAGGAGCACTCCCCGTGTCCACCGCCGACACATCCCCGTCGAGGACGAAGATCTCGATCGTCTACTACTCGGGCACCGGCAACATCCACAAGCTGGCCGTGGCCGCCGAGGAGGCCGCCGCGAAGAGCGGCGCCGATGTCCGGCTGCGCCGGGTCCCCGAGTACGTCGAGGCCTCCCTGGCCCCCGAGTTCACCGAGTGGACCGAGGCGTGGCGCGAGAACGCCGAGGCCGTCAAGGACATTCCCACCGCCACCGCCGATGACCTCGACTGGGCCGACGCGATCCTGCTCGGCAGCCCCGGCCGGTTCGGCATGATCGCCGCGCCGCTCAAGCACTTCATCGACCTGGCCTGGCCCCTCAACGCGCGCGGCGGCCTGGCGGGCAAGGTCATGTCGTCGTTCACCTCGACGGGCGCCCCGCACGGCGGCCAGGAAGCGACGATCCTGTCGCTGAACACCGTCTTCTACCACTGGGGCGGGATCATCGTGCCGCCCGGCATCACCGACGACATCATGACGGCGCCCAGCAACGGCAACCCGTACGGCGTCAGCTCCGTCTCCGGGCGGCAGGCGATTCCGGGCCGGCTGGCTGAGCACGTCACCGAGGACAACCTCGCCGCCATCGCCTACCAGACCCGCCACATGGTCGAGGTCGCCGACGCGCTGCGAAGGGGCCGGACGGCCGACGCGCATCGGTGACCAACCGTCAGGGCCGCGGCACGACCACGCAGCACTCGGCCGGTCCCCACACCGGCCGAGTGTCCGCCACGGGCGGGTGACCACCGCAACCCCCGCCCACCACACGGCACACATGCACACCCAGGGGGACTCACATGACCACCGACGCGTCTGGCCGGAGCCCGGCCACCCGCCTGTCGTTGCCCGAACTGCTCCTGCGCACAGCCGCCGAACGCCCGGACGACACGGCCGTGATCAGCGGCGACGAACACATGACCTTCGCGGGACTGGTGGAGCGAAGTCGAGGACTGGCCGGGCGTTTGCGGGACCTCGGCGTGAGCGCCGACCAGTGCGTGGGGCTGTTCGTCGAGCCCTCGTCCGACCTGATGATCGGGGTATGGGGCATTCTGTTCGCGGGCGGCGCCTACCTGCCGCTCGCCCCGGAGTACCCCGAAGAGCGCCTGCGCTACATGATCGAGCACTCGGGCGTGAAGGTGATCGTCGCCCAGGGTCACATCGTCGAGCGGCTGGCCGCGCTGGCCCCCGCGGACACCGTGATCGTCCGGGTCGAGGACGCCCGCCACGGCGCCCCCGGCGCGGACGTCGACATCGCCCCCGACTCGCTGGCCTACGTCATCTACACCTCGGGCAGCACCGGCCGGCCCAAGGGCGTCATGATCGAGCACCGGAGCATCGCCAGCCAGATGTCCTGGCTACGGGCTGCCCACGGCATCGACCGCACCCGGGTGATCCTGCAGAAGACGCCGATCAGCTTCGACGCCGCCCAGTGGGAGATCCTCGCCCCGGCCGCCGGTTCCGTCGTCGTGATGGGCGGCGCGGGCATCCACCGGGACGCCGAACGGCTGGTGCACGCGGTCAAGACCCACGCGGTGACCACGATCCAGTGCGTCCCGACCCTGCTCCAAGCGCTTCTGGACACGCAGGAGTTGCATTCCTGCCTTTCGCTGGAGCAGGTCTTCACCGGCGGTGAGGCCCTCTCCAAGCCCTTGGCCCGCGCCCTGCTGGAGACCCTCCCCGGGGCCGATCTGATCAACCTCTACGGGCCCACCGAGTGCACGATCAACTCGTCGTCCTTCACCGTGGCCAAGTCCACCGTCGGCGACGGCCCCAACTCCATCTCCATCGGCGCCCCCGTCGACGCCACCCAGTACCACATCCTCGGCCCCGACCTCACCGAACTGGCAGTGGGCGAGATCGGCGAGCTGTACGTCGGCGGCATCCAGGTCGCGCGCGGCTACCTGCACCGGCCCGACCTGACCGAGCAGCGTTTCGCGGACAACCCGTTCGGTCCCGGGCGGCTCTTCCGCAGCGGCGACCTCGCCTACTGGAACGCCGACGGCACCGTCCAGTTCATCGGCCGCGCCGACAACCAGGTCAAGCTGCGCGGGTTCCGTGTGGAGCTCGACGAGATCAGACTCGCCATCGAGACCCACGACTGGGTCCGGCACGCGGCCGTGCTGGTCAAGGACGACCCGAGGACGGGCTTCCAGAACCTGATCGCCTGCGTCGAGCTCGACCCGAAGGAGGCCGCCCTGATGGACCAGGGCAGCCACGGCGCGCACCACCAGTCCAAGGAGAGCAAGCTCCAGGTCAAGGCCCAGCTGTCGAACCCGGGCGTACTGTCCGCAGCCGAGCTCGCCGGCCTCCCCGTCCTCGACCTGCCCGGTCGGACACCCACGCCGGCCCAGCGCAGCCTCGCCTTCGCCCGCAAGACCTACCGCTTCTACGAGGGCGGCGCCCCGGTGGCGGAGTCCGACCTGCTGAAGCTACTGGCCCGCCGCCCCACCGCCGTGCGCGGGCGGGAGCTCGCGGAGCTGGACATCGAGGAACTCGGCGCGGTCCTGCGGAACTTCGGGCAGTACCTGAGCCCCGAGCGGCTGCTCCCGAAGTACGCCTACGCCTCACCGGGTTCCCTGTACGCCACCCGGCTGTACCTGGAGATCACCGGCTTCCCGGGAATCTCCCCGGGCATCCACTACCACCACCCCATCAGCCACCAGCTGGTGCTGGTCTCCAGGGCCCCGGAGCCGGAGGACGCGAGCGCGGGCCCCCGGATCCGCGCCCACTTCCTGGGCCGGCGCGGTGCCATCGAGCCCGTCTACAAGAAGAACATCCGGGAGGTCCTGGAGATCGAGGCCGGCCACATGGCCGGACTCTTCGAGGAGGTCCTGCCGCAGTACGGCCTCGACATCGAAGCCGCCCCGTTCGTCCCGGCGGTCAAGGCCCGGCTGCGGGTCGCGGACGAGGACCACTACCTCGGCGCCTTCGACTGGGTGCCCTACCGGGGGCCCCGCACGGACGAGGACATCGACCTGTACGTCCAGATCCACCACGGCAAGGGGCTGGACCGGCCGGCCGGCCAGTACCTCTTCGAGGGCGGCCGGATGCGCCTCGTCTCCCGCGACCTGATCCTGCGCAAGCACGTCATCGCGATCAACCAGGCCGTCTACGACCGGGCGGGCTTCGGCGTCTCGGTGATCAGCCGCAGTCCGCAGGAGTGGCGGCGCTACATCGACCTCGGCCGCACGCTCCAGCGCCTGTCGATGAACGACCTGGACATCGGCTTCATGTCCTCGGGCTACAGCTCGCAGGGCGGCGACGACCTGCCCTCCGCCCGACGGATCGACGGCATCCTGCGCGAGCTCGGCCGGCCCGGCGGCGCCTCGTACTTCTTCGTCGGCGGCCGGGTGAGCCAGGAGCAGCGGCGGCACGAAGGCATGCGGGAGGACGTGGTCCACATGCGGGGGCCCGCGGAGCTGATCCGCGACGACCTCGTCAACTACCTGCCGGACTACATGATCCCGAACAAGGTGGTCGTCCTCAACGCTCTGCCGACCACCGCCAACGGCAAGATCGACCTCAAGGCCCTGGCCGCCTCCGACCAGGTGGACGTGGGGGCGGGCGACCGTCCCTACGTGGCCCCCCGGACCGAGACCGAACGCCGGGTCGCCGCGCTGTGGAAGCAGGCGATGAAGCAGGAGAGCGTCTCCGTACAGGACGACTTCTTCGCCTGCGGCGGCAACTCGCTGCTCGCCGTCGGCCTGATCAACCGCATCAACCGGACCTTCGGGGCCGAACTGCCGCTGGAGGTGATATTCACCGCGCCGACCGTGGAGGGGCTGGCCCGCCGGATCGCCGGCGAGCCGACGAGCGACACCTCGCGCCTGGTCCCCTTGCAGCGGGAGGGCTCCGGACGCCCCGTCCACTGCTGGCCCGGTCTGGGCGGCTACCCGATGAACCTGCGGCTCCTGGGAGAGCGGCTGGGCACGGACCGGCCGTTCCTCGGGGTGCAGGCGTACGGGATCAACCCGGGCGAGGCGCCGTACAAGACGATCCGGGAGATGGCGGCCGAGGACGTGAAGGCCATCACGAGCCGGCAGCCGGAGGGGCCCTACACGGTGTGGGGGTACTCCTTCGGAGCCCGGGTCGCCTTCGAGGCCGCGTACCAGCTGGAGCAGGCCGGTCACGCCGTCGACCACGTCTTCCTGATCGCCCCCGGCTCGCCCAAGGTCCGCACGGACGGCGGGACCGCGGAGGCTGGCGGGGTCGCCGGCGAGCGTGTCGCCTCCTTCGCCGACGAGGCCTACGTGACGATCCTCCTGTCGGTCTTCACAGGCACGATCAGCGGCCCGTTGCTGGAGAAGTGCCTCGCCGTGGTCAAGGACGAACAGGATTTCGCCGGCTTCATCAGCGAGAACTTCCCGAACCTCGACATCGACCTGGTGCGCCGGATCATCCAAGTGGTCGGGACCACCTTCGAGTTCAGCTACACCTTCCGCGAACTGCGGGAGCGACGGATCTCGGCGCCCATCACCATCTTCAAGGCGCAGGGGGACGAGTACTCGTTCCTCGACGGCAGCAGCGGCTACTCCTCCGCCCCGCCCACCGTCGTCGAATTGCAGGCCGACCACTACTCCCTGCTCAGGGCACCGGACATCGACGAGCTCGCGACGGCCATCCGCCGGCGCCTGAACATCCGGAAGGACACCGTCATGCCACACGTCAACATCAAGCACTTTCCGATGGCACTCAGCGACGAGCAGCAGTCCGAGCTGGTGTCGGCGGTCACCAAGGCGGTCACCGACGCCTTCGGCTGCGATGAGGGGGTGGTCTCGATCGCGGTCGAGTCGATCGACAAGGAGCTCTGGAACGAGGAGGTCTACATCCCGGAGATCGTCAATCGCAGACACATCCTCGGCAAGGTTCCGAATTACGGCCCCGACACCCACTGAAAAGATGGCTGTGACCCCTACGACCTCTCCTGCCCACCAGGACATCCCGCTCGTCTTCAGTGCCGAGGTGGCCGACGCGCTCCACGAAGGCCGCCCGGTGGTGGCGCTGGAGTCCAACGTCATCACGCACGGCCTGCCGTACCCGGACAACGCCGCGACCGCCCGGAAGGTGGAGGAGGCCGTCCGGGCGGGCGGCTCGGTCCCGGCCACGATCGCCGTGGAGAGCGGCAACATCGTGGTCGGCATGAGCGACGCCGACATCGACCGGTTCGCCTCGACGCCGGACATCCCCAAGGTCAGCAGCCGGGACATGCCCGTCATTCTGGCCCAGGGCCGGATGGGCGCACTGACGGTCGCCTCCTCCGTGGTGGCGGCCGAGCTCGCGGGCATTGCGTTCTTCTCCTCGGCCGGCATCGGCGGGGTGCACCGGGGCGCGGACAAGACCATGGACGTGTCCTCCGACCTGATCCAGTTCACGCGCTCCAAGGTCGCGGTGGTGTGCGCCGGTGCGAAGAAGATCCTGGACCTCGGCCTGACGCTGGAGTACCTGGAGACCCAGTGCGTACCGGTGGTCTCGTACCGGTCGGACGACTTCCCCGCCTTCTACTGCGTGTCCAGCGGTTTCCGCAGCCCGCTGCGGCTGGACGACGACGAGGTGATCGCCCGGTCGATCGAGAACCACTGGGCGCTGGGCAACAACAGCTCGTTCCTGATCACCACGCCGGTCCGGCCGCAGGACGCGATCCCCGGCGACGAGGTCGACGCCGCGATGACCGAGGCCATGGCCGCCGCCCACCGGGACGGCATCCGGGGCCAGGCGATCACGAAATACCTCATGCGTGCGGTGGACGCGGCCACTGAAGGCCGCTCGTCCAAGGCCAACATGGCCGTGCTCATCAGCACGGCCGAGGTCGGCGGCCGGCTGGCCGCGGCGCACGCCCGGCTCCGGGCCGGGTCCCGGTCCGTCTGACGGACGCCCCCAACCCCCTCGAACCCAACGCGCGTTCCTCGCGCACGACCATGAATGGATACGACACCATGACGAAGCTCGACCAGTCCACGTCCGAAGCCGAGTCCTACCGCCCGCTCGTCTCCCGGGAGCGGGTGGAGAAGATCAAGGAACTGCGCCGGGCCATGGCCTCGCACGGCGGCGGCGACGAGGGCGAGCAGACCCATCCGTTCCTGGGCCTGACCTTGCGGGTCCCCTCCCAGGTCATGACCCCCTGCCCCGTGTCCCCGATGCTCGGCGGCGCGGTCTTCGCCGAGGTCGAACCGGGTGACCGGGTCCTCGACATGGGCACCGGCAGCGGCTCGCTGGCCCTGATCGCCGCCAAGAAGGGCGCCGATGTCCTGGCGGTGGACCTCAACCCTCACGCCGTGGCTGCCGTCCGTGTCAACGCGGAGCTCAACGGCGTGGCCGACCGAGTCGAGTCACGCGAGAGCGACGTCTTCAACTCGGTCGAAGGCCGCTTCGACCTGATCGTCTTCAACCCGCCGTTCCAGTGGTTCGCCGCCAGCGACTACGCGGACGTCGCGGGCACCGACGCCGGCTACCAGGCACTGACCCGCTTCTTCCGCGAGGCCCGCGCCCACCTGACGGAGAAGGGACGCATGATCCTCTTCTTCAGCACCATGGGTGACGTGGAGTACTTCGAGAAGCTGGTGGCCGACGAGGGCTTCGCCCACGAAGTGGTCTTCTCCACCACCCGGCCCGTCTTCGACGTGCCGGTCGAGTTCACCGTGCACCGCCTGTCCTGATCACGGATACCCGCCGGGGCCTCCCCTCCATCGGGGAGGCCCCGGCCCGACGCAGGCCCTGAGGTCCCCATCCACGCACGTCCGTACGACAGGAGCGCCACGCCGTGTCCCAACGCCTGTTCACCTCCGAATCGGTGACCGAGGGCCATCCCGACAAGATCGCCGACCGGATCAGCGACACCGTGCTCGACGCCCTGCTGGCCCAGGACCCGCGATCCCGGGTGGCGGTGGAAACCCTGATCACCACCGGCCAGGTGCATGTGGCCGGCGAGGTGACCACTTCCGCGTGGGCCGACATCCCCGCACTGGTCCGTGAGGCCGTCCTGGAGATCGGCTACGACTCGTCCGCGAAGGGCTTCGACGGTGCCTCCTGCGGCGTCTCGGTCTCCATCGGCGCGCAGTCCCCGGACATCGCGCAAGGCGTCGACACCGCGTACGAGAGGCGCGTCGAGGGTGCCGCCGGTGGTGGGGAGGGAGACGAGCTGGACCGGCAGGGAGCCGGTGACCAGGGCCTGATGTTCGGCTACGCCTGCGACGAGACCCCGAACCTGATGCCGCTGCCGATCGAGGTGGCGCACCGGCTGTCACGCCGGCTGACCGAGGTCCGCAAGGACGGAACCATTCCGTACCTGCGTCCCGACGGCAAGACCCAGGTGACCGTCGAGTACGACGGTGACACCCCGGTCCGTCTGGACACGGTGGTGGTCTCCTCGCAGCACGCGGGCGGCATCGACCTCGACGCCCTGCTGACCCCCGACATCCGCGAGCAGGTGGTGGAGCACGTCCTGGCCGGTCTGGTGGCGGAAGGCATCAAACTGGACACCGGGGGCTACCGGCTCCTGGTGAATCCGACCGGGCGTTTCGAGATCGGCGGCCCGATGGGCGACGCCGGCCTGACCGGCCGCAAGATCATCATCGACACGTACGGCGGCATGGCCCGCCACGGCGGCGGCGCGTTCTCCGGCAAGGACCCCTCGAAGGTCGACCGTTCCGCCGCGTACGCGATGCGCTGGGTCGCGAAGAACGTGGTCGCGGCCGGGCTGGCCTCGCGCTGCGAGGTCCAGGTCGCCTACGCCATCGGCAAGGCCGAACCGGTCGGTCTGTTCGTGGAGACCTTCGGCACGGCCAAGACCGACGGGTCCCGGATCCAGAACGCCATCACGCAGGTCTTCGACCTCCGCCCGGCCGCGATCGTCCGCGACCTGGACCTGCTGCGCCCGATCTACGCCCAGACCGCCGCGTACGGCCACTTCGGCCGCGAGCTGCCGGACTTCACCTGGGAGCGGACCGACCGCGCCGAGGCTCTCCGCGCAGCCGCTGGGATGTGATCATGGACATCGCCGTCACCGGATCCATCGCCACCGACCATTTGGCGACCTTCCCGGGGCGCTTCGCCGAGCAGATCATCCCCGAGCGCCTGGCAACGATCTCCCTGTCGTTCCTCGTAGACGACCTCCAGGTGCGCCAGGGCGGCGTTGCCGCGAACATCTGCTTCGGACTGGGCCGGCTCGGGCTGACCCCGGTGCTGGTCGGCGCCGCCGGCACGGACTTCGCCGAGTACGACGCACGGCTGCGCGCCTGCGGTGTGGACACCGGATCCGTCCGGCTCAGCACCACGCGCCACACAGCCCGCTTCATGTGCACCACCGACGTCGACCACAACCAGATCGCCTCCTTCTACCCGGGCGCCATGGTGGAGGCCCGGGAGATCGACCTGGACGAGGTCGTGGACCGCGTCGGCTCCCTCGACCTCGTCCTGGTCGCCCCCGACGTGCCGGAGGCGATGGTCCGCCACACCAGGGCGGCGCACGCCGCCGGCATCCCGGTCGCGGCCGACCCCTCACAGCAACTGGCGCGGCTCGACGAGGAGTCGACCCGGCTGCTCGTGGACGGGGCCCGGTTCCTCTTCACCAACGCGTACGAAAGCGCGCTGCTGCGGCAGCGGACCGGCTGGAGCGAGGCGGAGGTGCTGGCGCGCGTCGGCGTGTGGATCGTCACCAGGGGCGCTGACGGGGTCTCGATCCTGACCTCCGACGGGCCGGCCGAACACGTGCCCGCCGTCGCGACGGACCAGCCCACCGACCCGACCGGTGTGGGCGACGCCTTCCGCGCCGGCTTCCTGGCGGGCCTCTCCCGGGGCCTGCCCCACCGACGCGCGGCCCAACTGGGCTGCGCCGTGGCGACGATGGTCCTCGAAACCTTCGGCACCCAGGAGTACAAGCTGCTTCCCTGGGACTTGTCGGAGCGACTGCTTCGGGCCTACGGGGCCGAGGTGGCGGCGGAGATCGGTTCGTGGCCCGGGGAGCCCGCATGACGGAGCTGCGCGAGCTCCTCGCCGCCGGGACGCCCTCGTTCTCCTTCGAGTTCTTCCCACCCCGGACGGAGGCGGGCGCGGCCCGCCTGTGGGAGGCGATCCGCCGGATCGAGGCGTTCGCCCCGAGCTTCGTCTCGGTCACCTACGGGGCCGGGGGGTCGTCGCGGGACCGCACGGTCGAGCTGACGAAACGGATCGCGGCGGAGACCACGATGCGGCCGGTCGCCCACCTCACGGCGGTGGCGCACTCGGTCGCCGAACTGCGGCACGTGATCGGCCAGTACGCGGACGCCGGCGTCCGGGACGTCCTGGCCCTGCGGGGAGATCCGCCGGGTGACCCGAACGCGCCCTGGATCCAGCACCCGAGCGGCTTCTCCCACGCCTGGGAGCTGGTCCGGCTGGTGCGGGAATCGGGAGCGTTCAGCGTCGGCGTGGCCGCATTCCCCGAGGGCCATCCGCGTTCGCCCGACGGGGAGTCCGACGTCCGGCACTTCGTGGCCAAGTGCCGCGCGGGGGCGGACTACGCGGTCACCCAGATGTTCTTCCGGGCCGAGGACTACCTGCTGCTGCGGGACCGGGTCGTAGCGGCGGGGTGCGACATCCCGATCATTCCCGCGATCATGCCGGCCACGGACGCCCGCCAGATCGCCCGGTTCGCCGAGCTGAGCGGGGCCACGTTCCCGGCGGACCTGGCCCGGCGGCTGGAGGCGGTGGGCGGCGGGGCGGCAGGCCGGCGGATCGGCGTCGACTTCGCGGTGGCCATGGCCGAACGGCTGCTCGCCGAGGGCGCTCCGGGGCTGCACTACATCACGCTCAACCGGTCCACGGCGACCTCGGAGATCCACCGCGCGCTGCGGGGCTCCGGCCTGACCGAACCCGCCCTGGCGGCCCGGGCCTGACCACGGCCGGAACGGTCAAGGAGGAGCCGGGGGCGGCCACCACCCGATGCGGGCGGGCCGCCCCCGGCTCGTCCGCGCGCGCCCGCGTTCACTCCTCCTCGATGCCCAGCAGCTCCAGGAAGGCGGCGGCCGCCGGGGTGCGGCTCTCCCGGCCCCAGATCACGTACTCGGCGCGGGCCGGTGCGTCCGTGACCTCGATCGTGGCCATCCCGGCCAGGCCGGCGACGTACCCGGGCGGAAGCAGGGCCACGCCCAGGCCCGCGCCGACCAGGCGGGCCAGGTAGTCCGCGTTGGTCACCTCGAAGGCGACCTCGCGGGTGAGACCGGCGGCGGTGAAGGCCAGATCCGACTGGGCCCGGCCGGCGGTCTTCGCCGGGAGGTCCACGAACACCTCCGAGGCCAGCCGGCGGAGGTCGACCGAGGTCTCGCCGGCGAGCGGGTGGTCCGGGCAGACCACGGCGACCAGCCGCTCCCGGGCCAGCTCCCGGGCCATGACGCCCCGAGGGCGCGAGGTGACCGGGATGCCGAGAAAGGCGACCTCGATGTCGCCCTGCCTGACCTGCTCGACCAACTCGTCGCTCGCTCCCACACTGAGGCTGATCCGGGCCTTCGGATGGCGCTGGTGGAAGTCCCTGAGAACGGCGGGAATGTCCACGGCGGCGACGGTGGGGATCAGACCCACCGCGAGGCGTCCGCGCACCTCCCCGACGGCCGCCGCGACTTCGGCCGCGGCCCGCTCCGCCGCGTCCAGGCACTGGCGGGCGGCGGGCAGGAAGGCCGCGCCCGCCGCGGTCAACCGGACTCGGCGGCTGGTGCGTTCGAAGAGCCTCGCACCCAGTTCCTTCTCCAGGCGCGCGATCTGATGGCTGAGCGCGGACTGGACCACAAGGCAGCGCTGCGCGGCCCTCGTGAAGCTGTTCGTCTCGGCCACGGCGATCACGTACCGCATCTGCTGGAGCTCCATGGATCCATCGTGATACGAGATCCATCACGTGACAAGCATGTGTTGGACTCATTGATGCCACCGACCCGACACTGGTGACGACCGCACACGGCAGGAACGTCTACGGGCCGGACTCAGCCGGGGCGCCCGCGATCGGGGCCCCTCCGGCATGCCCGAAGTCGCTCCCTCCGTTGCCCTCTTCCCCAACTCCCGCACCTGGGCGCACGGCGCCGAGGCATGCCGGCGCGCGCCCTCGCGCCCGTGACACTGAAAGGACGAGCGACCGCCATGAGCACCACGCCACCGCGTTCCGAGACGACCGTCGCCGACATCTGGGTGGACCCCCGCTGCCCTTGGGCGTGGATCACCTCACGCTGGATGCTGGAGGTGGAGCAGGTCAGGCCGCTGGAAACGCGTTTCCACATCATGAGCCTGTCCGTCCTCAACGAGGGCCGTGAGGTTCCGGAGAAGTACCGCCAGGGCATGATCGACGGCTGGGCCTGCGTCCGCGTGTGCGTCGCGGCGCAGCAGCGGCACGGCGACGAGGTGCTGCGCCCCCTCTACAACGCCATGGGCCGTCTGATCCACCACGAGAAGGCCGGGCTCGGCCACGACATGATCCGCGCCGCCCTGGAGGAGGCGGGTCTGCCCGCCGACCTGATCGAGGCCGCGGAGGACCCCTCCTGGGACGAGCCGCTGCGGGCCCGGCACCACGAGGGGATGGACCCGGTCGGTTCCGAGGTCGGCACCCCCGTGATCCACGTGCCCGGCCCGGAGGGGAAGCCGCTGGCGTTCTTCGGCCCCGTACTCACCCCCGCCCCCCGTGGCGAGGCGGCCGGAACGCTCTGGGACGGCGTACTGGCCGTGGCGAGCGTCGACGGCTTCTTCGAGCTGAAGCGCGGCCGCGACCGCGACCCGATCTTCGACTGAGCCGGACGGACGGACATCGCCAACCACGGTGATTCCCGCGGGATTTGAGGCAAGATGACGAACAGACAGAATGTACTCACGGCTGCCCTGACCGGCCTGGCTCCGGCGGTCTGGGGCAGCACCTACCTGGTGACCACCGAACTGCTGCCACCGGACCGTCCCCTCCTGGCGACCACCATGCGGGCGCTGCCCGGCGGCCTGGTACTGCTGGCCCTCGGCCGGAAGCTTCCGGTCGGCAGCTGGTGGTGGCGCGCGCTGGTGCTGGGCGTTTTGAACATCGGGGCCTTCAACTTCCTGCTCTTCGTCGCTGCCTACCGGCTCCCGGGCGGCATCGCCGCCATGATCATGTCGGCACAGCCCATGTTCGTCGTCATCCTCGCCGCCCTCTTCCTCAGCGAGCGGATCAGACCCGTCCACGCGCTGGCCTGCGCGATGGGCACCGGCGGCGTGGTGTTGCTCGTCTTCAGGGGCACGTCGTCGCTCGACGCCATCGGCGTACTCGCCGCGGTCGGCGGAACGCTGTGCATGGCCTCGGGCATCACACTGACCAAGCGGTGGGGCCGGCCGGAGGGCGTCGGACTGCTCACCTTCACCGGGTGGCAACTCACGGCGGGCGGTCTCGTCCTGCTGCCGTTCTGGCTGTCGCTGGAAGACCTTCCCGACCAGGTCACCGGCTCCAACGTCATAGGGTTCGCCTACCTCATCACCCTGGGCGCGGTCCTCAGCTACATCGTCTGGTTCCGGGGCATCGAACGCCTGCCGGCCGTGGCGGTCTCCTTCCTCGCGCTGGGCAGCCCGGTCGTGGCGACCCTGCTGGGCTACCTCGTCAAGGACCAGGTGCTGTCCGCCCTCCAGATCGTCGGCATGGTCGTCATCTTCCTGGCGGTCGTGCTCGGCCAGCCGCGCCCACCCAAACCGAAGCCCGAGGGGACCGCCCCGGCTCCACCCCGCACCACCGTCTCGAACCTCCCCGACCAACCCGCTCTGGAACAGGAACGCAGCGGATAACGGCGGGCGCACCTCCCCACGCCATGACCTCCTCGTCGGACCCCGGCGCCACGAGGCATTCGCGTACTACGCCTGACCACATCCGGAGAGATGACATGACCATTCAAGAAGAAACAAACACGCCCGCGGCGCCGCAGAAGCAGGTGTCCCCGGCCCGGGGATGGCTGGGTGTGGCCGCCATCACCGCCAGCCTGTTCGTCTTCCTCACCACCGAGCTGATGCCGATCGGCCTGCTCACCCCGCTCAGCGAGAGCCTCGGGGTCTCCGTGGGCTCGGCCGGTCTCATGGTCACGGCGCAGGGTGTGGCGGCCGGTCTCGGCGTGCCCTTCATCGTGGCATGGACCCGGCGCGTCAACCGGCGCCGGCTGCTGACCACACTGCTCGCCGTCCTGGCCGTAGGCAACCTGATCACCTCGATCGCCCCGAACTACCCGCTCATCCTGGGCACCCGCCTGATCATGGGCTTCGCCAGCGGCGTCTTCTGGGCCATCGGCGTCAGCATGGCCATGCGCATCGTCCCGGAGAAGCACGCCAACCGGGCCGCCGCCGTCGTCATGTCGGGCATCTCGATCGCCACCGTCGTCGGCATCCCGCTCGGCACCCTGCTGGAGAGCGCCACCGACTGGCGCACCACCTTCCTGATCTGGGCCGGCCTCAGCGCTCTGGTGTTCCTCGCGGTCGCCTTCACGATCCCCTCGCTGCCGTCGGCCAACGCGGTCTCGGTCCGGGAGGTCTTCGGACTGCCCGGCAAGAACGTGCAGCTGCGCGTGGTCCTGGTCATGGTCGTGTTCTTCGTCCTCGGCCACTTCGGTGCCTACACCTTCGTCCGGCCCTACCTTGAGGAAAGTACGTCCGCCACGGTCGGCTTCATCACCGTCGTCCTCATCGTCTTCGGCATCGGCGGCGCGATCGGCAACTTCATCGGCGGCCAGACCGTCAGCAAGAGCCTGCGCGGCAGCTTCATCGTGGGCGGCCTGGTCATGATCGCCGCGCTCGCCATGCTGCTGACCATCGGCACGAACGACATCGGCGTGATCGCCGCCATGGTCCTGTGGGGCCTTGCCTTCGGCGTCGTCCAGCTCAGCCAGATCAACATGACGCTCTCGGCGGCGCCCGAGACCTTCGAGGCCGCGATGTCGCTCAACACCATGGCCTACAACACCTGCATCGCCCTGGGCGCCCTCATCGGCGGCCTGTTCGCCGACCGGGTGGGCGTCACGAGCGTTGTCTGGTTCGGCATCGTCCTGGTCGCCCTCGCCGTGATCCTCCGCGCCGCCACCGGCCGCCGGACCACGCCGGCGAGCTGACCCCCCTGGACCACCGAAGTGCGGTCCCGGTCCCGCCCTCACTCTGACGGCGGGACTCCGGGAGCGGATGGTCGCGCCACCCCCGTCGCGACCTCTCCGCACCGCCTCCGGTGCCGTGGGCGCGTGTTCCCGGCCGGCGACGGCGGAGCACGCGCCCACTTCGCATTCCCGGCGGGGACCACCCGCCCCGCACCGCCGCCCCGCACCATCCGCCGTGCCGCCGCCGCGGCCCGGCGCTCACCGGAAGGCCACGGCACCGCCCCATGACGACCCCCACCGACCGCACGGAGCCCGCCGCCTCCTTCGGTGAGCCGGCCCTGGACCTGTCCGACGACCTGGCCGCGGGCCGTTGGACGCCGACCCCCCTGGACCGGCGCCTCGCCCGGCTCCTCGTCATCACATCGGCGGGCGACGGGCAACTGACGGCGGAACGGCTCCGTGCGGCGTTGTGGGAGGGCGGCGAGCCCTTGCTCCGCCAGCCGGACAACCGCTTCGCATCTCTACTGGCCCAGCTGATCCTCGGCACGGCATCCGTTACGGACGAGGCGGCGGTCCATGCCCTGCTGCGCCGCCTGACCCCGCCCAGGCAAGTCGTCGCGCAGGCCCCGGCGCCCTCGTTCGCGCCCTGAACCGGTCCGGCCGGCCGGCCCGCTCAAACAGCCCTGCGAACCCTAGCCATTGGGGATGAAGCGGCGCCTTCCCCGTGCCCCCGGCCGCCCTCCCGCTGTTCTTCCGGCGGAAAGATCGTTCCGATGCCCGGAGAGGGCACGGGGCAGCGAGGCGGGGGAGGCGGTCAGCGCACGTGAGCCTGTCCGAGGAGGCCGGGCCCCGGCCGGCGCCCGCGGCCACCCGTACCGCCATGTCGGTGGCCGAGGAGCTGCTGGGCCGTACGCTCGGTCCCCCACGCTGTCGCATCGGCAGGTCCGCATGGGCCATCGGCGGCGCAGGGCCGGTGGGGATCGACGCGGGCGACGAGCACGCGGTGCAGGCCGCGTGCGGCGTCATGCAGGTGCACGGCCTGGCCACCGGCGCCCCGGCGCCGCTCGCCGTGGACTACGTGTCCACGGTGACCGGCGTGCTCGCCGCTCAGGGCGTCACGGCAGCCCTGCTGGCCCGCGGACGCGGGCGACCGCCGCTGCGGACCGGCACCTCGCTCGCCCAGGGGGCGCTTCTGGCAGTCACCCAGTACCTCGCCGTCGCCACCACGGACGGCGCTCCGAGGACACCGCCCGGAAGCGGCACGGGGCTGGCCACCCTCACCACCGAGGACGGCACACTCATCGAGATCGAGACGCTCGACCCCCTGGCCTGGGGCGGATTCTGGTACCGGCTGGGCGTGCCGGCCCGGGTGGCGGGGCGCGGCTGGCTGCCCTTCCAGACTCGGTTCGCAACGGCGGTCTGTCCCCTGCCCGCGGAACTCCGCGCCGCCGTGCGGGCGCACCCCTTGGCAGCCGTACGTCAGGTCGGCGCCGCGCACGGCGTGTCGGTGGCCGAGGTCGGGGAGACGACGACGGCGCCGGCCGGCCTGGCCCCCTGGGTGGTCGAACCGTCCTCCTCGGCCCACGTGTCCCACCGTCCCCAGGTTGTAGCCAGGAGCTGCGGAGACGGAGACGTACTGCCGCTGACAGGTGTGCGGGTGATCGAATCGGCCCGCCGTATCCAGGGGCCCATGGCCGGCCACGTCCTGCGGCTGCTCGGCGCCGAGGTCGTACGTGTCGAACCCCCCGGCGGCGACCCCATGCGCGGTCTGCCCCCTGTTGCCGGGGGCTGCTCGGTCCGGTTCTCCGCGCTCAACCACGGCAAGTCCGTGGTCGAGGCTGATCTCACCACCCGCCAGGGGCGGGAGACCGTGGGCGAGCTGGTGTCCCGCGCCGACGTCTTCCTGCACAACTGGGCACCCGGCAAGGCGGAGAGCCTCCTGCTGGACGCAGACGCGCTGCACGCTGTCAACCCCCGCCTGGTGTACGCCTCCGCCTCGGGCTTCGGCACCGCTCTCGGCCCGGTCCCGCCGATCGGCACCGACTACCTGGCCCAGGTGCACGGCGGCCTCGCCGCCGCGCTGCGCCCCGCCGGGGAGGTACCCGCCCCCTCCCTGATGACCGTCACCGACGTGCTGGGCGGTCTGGTCCTGGCGCAGGCCGTGCTCGCCGGTCTCCTCGCGCGTGAGGAGACCCACCGGGGCTGTCACGCCACGTCGTCGCTGCTTTCCGCGGCGGCCTTGGTCCCGCGCCCGGTCCGGCGCGTCGGACTGTCCCCGCTGGACCGTCCGCTGCCCACGGCCGACGGGCTGCTGTACCTGGGAGCCGAGGCGCGGGCACGCCCCCGAGAGGTGGCCCGGACCTTCGGCGCCACCGGTACCGCACCGATGGAGGAGCGGCTGAGGACCCGGGGGACGGAGGAGTGGCTGACCGAGCTGCGGAGGGCAGGGCTCGCGTCCGTCGCCGTCCGCACCGACCTGTCGGACCTCGCCAGGGACCCGGCCTTCGTCCGGGCCGTCCTGCCGCCGGACGACCACCTCCCGTACGCCCGTCCCGCCACACCCTGGGAATTCACGGAGGATGCCCGGTGAACGCGACGCACACGGTGCACGAGGCCCCCTGGCGCTCCCGGAACGGCCTGGAGTTACCCGACCGGGTCCCTCGCGCCGATCGCAGGGCGTGGGAGGCCCGGGGCTTGTGCCCCGACGCCGACCTGTTCTCCCTCTTCCAGGGACACGCGCTCGCCTCCCCCGGCCGCGACGCGGTGGTGGACGGACAGGGCACCGTCTCCTACGGGGAGCTGTACGCGGAGGTGCTGCGCATCGCGGCCCTGTTCGCCGAGGCGGGGCTCGGCGCCCGGGACGTGATCGCCCTCAGACTGCCCAACGGGCGCCTCGCCGCGGCGACGGAGCTGGCCGTCTACGCCCTCGGCGCGGTCGCGTTGCCCTACCCGCTGGGGGGCGGGATCCGGGACACCCTCTCGCTCCTCACTCGGTCCAGGGCGGGCGGAGCCGTCTTCAGCGAGAGCGAAGACCTCGAAGCGTCGGCCGAACTACCTTGGCTGCGAGCCGTGTTCACGGTTCCGGACAGCGCGGCCGACACCGCTCACACGGTGGCGGCCGGCGCATGGCGGCTGGACGGGGCCGTGCCCGACGGGTTGGTCCGACCGGACCAACCCCCCGCCGAGGCCACCGCTCCGGCACGAATTCTCGTGTCCTCCGGTTCCGAGGCCGAGCCGAAGCTGGTCGCCTACAGCCACCAGGCCATGGCCGGGGGGCGAGCCGCCTACGTACGGGCCCTCACCGGCCACCGGTCCGAACCGCCCCGGCTCCTGGTCCTCGTCCCGCTGGCCTCCTCGTACGGCTCGCTGGGTGTCCCGGTCACGCTGGCGGCGCTCGGGGGGACCCTCATCGTGCGCGAGCGCTTCAACGCCGCCGACGCGCTCCGGGCGGTCGGCGATCACCGGCCCACCCATGTGCTCGGGGTGCCGACCATGCTGCGGCGGATGGCGGACCTGCCGCGCCTCCCCGGGGAGGACACCTCCTCCCTACGGGCTGTCGTCTCCAGCGGCGCCGCGCTGCCCTTCTCCACCGAAGCCGCCTGCCGGGAACGGTTCGGCGTGCCGGTCGTGACCGTGTACGGCTCGTCGGACGGCGTGAACTGCCACACCGCCGCTCCCGGCGCCCCGCCCGGGAACACCGCGGGCACCCCCGATACCGCGGTGGCTTCCATCCGGATCGTCCGGCCGGACGGCTCCCCGGCCTCTACCGGGGAGCCCGGGGAGATCCAGGCCAAGGGCCCCATGACCCCGCTGTGCTACGTGGGCGCTCCTGAACTGGACGCCCGCTACCGCACGGCCACCGGCTGGGTCCGCACCGGCGATCTGGGGGCGCTCGACGAGGCGGGACGGCTGCGGGTTCTCGGCCGGCTCAAGAACGTGGTGATCCGGGGCGGTTACACCATCAGCCCGGCCGAGGTGGAACACGAGCTGGGCACCCATCCCCAGGTCGCGGAGGTCGTGTGCGTACCGGTGCCGGACGAGGAGTTCGGGGAACGGCTGTGCGCGTGCGTTCGGCCGGTGCCGGGGGCCCCGGCGCCGGTCCTGCGCACCCTGACGGCGCACCTCGGCGCCCAAGGACTGGAGCGGCGGAAGTTCCCCGAGTACCTGCTGGTGCTGGACCGGGTGCCGCTGCGGTCCACGGGGAAGATCTGCCGCCGCACCGTCACCGCCTGGGCCGTGGACGCCGTGGGCGCGGGCACGCCGCCCGGCGCGACGGTCTCCCCGCGCTGAGCTGGAAGATTTCACTCATACAGGGGAGTTTCCGAATATACGGCACTGACTTGCTGAATCGCATGCAATCCTGGAGAAACAAACGGAATTTGAAATTCAACTCCTTCGCAACAGGGGGACGTTGCGACCCGGCAAGTTACGGAGAAGCTCTCTTGCGACGTTCCCTTGTCACCCTGGTCCTCGCCTCCAGCGCCGCACTGGGCCTCCTCCAGACCCCGGCGACCGCCGCCGAGGGGACTGTCACCGTCTTCCGGACAGAGGTGCAGCCCCTGGCCGTGTACGAGAACCCGATGGGCTGCCACAAACTGCCGACCGCGGCGCACGTGCTGACCAACGCCACCGACAGGCCCGTGCGTGTCTACGGCGACCCGTTCTGTCTCGGGCCGTCCGTCACGGTCGCCCCCGGCCACGGCTCCCACGTGGTGCCCGGCAGCGGCAGCTTCAGCGGCTGACGGCCGGACCGCGAGGGGACACACCGGACACATGGGGGACGCATGTTGACAGAATTAGCCGTGGTCGGTCTCGGCTACGTCGGCCTCCCGCTGGCCCGCCGGGCCTGCGAGGCAGGGCTGGCGGCCGTCGGCCACGACATCGACGCCACCGTCGTCGGGAGCCTGGGCCGGGGCCGCTCCCACATCGGGGACATCCACGACGAGGACATCGAGGCGATGCGCGCCGCGGGCTTCCGCGCGAGCACCGACCCCGACATCCTCACGGGCGCCCACACCGTCGTCATCTGCGTTCCGACCGGGCTCACCCCGGCCGGCGAACCGGATCTGGAACCGCTGATCTCGGCCGTCCGTACCGTGGCCCGCCGCCTCGAACCGGGCATGCTCGTCTGCGTCGAGTCCACCAGCCACCCGGGGACCACGGAGGAGATCGTCCGGCCCCTGCTGGAGGCGTACGGCCTGCGCGCAGGCGAGGACTTCCACCTGGCGTTCTCGCCGGAGCGCATCGACCCCGGCAACCGGCGCCACACCTTGCGCAGCACGCCGAAGATCGTCAGCGGCTGCACCAAGCTCTGCGCCAAGCACGCCGCCGCCTTCTACGAACGCCTCGTCGACGAGGTGGTCATCGCTTCCGGAACCCGGGAGGCGGAAATGGCCAAACTGTTGGAGAACGCCTACCGGTACGTCAATATCGCGCTGGTCAACGAGGCCGCCGTCTACTGCGACCGGGTCGGCATCGACATCTGGGACGTGCTGCGCTGCGCGGACACCAAGCCCTTCGGGTTCTCCGCGTTCCGGCCGGGCCCCGGCGTTGGCGGCCACTGCATCCCGGTCGACCCCCGCTACCTCATGACCCGCGCCGCCGAGCAGGGCTTCACCTTCCGCACCCTGGGTGCCGCCCGCGCCGTACTCGACGCGATGCCGCAGCACGTCGCCGACCGCGCCCGCGACCTGCTCGTCGCGGCGGGCAAGGACCCCGCGCGGGCCCGGGTCACGCTGCTCGGCGTCGCGTACAAGGCCGACATCGCCGACACCAGGGAGTCACCCGCCTACGCCGTGGCCCGCGCGCTGCTCGCCCACGGGACCCGGGTGGCCTACCACGACCCGCATGTCGAACGGTTCGAGGTGGACGGCGTATCGGTCCCCCGGCAGCCGTCGCGGGA
Source organism: Streptomyces sp. NPDC003034 (assembly GCF_053591375.1). Lineage (NCBI taxonomy): Bacteria > Bacillati > Actinomycetota > Actinomycetes > Kitasatosporales > Streptomycetaceae > Streptomyces > Streptomyces sp. NPDC003034. The sequence continues at coordinate 312,197 of NZ_JBSFTS010000004.1, forward strand.
GCGGGCCCTCGGCGACTCCGACCTGGTGGTGCTGCTTCAGGAGCACTCCGACTACCGGTCGGCCGACTGGGACGGCGCCACCTGCCCGGTGCTGGACACCCGGGGAACGGCGGAAGGCCGACGCGTGGTGCGGCTCTGACGCACCACGCCCACACAGACCTCCGGCAAAGACACGTGATCCGTGTCCCGGCCGGGGACGGCGCGTCCGGACGCCCGTCCGGACGTCACCTTGAGGAACAAGGAGAACGACCCATGACCATGGCAGTCGGCAACGTCGCGCAGGAGCGTCTGTCCAAGCGATTCGACAAGTGGGACACGAACGGCGACGGAGTGCTGGAGCCCTCGGACTTCACCACCGAGGCAGCCACCATCGCGCGTGCCTTCGGTGAGTCCCCCGACTCGAAGAAGGCCGTCGCGCTGCGCGACGGCTTCATCGCCATGTTCGAGCACCTGGCCCGGAAGGCGGGCACCACGCCGCAGGGTCCCCTCAGCCGCGAGCAGTTCCTCAAGGCTGCCGGTGAGGTGGTCAAGGGCGGCGCCGCGACCTTCAACCCGGTGATGGGTCCGGTCACCAAGGGCATCGTCGCTCTGGCAGACCGCGACGGTGACGGCGTCATCGACGGCGCCGAGTTCGCCGCCTGGCTCCAGGTGCTCGGCCTCGGCGAGGCGGAGGCCCGCGACGCTTTCCGGCAGATCGACACCGACGGCAGCGGCAAGCTGTCCGAGGACGAACTGCTCGCCGCGGTACGCGCCTTCCACCTCGGTGAACTCGACGTCGAGCTCCTCGGCTGAGTCCGTCAGCTGATCTGACGCCGGCCGGCCGACGACCCTCTGGGGCTGCCGCGGGACGCTGCCCCGTCCGGACGCTGAGCGGACGGGAAGGCGGTGTCTGCGGCGTGCCTCGCGCATCCCCCACCTCTTTCTCCCCGTGCC